>JAYSVM010000219.1:0-9425 GCA_043718495.1 Oscillatoriales bacterium | reverse complement strand
ATTCCCAATTCCCAATTCCCAATTCCCAATTCCCAATTCCCAATTCCCAATTCCCAATTCCCAATTCCCAATTCCCAATTCCCAATTCCCAATGCCAAATAACATTATGCCTGCTGTTAGTTTAATCCGAGCCAATTCATACGATCGCAAAATCCTGCAAACATCCTTAGAAAACTTGCTAGAACCCTTGGGCGGAATATCAGCTTTCGTCAAAAAAGGCGATCGCGTTCTACTCAAACCCAATCTCCTCACAGGTTCTCGCCCCACCAAAGAATGCGTCACCAGACCAGAATTGGTTTACTGTGTGGCACAAATGGTCATAGAAGCGGGCGGAAAACCATTCTTAGGTGACAGTCCAGCCTTCGGTAGTGCGATCGGTGTGGCGAAAGCTAACGGCTATTTGCCACTGCTAGAAGAACTGAATTTGCCAGTGGTAGAATTTCAAGGGAAACGTTACGAAACTGTCAACGATGAGTTTAATCATCTCCGACTTTGCAAAGAAGCAATGGAAGCAGATGTCGTCATTAATTTGCCAAAATTGAAATCTCATGTTCAATTAACAGTGACAATGGGGGTCAAAAACTTGTTCGGCTGTGTTCCAGGTAAAATGAAAGCTTGGTGGCATATGGAAGCTGGTAAAGATAGCGCCAGATTTGGTGAAATGCTAGTAGAAACTGCACGCACAATCAACCCAAATTTGACTATTTTGGACGGAATTATCGGTCATGAAGGTAACGGACCAAGCGGCGGCGAACCTAAGTTTTTGGGGATTTTGGGCGCATCGAGAGACGTGTTTGCTTTGGATAGGACGATAGTTGAAATTATTAATGTTGATCCGGCTAGTGTTCCGACTGTAGTTGCGGCGACGAAATTGGGACTTTGCTCGAATTTAGAAGCTATTGATTTTCCGCTTTTGCAGCCGGAAAGTCTGAAAATTTTGGATTGGAAGTTGCCGGAAAAGATGATGCCGATCGATTTTGGGATGCCTCGCGTCCTAAAATCCGCATTTAAGCACCTTTATATCCGGTTTATCAAAGAAAAATTTAGCATCAAGACTTCCCATTAGGGAAGAGGGAAGGGGCAAAATTTCCTTGTTTTATTCCTTCTCGTTCCCTTTGTTAATTGTAAAGAAATATGATGATTATGTTACAAAATATAGTTAAGTAAAATTCCAATAATTTTGTGAGAACTGTTATAATTGACAGTATTTAAGTAATCCTATTCCGAAGTTGCGATCGCTATTGCTATGCTTGCTAGCTTAGGAGTTAGGGTAACGATATTGCAAGGTTTGAGATTCTTCGCTAAGCCTCAGAATGACATAATTAGGTTGGTTACTGGGCGTCGCGCAGCAGTTTGAAGATGATATTTAAGTATCAAAACTCAGTAATCGCAGTCTATGTATAACCAAATTTACCCTAAAATTGTGCTGATCTTTATAATTGACCGATAAATTATAAAGAATCAATAAAGATTAAAAAATTCTCTTGACATTTACACGTAGATTGACAGATGATTCGCACATACCAAACTAAATCCGGTTTAAACATCCCCCTTTCTGCTTAATTGCATAGATGACAGAAGTTTGTGTATTAGGCCAACCATTCGCTACCACATCAACAGTCAAAACTTAAAAAAACAAGGAATTTCTAGTATATGCGTACTAACAACAATTTGACAATCTTACAACCTCTAAAAGCCAAGCTACTGCCAAATGGTAAAGTCTTACTCACCCGCAAGTTAATAGAAGCGGTAGAAGAGTTCAACAATTATTGGGATGGTTCCATCACTGTGATGATGGAAGAGACGCAAGTAGATAATGGTAATATTGATCAGAAAGTATTCAATCTTAATGAATTGCCTTTTACCTTAGAAGTAATTTCTTTTGATCAAATCACACCGGCTCTACTGCACAAACACCAAAGTTCCCTAGTGCTGGCAGTCCCGGAACATAGACAGAACCACATCAGTAAAGTATGTCAGTTAGCTGGAGTGCCGTGTATTTATGTTTCTGAATATAGTCTGAAAACTCGCAAACAGATTGTGAATGTGAGTACAAATAATCCTTTGGTTCGCTTGCGGAGAATCATTTGGACTTATCGTCAAGAAATGAAGCAACGTCAGGCTATCGCAATGGCAGATGGATTGCAGTGCAATGGGACTCCGACCTACGAAGAGTACAAAAGTCTCAATCGGAATCCACTGTTTTTCTTTGACACGCGGATTAGCGCGGATATGTTAGCAACAGAAGCTGATATTGAAATGCGGACTAAAAATAGCTCTCAAGATACGCCTTTGCGGTTGGTATTTTCAGGTCGCTTGATTAAAATGAAAGGAGCCGATCATTTAATTGAGGTTGCTAAGGAACTCAAAAAAATGAAGGTGAAATTTGAAATGTTTATCAGTGGTGCTGGTGATTTAGAAGAGACGATGTACAAGCAAATAGCTAGCAATCAACTGAATGATTGTGTAAAAATGCTCGGAGTACCAGACTTTAAAACCGAGTTTTTCCCCTTTGTTAAGAAGCAGATTGATTTGTTTGTTTGCTGCCACCGCCAGGGTGATCCTTCCTGTACTTATATAGAAACCATGTCTTGCGGTGTACCGATTGTTGGCTATGCGAATGAGGCCTTCGAGGGAATTGCTGGAATGTCGGAGGCTGGATGGGTTGTGCCAATGAATCAGCCTAAATTGATGGCGAAGAAAATTGCAGAGCTCAGTCAGAACCGGGAAGCAATTAAATCGATGTCTTTCAAGTCACTGAATTTTGCTCAACAGAACACTTTTGAGAAGACTTTTAAAGCTCGCATTGAACATATGCAGCAGGTGATTGCCGAGTCAATGGTTGCTAATCAGGCTACTGAAAGTGAATTATCGGATGAGACAGGTTCGGCTTTTGGTTACTGCCAACTGCCTTCATAATCCTTTTGGCAGTTATTCAGACCAACAAGTAGCCGAAATTAGGACACGGCAGTGCCGTGTCCTCAATAGGATTCTGGTGCAACCTGAATTGATATCAAATCTGGTAGCATCGGAATTATTAGTGGCGGAGACTAGGAGACGGCACGTGCAGTCTCCCTACAATATTATTTTCGGTAGGGAGACGGCACGTGCCGTCTCTTCAATATCATGTCTGAGTACAACCGGAATTGAGATGACAACAACTCTTAAAATTTCAACCGTACAGCACTTCTTTTATAGGTGGCGTGGCATCTTTAGGGTCAAACTGTTTTAATTTCAAAACTTGTAGCAAAAACAGCCAGATATAAAGTGGATTCAACAAGACGTACCGCTTCCAAAGACGTCCTGGTTCCATTATTAGTCGAAACAACCATTCTAAGCCTAACTTACCTAAAAAATCAGGAGATTTAGTCAAATTTCCCGCATGAAAATCGTAAGCAGCACCCACAGCAATCAACGGCATTGATAAGTCATCACGATATTCATAAGCCCAAACTTCTTGTCGCGGACACCCCAAACCCACAAAAGTAATGGCTGCACCACTGTTGCGAATTTCCTGGGCGATTTCCTGTTTCTGTTCAGGGGAAGTTTGTTGGAATTTAGAAGGCTGCATTCCCGCAATAATTAACTTGGGAAAACGCTGGCAAAGATTTTTGGACAAAGCATCTAATACAGAAGTTTTAGAACCGTATAAATAGATGGACAATCCTTCTTCAGCAGCACGTTCGCAGATTTCTAACATCGCAACTGGCCCGCAAACGCGATCGGGCAATTCTGTATTATAGAGCCAATTTAATGCCCACCTTACGGGTTGTCCATCTGGCAATACTAAATCGATGTGATTGAGGCGATAGCGGTGAGTCCTATCAAGAACTCCTGTCATGACACCATGAACAGCTAAAGCCGAAACTGACAGTGGTGTACGGGTGTGGGCTGCGTCAATAATCTTGCTAACTGCCGCTTCGTAATTCACGGCATTTACTAAGATTCCCAGAACATTCTTTTTACCCTGATCAATCATTAGGCACCTCTTTAAGCCAACGCTCGCGGTTACACTCATAAATTTCCTGGAGTATTTGTTGGACGTTATATTTCATTTTCCAGTCTGGATAGTGACTAGCAAATTTTCCATTGTCACTAATCCACCAAATGTGATCGCCCATGCGATTGTCTTCAGCATAAGTCCAATTGAATTTGCGTTCTGCAATTTTCTCGCACATTTGGATAGCTTCTAGCATTGAACAATTACTATATCTACCACCTCCCATATTGTAAACTTGTCCACTTCTTGGAGCTTTCACAAACTCATAAAATGCTGAAATTAAATCTGCACTATGAATGTTATCGCGGACTTGCTTCCCTTTGTAGCCAAATATTGTGTAGGGAGTTCCCGTCACGGCGCACTTCATCAAATAGGCGAGGAAGCCATGCAATTGAGTTCCAGAATGATTCGGTCCAGTTAGACAGCCACCACGAAAACAAGCGGTGTTCATATTAAAATAGCGGCCGTATTCTTGAACTAAAATGTCAGCAGCTACTTTGGAAGCACCAAACAAACTATGCAAACATTGATCGATGGACATATCTTCCCGAATGCCACCTTCGTAAGTATGACCTGGTTCAATTTCCCATCTGTGTTCTAATTCAACTAAAGGCAATTTGTTTGGTGTGTCGCCGTATACTTTGTTGGTAGAAGTGAAAATGAAAACGGCTTTGGGACAGTACAAGCGAGTTACTTCTAAAAGATTGAGAGTACCGTTGGCATTGACGGTAAAATCTATTTTAGGAGCGCGGGCCGCCCAATCATGGCTGGGCTGGGCAGCCGTGTGAATGACTAATTCTACATCCGTACCATACCGCTGAAAGATGTTAGTAATTGCTTCATAGTCACGAATGTCCACATCTAAATGGAAATACTTTCCTCCCAAGGATTTTTCGAGTTGTTGGCGGTTCCAATTTGTAGAAGCATCTGCACCAAAAAAGAACTGGCGCATATTGTTGTCAATTCCAACAACATCAAAGCCTTGTTGGGCAAAGAATTTACAAGCCTCGGAACCTATTAAACCAGCCGCTCCGGTAATAATTGCAACGCTCAATTTTGACTCTCCTGACAAATAATTTTTTCTGGTTTTTGCGATCGAATACACCAATTGAATAAATCAGAAATTATCCCGATTTTCGATCGACTATAGATTCGTACAATTCAGCAAAAAATTTACCTTTAACATCCCAATCATATACTTCTTTGACGCGCTTTTTACCTGCCTTGCCCAAGCCCGATCGCAATTCTGAATCCCCTGCTAAACATACTATAGCCTCTGCTAAACCTTGTACGGCGCGATCGGGGTCGATAGCAACCACCTTAATCCCAGTTTCAGCAGTCACTTGAGTAGCTGGGCCCCCTAAGTCCAAACAAATCACCGGGCGACCGATACCCATCATTTCTGTGCAGACAAAACCGCCAGAATCGTGCAAACTGGGATGAAGCAAAACGTGAGATTCCCCCATTTTAGAAAGAGTTTCAGCGCGAGGTAAAGCTCCCCAAAAATGTACCTGCTTTGTCAGTCCCAATTCTGTTACCAAAGCTTCTAAACGCTCCCTTTCCGGGCCATCTCCGACAATCCAGTATTCGCTGTGTTCCAACTTCGCCTCCGCAAATGCACGGAGACCCAAATGCACTCCTTTCCAGTGTAATAGACGACCAACACTGATGAATCTAATTGTTTCTGTCGGCGGAGTTGGAGATTGTTCTAGTTGTTGAATTTCTGTCTGCGACAAACCAACTTGAGAGAAAATTTTCACGTTTGGTGCTTTCAGAAATCGTAGTCTAGCAGCCGTTTCTTCGGTAGTCGCTAGCGCTACAACACTGCGGCGCGCCGTCAGCCCCACAAAAGGATCGCGTTCTCCCAATCCTTGAGCCAACTCCCGCAGAGTTTCGTAGATTTTGCCCCGGCGGCTAAAATCTGCCCAAAAAGGCTTTGGTGCTGCTTCTGCACCCCCCACAGGCCCCCAAATGAACGGCTGCGGTAATAGTGCTAGGAAGCTGGGAGACCAATGTTTGACATAGGTGACGTGTTGTACTATATCAAAGCCGATCGCGCGATCGAGTTTCCGAGCCATAAAATAAGCCCAGATTTGCCACAAATAGTAATGAAGTTGCAAAAATCCTTGTTTCCCTTTCCAATCTTCGCTCCACCCAAAAGGATCAAAGTAAACAAAGTGTAAATTCGGAACTGGATGGAGTTTTAGTTCTGCTTCAATGTACGATCGACAAAAAGTCCGAGTAAATACCCAAGTCTCATGATATTTAGCAACTTGGAGCACAGTATTCCATCCGACTCCCTCTTCAGAGCCGAGATTTGGTTCACAAGCAAAAGCAGATAATAGAACTTTCATCAGTTATTGGGAATTGGGAATTGGGAATTGGGAATTGGGAATTGGGAATTGGGAATTGGGCATTGGGAATTGGGAATTGGGCATTGGGCATTCAGTATTTCAAATTTTCTCCCTTCTCCCTTTTTCCTTCTTCCTTCATTAAAAAAGATATAACTTCGACATAAGCTTTGGCCGCCGTTTCAGGAGTTTTTAGAGAAATTAGCTGTCGCGAACACTCACCCATCGACTTAACCAAATCAGGATTATCTATAAAAGTTTGCATTTTTATGGCTAACTCCTGAGCATTATTGGGATCAAAAACATAACCATTTTCCCCTTCCACAATTAACTCACAGGAAGCAGCACCATTTGAACACAATACCGGTTTTCCAAACACCATTGCTTCTGGTACAACCATTCCCCAAACATCCTCAAAAGTCGGAAATACAAAAATATCAGCCTGGTTAAAATAAGTACCCAAACTTCCATAATCTACCCATCCCACCCACTTTACTTGTTCAGAAAAATCTTGTTCTTTAATAAAACTTTCCAATTCGTCCTGCTGGTCTCCCTTCCCAACAATCAGTAAAGTATAATCAGAATATCCTTGCTTTTTGAGCAGAGCACAAGCTTCTAAAAGTGTCTTAATTCCTTTTCTAGCTGTAATCCGCCCCACATATAAAAATATTGGCTGCTTCAGTCCTAAACTTTGCTTATTTCCTGATAAAGGTTTCAGTAGCGTTTCCGCATCAGGAACTAAATAAGTTTTAGTGAAAACCTGCGTTTCCGGTACATTTAGCGCTTCCACCAAATATCTTTTTCCGGCTTGGCTGTTAGAAACAAAAGCATCAGCAAACTTAGCTAATATGCGTCTGACAGATGTCCGAAAACCAGAATCTCGAAAATCCGTATTCGGGGAACTACCATCATAAATAATTGCAATTTTCCAGCCACAAAGAGGTTTTAGCAGCACCACCAAGACAGTCCACAGAGAAAAAGCTTGAGGAAAAACGATTTGAGGTCTAAATTTTAGTAAATGACCGATGATACTGGGCGATACTGCGATGAAACCGCGATCGTACCCTGTTTCGATCTTTTCCGTTTCAACAAACTTAGTTTCCCCTACCAACTGAATAGCCGATGCTCCCGGAAGTGTCGGATCAAACCCAGACCAAACACGACCAGTATAGAAAACAGTATTCTTAAACACTTTCGTGAATTCTCTCAATACTGGCTGCCAATATGCACCCAATTCTACTTCCGGCACCAGCCAAGCCACGCGCAAATTACCTCGGTCAACCATCCTATTCACCTTGGGTTTTGTTTTTAGTTAATCCCAGCTTGCTCAAGATAGAAAACCAAACTAACCTTCTGTAAGGTAGCAACCAATAAATCGGCCAGAATAAACCACCATGACGCTGAGCAAATACTTTCCATTCTTCCCAGGGTTGGAGGGTCGCATCTTGGAAAGTTAAGCCTTTGGGTTGATTCATCTTTTGCAAACCTTCAGTCATATTAGCAGCCGCTACTTTTGTGGACTGCGGATTGGGCGAACAGGTTCCTTGATACCCTGGAGCTATCCAAACTGTACAGCCTTTTTGTCTGGCGCGCAAGCCATATTCCCAGTCTGATAAATAATGGATAAAGGCTGGATCGAGATTGCCAACAAGTTGAACGACGCTGCGGGGAATGAGTACGCAGTTACCATTCATGCTGTCACAAGATTGAGGTGATTTTGTCGGATCGAGAAACCGAAATTTAAAGGGAAGTAATGGGGTGATTTTCACTATGCCGCCGTAAGTAAAATCACCAGTATCGGGGTCACAAGTTGAACCAGCAACGATCGCCTTTTTTTCTCCTTGTTCAAATAACTGATGGCTAGTTGTTAACAAAGAACTTAAAGCTTCTGAATAAAGTATCGTATCGTCATTCAACCACAAATAGTAGTCTGGATCATCTTTGATTGCCTCACTGAAAGCGACGCGCATTCCTCCATTCCAGAATAAATTACCATCTCCGGAAAAAATCTTGACATCAGGATATGTTTGTTGAACTGCTTCACCAGTACCATCAGTGCTCCCATCATCTACCAGATAAACTTTGTATGTAATTTCACTGATTGATACTTGTTGGAACAGCGACTCTAGAGTGGCCAGAGTCTTTAACTTGCGGTTGTGGCAAGTCATCAGGACTGCTATACTAATCTGCTCCATCTATATTTAAAGATTGGCTGTTTGCAATAAACTGTGTTTTGGCGATCGGCATGGTCGATCGCCAGCGAACACTAGACAATTATTAACTTAATTTGCCACACGATCAACAAATTGAAAAGAAAGTTTATCATTTGAGCAGCATTTAGATACCCGACTTCTTTAAGAAGTCGGGTATCTCGCTAGTTTTTTTTAGGTGAATTTACTGAGTTCTTCGGCAAACTGCTTCCAAGAGGTTTCGATATTCACGAGCTTGCACTTCTAATGTAAACTTTGTTTCAACCTTCAGACGAGCATATAGTATCATCATTTAACCAGAGGTAGTAGTCGGGATTATCTTTCATTGCTTCGCTGAAAGCCCCACGCATTCCCCCGTTCCAAAATAGGTTCCCATCGCTGGAAAAAATCTTGACTTGAGGTATGGGCTTGACGGACTGCATCCCTGGTTCCGTCCGTGCTGGCATCATCGACTAGATAGGTGGAAATATCAACATCGGCTGGAAGTTCCTGGTTGAAAAGGGCCTCTAGGCAAGCCAATGTTTTTTGTTTGCGATTGAAGCAAGTTAAAAGGGCGGCGATCTTAGTAAGGTTCATTCTTCCCAATTTTGCTGCTTTTAGGTAAGGGTAAAAATTACCAGGCAAAAGTAAGACTTTTTATCTTACTTTGCCTTTGACAAAATCTCGTTAAAAATAGACAAGTAGCGATTTGCTTGTATGTCTAAGGTGAATTCTTGTTCCGCTTTCTGACGGGCGCGAAGGCAGAGTTTTTGATGTCGATCTTTATTTTCTAGCACCCAGGCAATACCTCTGGCTAAGTCTTCTGTTTCATAAGGTTTAGCTAAATAGCCATTGGAGCAGTGTTCGATCATATCGGGCAGTCCT
>JAYSVM010000218.1:0-70639 GCA_043718495.1 Oscillatoriales bacterium | reverse complement strand
TAAAAAATTGTGAAAGCAATAACTCTTCTCGGCTCCACAGGCTCCATCGGCACTCAAACTCTGGATATTGTAGCTCAATACCCGGAACAATTTCGGATTGTCGGCTTAACAGCCGGACGAAATGTCACCTTGCTAGCCCAACAAATTCGACAGTTTCGGCCCGAAATTGTCGCAATTAGCGACGAAAATAAATTACAGGAATTGAAAAGTGCGATCGCAGATATCGACCCTCAACCTATTATACTTGCAGGCGAGACAGGCGTTGTCGAAGTTGCCAAATATGGCGACGCTGAAGCCGTCGTCACCGGCATAGTTGGCTGTGCCGGTTTGCTGCCAACAATGGCGGCTATTGAAGCAGGCAAAGATATTGCCTTAGCCAATAAAGAGACATTAATCGCCGGCGGCCCGGTTGTCAACCCCTTAATCGAAAAATACGGCGTTAAAATATTACCCGCAGACTCGGAACATTCGGCAATTTTTCAATGCCTGCAAGGCTTGCCGGAGGGCGGTTTGCGGCGAATTATCCTCACAGCTTCGGGGGGTTCTTTTCGAGATTTGCCGATCGACAAATTAGCCGGAGTAACAGTCGCCGATGCCTTAAAACATCCGAATTGGTCAATGGGACAGAAAATCACCATTGATTCTGCTACTTTGATGAATAAAGGATTAGAAGTAATTGAGGCTCATTACTTATTCGGAATGGATTATGATGATATTGATATTGTCATCCATCCCCAGAGCATTATTCACTCGTTAATTGAGCTGCAAGATACGTCTGTTTTAGCGCAATTGGGCTGGCCTGATATGCGGTTGCCGTTGCTTTATGCTTTGTCTTGGCCGGAGCGACTTCAGACAGATTGGAAACGGTTAGATTTAGTAAAATCCGGTGATTTAACTTTCCGAGAACCAGACCACGAAAAGTATCCTTGTATGCAGTTAGCTTATGCGGCGGGACGTGCGGGTGGTTCGATGCCTGCGGTGCTGAATGCGGCAAATGAACAGGCGGTAGCGCTATTTTTGGCAGAAAAAATTCAGTTTTTGGATATTCCGAAGTTGATTGAAAATGTGTGTGATAAACATCAAATTGATAACTGTAAAACTCCCGCTTTAGATGATATCTTGGCGGCGGATCGGTGGGCGCGGCAGGAAGTTTTGACAAAAAGTATGGAATTGGGCGATCGTATCCTTTCGGTTCGCTAATTCTTTGGTTGGTAGCGACGACTTGCGTTCCTCACTACGAACCTCAGCCGGACACGGCAGTGCCGTGTCCCTACAATTAATCGAGGTAGGGAAACGGCACTGCCGTGTCCTCTATATCATTCCGGCGCAGCCGGAATTGATATTACCCAACAATGCTACAATAATCTGTAAACTTCTCTCTTTCTTAACTCTGCGTTCTCTGTGTTCTCTGCGGTAAAAAAAAATATGTTTAAACTTTATGAATATTCTCCGTCTGGGAATTGCTACAAAATCCGCTTGCTTTTAACTCAGCTTAATCTTCCCTTCGATCGGATCGAAATAGACATTATCAAAGGAGAAAGTCGAACTCCCGAATTTTTACTGAAAAATCCTAACGGGCGGATTCCGGTATTAGAAATAGCACCGGATAAATTTATATTTGAATCAAATGCGATTATGTTTTATTTGAGCGAAGGAACAGAGTTTTTCCCCAGTGATAAATTTGAACGCGCCCAAGTCATGCAATGGTTGTTTTTTGAACAATACAGCCACGAACCTTTTATTGCTACTTCTCGCTTTTGGTACATGACAGGAAAAGCTGAGGAATATCGAGAAGCGCTGCAACAAAAACAAGCACCGGGTTATGCTGCTTTGGGGGTGATGGAACGGCATTTAGAAAAAAATGACTTTTTTGTATGCGATCGCTATACGATTGCTGACATTGGCTTATTTGCTTACACTCACGTTGCGGGGGAAGGCGGATTTGATTTAACCAGATTTCCAGCAATTCAAACTTGGATCGATCGCCTAAAAAATCAACCTCGATATATCAGCATTAAGCAATAACAAGATTCATGCTATTATAGATGGGTTCGGCAACCCGTGAGTTTTTACCTAACACTCCCGACAAGTCGGCTACCATAGATGGGCGTGAAAACTTCTGCGTAAGGTGATTTCCGACACAGTGATTGCCGATCGGGGGTATCATACTGATCAATAGATCAGTAATCAGCTCCACATACAAGGAAAGATACCAGTAATTCCGCCTAGGCGCAAGCGATGTAAACCTCATGCTGCCGATCAAGACCTCTAAAAGGCTTGTAAAAGGAATTGAAAACTGATCCCAACTGAAACAATATCGGGCGACTACGATACATTTATCTAGCGTGTAACCAACTTTCTCGGTGCGATTTACCTTGGTACTTCCGTTATCTGGTTGCATTGATAAGGTGATCTAGGAAAAGTAAAAAAAAAGTATTTGCACAACGGCATCGTCGGTGTCGAATATTCTAACATAGAGAGAGTAGTATGAAAATTGCATTAGTCCATGATTACTTGACACAACCCGGTGGAGCAGAGCGTGTATTTGAATTGCTGTGTAAACACTACCCCGATGCTGATATTTTCACGTCTCTGTACGAACCTAAACAAACTATCGATCTAGGTGAACGTGAAGTTCGCACAACTGTACTTCAGAAGGTTCCAGGAGCAAGTAAAAATTTTAGGCTTATGGCTCCATTTTATTTTTCAGCCTTTCGAGCCTTAGATCTAAAAGATTATGATCTGATTATCAGCAGTACCACGAGCTTTGCTAAAGCTGTGCAAAAAAGACCAGGAGCAATACATATTTGTTTCTGTCACAATGTCACCCGTTTTTTGTGGGATACCACAACTTATCTTCGAGACTATGCTACCTATCGAAATCTTTCTGGTATGCTCGAACCGATTTTTCAGAAGATGAGACAAGCAGATTTAGATTCAGCTCAGGAGCCTGATTTTTATATTGCTAATTCTAGCACAGTTGCCAGTCGTATCCAGCAATTTTATGGAAAAAAATCAGTTGTAATTAACTATCCCATTGACATCAACAGATTTATATTTTCCAAAGATAAGGAGGACTTTTATTTGGTCTCAGCTCGTCTTCTTGGTTATAAACGAGTTGATGTGATTATCGAAGCATTCAATTGGCTCGGATGGCCATTATTTATCACAGGTGATGGGCCAGAGCGAGAGCGTCTTGAGTCTAGAGCTTTAAAAAATATTAATTTTCTAGGTCATGTCAGCGATACAGAACGTAGTCAGTTGATGTCTAAAGCTCGTGGTGTTATTGTTGCTGCCTTGGAAGATTATGGTTTAGTTCCAGTAGAAGCTAATGCTAGTGGAACGCCCGTAATTGCCTATGGTAAGGGTGGCGTCTTAGATACTCAGATACCAGGTAAGACAGGGGTCTTTTTCAATCTACAGACACCTGAAGAAATCCACACAGCAGTAGTTGAGTCCAGTAAGATTGCCTGGGATTACGAAAAAATCCGAGATCATGCGATCGGTAACTTTTCCGAAGCTGCTTTCTTTGAAAAAGTAGATGGGGTGATTGAGGAAGTTTGTGGCCGTTATCAGCGATAAATCTAGCATTTATTCAGTTCAGTGAAGTATAGATATCAGGTAGGAACACGGCACTGTCGTGTACCTACAGCTCTTTCTTGTATTTTATGCTATTGAAAACTGAAAACTGCTATATAATTGATTTAAATAGGTTTATGATCGAGGCGCAGAAGTGACTGAAAACAATATCAACTCAATTGCTGAAACAGAAGCGGGGTATGGAGAACTGTTTGCAGTTCTAATCCGCCGACGCTTTTGGTTGCTAAGTGTTCTGTGTATTGTCGTTGCTGCTGCCACTGCAAAAGCGTTGAAGGAAAAACCTACCTATACAAGCTCAATGCAGATCTTGGTAGAATCTAATTATCAAGGCAAAAAAGACAGTAAAACAGATAATCAGTTTGCTGATTCTAATGTTGTGATAGACAATGCTACTCAGCTTAGTCTGATGCAAGGTTCTCAGCTCATCGAAAGGGCCGTGAAATTGCTGCGCCCTAAGTACCCAGGGATCGATGTAGAGGAGATCAAAAAATCCTTAGTAGTCGCTCAAGTGGCCGATGAAAAAGCAAAAACCGAGACTAAAATTTTTGAAGTAACCTACACGGCTAATAATCCGACTCAAACCCAGAAAGTGCTACAAATAATGCAACGGGTTTATTTGGATTACAACCGAGAACAGCAGAGACTACGTTTAACTAAAGGTCTGACTTTCATCGATCAACAATTACCCAAGGTGCGTAAGAACGTTGCTCAAGTTGAAACAACCTTAGAAGAGTTTCGCAAAAATCAAAATCTAATTGAGCCGGAAGTACAAGCAAAAGCTCTGACTGAGGCAATTAACAACATTAAACAGGACCGGCGAACAAACGAGGCGACTAGAAGGGAGCTTCAGGCTCAATACGACTCTTTGCAACAGCAACTAGCAAGTTCTCCGCAGCAAGCGCTCGTTGCGGCGCGGTTAAGTCAGTCTTCTCGTTATCAAGCCTTACTCAACGAAATCCAAAAGACTGATTTAGCGATCGGCCAACAACGGATACGCTTCACTGACAAAAACCCAGTTATTCAAAAGCTACTCTCGGAGCGCAACAAGCAACTAAGTCTCTTGCAAGCAGAAGGGCAACGCGCTACACCTGAAGGTTCTGCTCAGCTACCGGGTACCGGAGAAAGCCTTTTGAAAGAAAGGCAACTCGGTGCAACCGACTTAACTATAGCTACTAAGCTTTTAGATATTCAGACCAACTTAAAAGGCTTAACGGCACGCGACGAAGCACTGGCAAAAAAACAGGAGCAGCTCCGTGCAGAACTCGATCGCTTTCCTAATCTATTGGCTAAGTATACTCGTCTACAAACAGACATACAACTCAAACGTGAAACATTTCAACAGTTAGAGAAAGCACGGCAGGACTTAAGCTTGGAAATTGCCAGAGGTGGATTTGATTGGCAAGTTGTTGAAGTACCGCAACCCGGTAAAAAGAGTATTTCCAAAAAACAGCAGAACATTATGCTGGGTGTCGTAGTTGGGTTGTTCTTGGGTGTTGCAGTGGCTTTTGCTCGCGATATGTTGGATGATTCTGTTCATAGCTCGGATCAGTTAACAAAACTGGTTCCCTTCCCCCTATTAGGAATGACTCCACAGCTACCGCAGGTCAAGAAGAACAAACCAATCATCAAGCTACCCTTCAGCAAGTGGCAAACTTCCGCCGCTTGGGCAACCGAACCAATCATCAAGCTACCTTTTGGCAAGCCAGAAGGTATGATGCCTTGTACGATTGAAGTAATTCATAGTCCACCTGCTTGGGAATCCTTTGACCTAATTTATAAGAACATTCAACTTCAAAATTCTGGTTCTACTTTCAGTCCTTTAGTCATTACTTCAGCATTGGATGGTGAGGGAAAATCAACGATCGCATTAGGTTTGGCAATTAGTGCTGCGCGTCTACATCAACGGGTACTGCTAATTGATGCTGATTTCCGTCAGCCAATGCTTCATAAACAGCTCAATCTTCCTAATGAGTATGGGCTTTCAACTCTGCTGGAAAGTAATGCTAAAGTTATGCCCATACGCAGTTATATTCCATCATCAGACTTATATATTGATATTTTGACTTCTGGGTCAATACCAAAAGATCCAGTAAATCTATTAAGTTCTCCTCAAATGCAACGATTAATGGCAGGGTTTGAGCAGACTTATGATTTAGTTCTGCTGAATGTACCTCCTGTTTTAGGGATGGTAGATGCTCTGCTGGTTGCATCTTGTTGCCGGGGGGTAGTGTTGGTGGCACGCATTGACCTGGTGACAAAAACCGCACTTACTGAGACTACCGCCATGTTGAACAAGTTAAATACGATCGGGGCGATCGCGAATGGGGGTATTAGTCTCAAAAAGCGGTGACAACGCCTCTGAAAGCGTCAATCCTTGTTGTCATATCAAGTCCGAGCGATCGACATCAGTTATGCGCGACTAATTAAAACATAGATTGTGTAATTTGTCAATATACAAATTCTAGATTTTTGAAAAAAAAATGACCAAGTATTGACTTGCTCTTAAAGTGTGTTAAAGTTGAACGGTAATTCTACTTAAGTAATCCCTCTATAGGGAGATTTTAATTTCTAGGTGATTTTAATCTGCCAAAAATAATTAGTAAGATAAGCGTCAGGTAATTCCAAACCTATGCCCAACTCAACACTCTCAAATTTCAATATCTATTCTTCTGTAGAGCAACAGCATTCAAACAATTACTTACCTCACTGCATTCTTAAGTGGCGACAGGGACTGTTATTCGTGAGTCTCGGAAAACAGAATAAACAGCCTTATATCTCGGCGTTTGAGACTGAGCAACAGCTAGTAGAATGCTTGAAACAATCTCCAGTAAGGCTCGTTTGTCTCCATTCAACCCTAGGTGAGCCAACGCTGAAGCTCTGGGCAGATGCCTGCGAGCAAGCGAACAAACCCGTGTTTCTACGTGGGACTATTCAAAAAAAATTTCCAAAGCAAAGCCAAATTAGTCCCCAGCCCAAGCAATCGATGGACTCAATTGTCGCCTTTCTGTTGCTTTTCTTGCTCACTCCAATTATGCTGGTGCCAGCTCTATTGATCTACCTCTATTCACCAGAGCCAATTTTCCCTAAGCAATGGTACATTGGCACAGGAGGCAAGTTCTTCCGGCTGCTCAAGTTTCCCACGACATTAGCTAATGACGATGCTCGTACTACACCTTTAATTCGTTGGATGTGCCAGTACAACCTGGATAAGTTACCACGGTTGTTTAATGTGCTACGGGGTGAGATTAGCTTGAGGGATTCATTCTGTGCTTTAACGATATCTGAGGCGGTAAAACTAAGCTTGAAAAGTTAATAATAGGTGAGTACGTTATTAGACATCTCCAATAATTTGTGTCGGGCAGGCATCTTGCCTGGCATTGACTGGCTTTTATGGAGATGTCTATTGGAAATTGCCTAAACTCAGATTCAGGAAAACAATTCAAAATATAGATAGCAAGTGCAAAGTCCAACTATTGAAGTGTAAATAGGTTAAAAATGACAAAAATTGTAGTGACTGGTGGAGCAGGTTTTATAGGTTCGGCTACAATAGCTGAATTTCAAAAGTATGGTCATGATATTCATGTAATTGATGACTTATCCTTTGGAAGCAGAGAATTCTTGACGATTCCTGATGTATGTTTTCATCAGCTAGATATTTTAAACGAACATGGCTTAAAAGAAGTTATTCATAAAATCGATCCAGATTGGATAATTCATCTGGCAGCCATACACTTTATTCCCTACTGCAATCAACATCCTTTCAAGTCTAGTAACATTAACATACAAGGGACTATCAACGTATTAAACGCTGCGAAAAGCTTAAAAAATTTAGAAAGGATGTTTTTTGCTTCGACAGCAGCAGTTTATCCAATTTGCGACTATGCTACCCCAGAAACTCAGCAAACGAACCCTCTAGATATTTATGGGTTATCTAAACTAGCTGGCGAACATTTGATGAATGAATTTTACCTGCAAACATCTATTCCTACAGTAGTTTGTCGGTTTTTCAATGCGTTTGGCCCGAATGAAACCAACCTCCACTTAATCCCTGAAATTCAAAGACAAGTTAATTCGGGTCTAAGAACTATTGAGCTGGGCAATCTCCAACCAAAACGAGATTTTATCCATACCTATGATATGGCCAAAGCAATTCTTCTGCTACTGAATAAATTTGATTCCGGAATTGATGTGTTTAACTTAGGCAGTGGACAAGAATATTCGGTGATAGATGTAGTAAAAGAATTTGAGAATCAACTTGGAGAAGAAATAGCGATTAAAGTGGATCAGTCGCGAGTCAGAAAAGTTGAACGAATGCATTTACTAGCTGACATCTCTAAACTCAAAGCCTTTATCAACTGGGAGCCGGAAATTAGTCTCAGCGAGGGCATTAAAACTTTAATTAATACCTGATTTAACTTATTACAGTAAATTGGGCTGCTGATTTAATTGAAATTCAAAATAAAACGTAATGGAGGTAAACTCAATGAGTCAAGCGAAAAAAAAGATTCTGTTCCACTTACCAACTCCCATCGATCCCGGCAATTATAACGGAAGACAGGGGCGAGTCTTAGGGGTTTTAAAATATTTTAGGGATCGAAAAGAGTTTTTTGAAGTACATGGTGTAGGTGGAAATGGATTTGGATTTCCTCAATGGAGTTCGCAAGAAAAAAAAGAAATATTAAATTTTATAGACAATATATTTATCTACGACGGTGAACGTAACTTATTTGACTTAGTATATACTCGCAGTAAAAGCTTCTATTATCAAAAACTATTGCGACAACAATTGCCTGTCGATTCTGATTACTGCGCTCCTCCCGGTTATGTTGAATTTGTGCGTAATTTAGTCTCTAAAAATAAATACGATTTTATTTGGATTAATGTCCTGGATCATGCTCATTTAGTAGCCAAAAGGAAATTGGGGGTTCGTAGTATAATTGACCTGCATGATATTACCTCCAATTTTCGCCTAGTCAGGAAAAATATCTCTTATTCTAAAGGATTGAAATTTGACTATGAGTCAAATTTTAGTGGGGAGATTAAACTAATCAATAAATTCGATCGGGTGATTATTGATGCTCAGGATGAGAGAACCATTCTTAGCTCACACCTCCCTTCCGAAAAGTTATGCTTAGTTCCAACTTTAATTGAAGGGTTGAGCTATGAGTCCAATATAGTTCCTTATCAAGGCAGAGAGTTTAAGTACGATCTACTGTTTGTTGGTTCTAATAATCAACCGAATAAGGAGGGTATAGATTTTTTCCTTAATTCAGTTTTTCCTGATATTGTTCGCCGTAAACCTGATACTCGGCTGATAATTGCTGGCAAGATCATCCAAGATATTCAGGTTGATGCTTCTTTCAAAGAAAATGTTGATTGCTTGGGATACATTCCGGATTTAGCAGATATTTACTTTAAATCGAGAGTGGCAATTTGTCCCTTAATAACTGGGGCTGGTACTAAATTTAAGCTTGTAGAAGCAATGGCTTATGCAATGCCCATCGTTGCTACTAAGATTTCAGCTTCCGCAGTTAGCTTGATAGATGGGGTAAATGCCTTCGTGACAGACGACCCAAGTGTCTATGCTAATCAAATTCTACGCTTACTGAATGAACCCGATCTAGCTCAGAAGATTTCCCAAGAGGTTGCTATAACCTTTAAAAATGAACACTCAAGTTTATCTGTTTACTCAAAACTTGATGAGATATTGGGTATATCCCGGTCTAAATCAGAATTTTTATCCCTACAAAATACCGTATAAATAACACTTTCAAGCAATACAAACGCAACTCACTATCTATCACTGAGGAAAATATGAACCAGACACCCAGAAAACTTTTGCTGCACCTACCGAGTGCACTATTACCTGTTGATACTGGTGCTAAACGCAAGTTTTTAGGAACTCTCAGATATTTGAGAGAGCGAAAAGATTTTTTTGCAGTGGACATAGTTTCAAGAAATGATTTTCGTCAAATTATATGGACTCCCGAACAACAGCAAGAAGCGCTGAAGACTGGAAACAATTTTTTTCTGTACCACGGCGAGCGTAACTTACTTGATTTTTTGTATTCTCGAAGTAAAAGCTTTTATTATCAAAAAATATTGAGAGAGCAAATGCCTGTGGATAGCGACTACTTCACACCTCCTGGGTATATCCAGTTTGTCCGTTCTTTAATCTCCGAGAAAAAGTACGATCTAGTTTGGATTCACAATGTTGAGTGTGGGCATCTAGGATTGAGGTCAACCCGCTCTTTAACACATCCTGTTCAAACTATACTCGATATAGTGGATCTTCACTGTCAGCTTCGTCTCGCCAGACAAAATATACCCCCGCTAAAAGGTCTTAAATTTGACTATGAAGCTAATTTCCAACGAGAAGTTAAACTCCTGAATCAATATGAAAAGTTGATTATCACTTCCCAGGAAGAAATGGCAATGATTAAGCCCCATATTCCCTCTAGTAAACTCCACTTGATTCCATATCCACTTGATGAATTAAATCCTACAGATGCGATCGTTCCATACTCAAATAGAGAGTTTAAATACGATCTGATGTATGTGGGTGCATCTTACCATCCAAATGTGGAGGCAATGAACTTTTTCTTGTCGTCTATTTTTCCCGAAATTGTTGCAAACAAGCCAGATATTCGGTTTGCTGTTGCTGGAAAAGTGTGTGATTTTATCCAAATCGATCCTGCGTTCAAGCAGAATATTGATAGTTTAGGATTTGTGGAGGATTTGTCGGAACTTTACTCAACATCGAGAGTAGTAATTTGTCCATTGCTGCATGGTTCTGGAACTAAGATTAAACTTCAGGAAGCTATGACTTATGCAATTCCAATTGTGACCACTAAATGCGGAGCCTCTGGACTCAGCCTCAAAGATGGCATCAATGCTTTCATTACAGATGAACCCGATCTGTATGCACAGAGAATCTTAAGCTTACTTAAAGAACCAAAACTAGCTCAAAAGGTTTCTGAAGAAGTTGCGATGACGTTTGAAAATGAATACTCAAATTCCGCAATCTATTCAAAACTTGATGCAATGCTGGGAATTTGAAGTTATGATGATTTTATCCCACTTTATTTCCAAGTTTAGCAGTTCTTAGATCTTGAATTAATGCGTATCACCCTATACATTGACCAGTCTCTTCGTTTATCCCTATTCCCTAGAAAAGCTGATGCCCTTTAAACTTCCCACTCCAGTTCGCAGTCTATTGAAGGATACGAAGTTCTGGCAGAATAACTACCTATTCCTGCGAGAATTCAAATACTTTCCTAAAGTTGTAATCTTAGCTCTAGTATTTTCATTCCTGGCAGCGACTTTTGAAGGTGTTGGTATTGGGTTTCTGCTTTCCTTTTTACAAAGCTTGACCAATCCTGATGCAGCACCGATCAAGACAGGAATCGGTTGGTTTGATATTTGGGTTTTGGGAGTCAATACATCTGCTACCAGCCGATTCTACCGAATCTCAGCTTTAATATGGCTGAGTACCTGGACGCGGGCATTATTTAACTATTTGGCACAGACTTATACGGAAACTTGTCAACTTAATTTTATGGACCGGCTGCGCAAACGGATTTTTGAGCAACTGCAAGCTGTAAATCTGAGTTACTTTGCGACGACCAAATCGGGAGAATTAATTAATACAATTACATCGGAAATTGAAAAATTTAAGAGCATTTTTAATGGAAGTGCTTTCTTGTTTACTAGGAGTTTAACGATCGCCATTTACCTGATGTCGATGGTTTTGATTTCGTGGCAGTTGTCACTCATTGCAATAATGCTCTTCACTCTGATGGCTGTAGGCTTGTCCACGTTAAATAAGCGAGTCCGTGAAAGAAGTTTTGAAATATCAACTGCTAATGGACGATTTACCACAACAGCCATAGAATTTATTAGTGGAATTCGGACAATTCACTCATTTGCTACTCAAGATTTTGAGCGAAAGCGTTACTACAAAGCTAGTGAAGATTTTGTCAGCGCCTCTGTCAGAATTATCCGGCTTTGGGCAATGGTAAAGCCACTTGCGGAAGGGATAGCAACTACAATTTTAATTGGCATGATTATGGTAGCCTTCACGGGTGTTTTAACGAATGGGCCTCTCCAAGTAGCTTCATTATTAACGTTTCTTTTTATCCTGGTGCGCTTAGTTCCAATCATCCAGGATGTCAATGGAACCAGAGCGGTTCTGAGTAGTTTGCATGGCTCAGCAGAGAACATCAAACAGCTTTTGAGAACGGATAATAAAACATATTTTAAAAATGGTATAACTGAATTTACAGGTTTAAAGCATTCAATTGAGTTTATCGATGTAGACTTCGGTTACGATACGAATCATTTGGTGCTCAAAAACATTACGTTATCAATTGAACGAGGAAAAATGACAGCGCTGGTAGGATCTTCCGGTGCTGGGAAAACAACCTTGGCTGACCTGATTCCCCGATTCTATGACCCAACACAAGGTAAGGTTATCCTTGATGGAATCGATATCCGGGAGTTTGAGATAAAATCGCTACGACAAAGGCTGGCTGTAGTCAGTCAGGATACTTTCATTTTTAATACTTCTGTTTTGAACAATATTGCCTACGGAACCGAAGGTGCAACGGAAGCGGAAATTCAAGAAGCAGCTCGACTAGCCAATGCTCTAGAATTTATTCAAGATATGCCTGAAGGATTTGAGACTCAACTCGGAGACCGAGGTGTACGCTTGTCGGGTGGTCAACGCCAACGGATTGCGATCGCCCGTGCTTTGTTGCGAAATCCAGAAATTTTAATATTAGATGAAGCAACCAGTGCCTTAGACTCTGTATCAGAGCGATTGATTCAGGAGTCTATAGAAAAGCTTTCTGTAGGTCGTACCGTAATTGCGATCGCCCATCGTCTATCGACAATTGTCCGAGCCGATAATGTGGTTGTGCTCGACAAAGGTAGTATTGTGGAACAAGGAGGGTATCAAGAGTTGCTAGAACAGCGCAATCATCTATGGAAATACCATCAAATGCAAAGTGAATCAGGTCAAGTAAGTTAAAGGCTTCTGAATTTTGTAAATGTGGTTGTGTAATGGATAGAGATTTCAATGCAGCTAGAAATATCCACAAGGAGAGGATTGGGTACGGTGTACCGATGAAGACTATTATATGCAGCTATCAGCTCTTGCCCTTCAAAATAGCCAGCGCCCCGAATTTGACTTACAGTATCAGGTTCAAATTTTTATTAGCTTGCTTGAGAGTCGTATAAGATTATGAAAATCCTACTCACCATTCATCACAATTTAGACCCCAATGCCGGCGCTCCTGGCATTACATGGCGACTAGGACAGGAATATCAAAAGTTGGGTCACGAAGTAGAGTATTACTCTTTTGATAACCTGCCACACAAGTTGCCGGGAATGGTAGAGTCGATGATGTTTCCTGAATTTCTCGCCACTCACATATCGGCACTCTCCCAAAAACAAGCCGTTGATGTTGTAGATACCTCAACTGGCGATGCCTGGGTGTGGGCAAAACTGCGCCGTAGCTCAAATAGTCCGGCTTTAGTGACACGCAGCCACGGTCTCGAGCATATTATGCACTTAGAAAACTTAGAAGAAACCCGCCTTGGCAACTTAAACTTGAGTTGGAAATATCCGCTCTATCATGGAGGTTTCCGACTCTGGGAAGTCGCCAATTCTCTGCGGGATGCAGATTTGAGCTTATTTAGCAATCACCGCGATCTAGAGTATGCTGTTGAAAAATTGAGGGTCGATGTAGGGCGGACTCGCGTTTTTGCTAATGGAATTCCAGAGGCTTTTCTGAATCTTGATTTTGAGCCAACGCCAGAAGCTGAAGATTCTGTTATTCGCATCGCCTTAGTGGCAACTTATATCCCTCGTAAAGGGATTCATTATGGTGTTCCAGCATTAAATAAAATTCTTGCCCGCTATCCTCAAGTAGAGGTGAGCTTTCTGGGGACGGGCTGCCCTGAAGCTCAGGTTTATGCAGATTTCGAGCCATCTCTACGCGATCGCATTCGAGTTGTGCCACGCTACCAACATGAAACTCTGCCCGAACTCTTGCGCGGACATCACATCAAGCTTTTTCCTACCCTCTCGGAAGGGTTTAGCGTGGCCCTGATGGATGCTATAGCTTGCGGTTTAGCCCCTGTAACCACGACAACCCCAGGGCCGATGGAAGTCGTGCGTGATGGAGATAATGGTATTTTAGTTCCGCCCCGCGACACACTGGCGATCGAGAATGCTTTGGAGCGCTTAATTACAGACCGCCCCTACCTGGAAAAATTGCGCCGTAATGCTTATGCTACGGCACAAAAGTATAGTTGGCAGCAGATTGCCCGTGATACCCTGACCTTCTATGAAGCAGCTTTGTCTCAGAAAAGAGGTACTAGATGAAGCTTTGCATTGTTACGCACACAGTCATGAAAGGTAATGGTCAAAATCGGGTTAATTAATGATATTATCGATGTCGAAGCCGATCATCAACATCCTGTCAAAAGTCAGCGACCGATCGCATCCGGCTTAGTTAGTATTCCCGTCGCGATAGGGATGGCCGTTTTTCTATTAGGTAGCGTTTTGACTCTTAGCTGGTTAAAGAATCCTCAGTTAGGTGCAAGCCTTACCGTTTATGCCTTATTGCAAGTTGCTTAGCGTTCTGAATTTTTGCGACTGGAATCTCGCAGACTATACATAGTAAATTAAATGTGGAACAGGTGATCAAATGCTGGATTGGAATGACACTCAAACGGATTACCCCAAAGATTTAGGTATCCATCAATTGTTTGAAGCTCAGGTAGGGCGATCGCCCAACGCTGTTGCCGTGGTGTTTGAAGACCAGCACTTCACATACCGAGAGTTGAACTGCCGTGCTAATCAACTGGCACACCATCTGCAAACTTTGGGGGTCGGCACCGAAGTTTTGGTAGGCATCTGTGTGGAGCGATCGCTAGAAATGGTAGTGGGACTATTGGCGATCCTCAAGGCGGGTGGAGCTTATGTGCCTCTAGACCCAGCCTATCCAAAGGAGCGCTTAGCTACCATTCTAGATCGCACGCGATTACAACTGATTCTCACTCAACAACACTTAGCCGCAGACCTCCATCACACAGGGATTAGTTTATGTTGCCTCGATACCCAATGGGCTGAAATAGCTACCGAAAGCACCGAATTAGCCCCAACACCCACCACGCTAAATCGACTAGCTTACATCATGTACACTTCTGGTTCGACAGGCAATCCCCAAGGTGTCGAAATTACCATCGGTCAAGTCGAACGCTATCTCCACGCTGTTAACGAATTTGCCTGCATTCAACCTGATGACGTTTACTTGCACACAGCTTCTTTTGCCTTCTCCTCTTCGATCCGACAATTATTCCTCCCATTAGCTAAAGGTGCCAAAGTCGTAATTGCCTCTACAGAAAACACGAAAAATTTACTCAGTTTAATTGAACTCATCCACACCGAACAAATCACTGTATTCGATACGGTCGCATCCGTGTGGAATTATCTCTTAATTGCCCTAGAGCAGAGGGGAACGCAACTAGTCGATACTCAGCTCAGACTGCTGATTTTTTCTGGGGGACTATTAACAGCGCAACTTTTAAATCGAGTGTGCAGCCAGTTTCCGCACCCACCTCAGACAATCAATATTTACGGTCAAACCGAAACAATCGGTGTGTGTGCTTATCCAATTCCTAGTGATTTTAGCAAAGAAGACGGATATGTACCTGTGGGAACTGCTTATTCTCATAATCAACTATACTTACTCAACGAGCAATTTCAGCCAGTCACAGCCACCGAAATCGGCGAACTTCACATTGGCGGCGGGAGTTTACCGCGTGGCTATCTCAATAATCCCCAATTAAATCAGCGCAAATTTATCCCCAACCCATTTGCTACCAATACACGATCGGACAAACAACCAGAACTCTTATACAAAACAGGCGACTTGGCGCGTTATTTAGCCGATGGCAATTTAGAAATTGTCGGTCGTCAAGACTTTCAGGTCAAAATCCGAGGGATGCGGGTAGAAATCGAAGAAATCGAAACTGTGCTGATGCAACATCCTGATGTCCAACAAGCAGCAGTAATCGGTAGAAAAGATCGCAACGGCGAACAAACGATCGTTGCCTATCTGGTTGCGAACGGTCAGCCAATCGATCTGAGTCAGTTGCGGTCATTTTTGCAGCCAAAATTAGCCGATTATATGATGCCATCGGCATTTGAGATGTTGGATGCCTTACCACTGACACCGAATAAAAAGTTAGATCGCCACAGATTGCCGGTACCGAGTAGAGCGCATATGACGGTGGTAGCAGCTAGGGATCGGTTAGAACTTGAGTTAGTAGCAATTTGGGAAAAAGTGCTAGGGGTAGCACCGATTGGAATTAACGATAACTTCTTTGATTTAGGAGGACATTCGTTACTTACCCTCAGCCTATTAAATGAGATCGAAAAAACTCTTAATACGAAACTTCCCGTAGCCGCTTTGTTTCAGCTAACAACAGTAGAAAAAATGGCTAGCTTTTTTCAGCAGGAAAATCGTTCAGCAGGAGGTTCTACACAAGAGCCAATTCTTGACTCGGCAACGGCGACTGAACTGTTCAATGACTCTTCTCCAGAGTATTCTGCACTAACTACAGAGGAGTATAGAACATTGCTGGCTATTGTAGCAGGTCGAAAAGGCAAGCGACCCAGACAGAATTCTTTAATGGTAGCTATTAGAGAACAGGGAGTTAAACCACCTTTATTTTTTTGTGCTAGCGCAAGTGAAGAAGCTCTTCCACTAGCTAAAAATCTTGGCAAAGAACAACCTTTTTATTTCTTGGAATCAGGTCTTGTTGTTACAGGAAATGTTGAAAGTAAAATTAAGGCACTTGCGGCTCATCATGTCAAGGACATTTTATTGATACAACCAGAACCACCTTATTTATTGTGCGGCTATTCGTTTGGAGCGGTCTTGATGGATGAGATTGCCCAACAACTTTTGGCAAAGGGAAAACAGGTTAGTCTAGTGGTTATGCTAGATAGGTATGGATCTCATCCCATCTATAAGTTGTATAATAAACTTGTTGTTTTTCTGACCGATCATTTGCACCATTTAGCTCCATTGAGTTTTAGGGACAAGCTACGATACATTCAGGAAAATATCAAGCGTCAGATCTCTAAGAGATTACCAAAATCTACCAACGGAGAAGAAAATCGGCCCCCATACATACACCAAGCTTACCCTGGTAAAGTCATTCTCTTTTGCTGTATTCCCAACAAACATGATAGTGTTCCTCCTGATAGACAAATCCCGATTATTCCTTCTAAATTTACCTTGTTATTTTTTAGGCGGGCGGGCTGGGATCAGCGCATTAAACCCGATCTAGAGATTATTACCGTTCCTGGCGATCACATTAGTATGCAACAAGAACCGCACGTAAAAGTGCTGGCAGAAAAATTACAAGTTTGCCTTGATCAGGCTGTAATAAAGACCGATTAGAAAAATCTTGGTGATAGCACTCCAGCATCCTAGAAACCCCAGTTTAACGCTCTATGAAACTTTGCATTGTTACGCACACAGTCATGAAAGGTGATGGTCAAGGTCGGGTCAACTATGAAGTTGCCTGGGAAGCTATTCGGCGCGGTCATCATGTTACCTTGTTAGCAAGTAGCGTAGATTTGGCACTGCAACAACACAGTCAGGTCGATTGGATTTCTATTCCAGTTAAAAAATATCCCTTGCAACTTGTCCGCGAAATAGCTTTCTCCACCCAAAGTGCTTGGTGGTTAAATAAGCACCAGAAAGACTTTGACCTTATCCAACTTAATGGTGCAATTACTTCGGCTAGGGGAGATGTGAATGCAGTGCATTTTGTCCATAGTTCCTGGTTACGATCGCCGGTCAATCTTTCAGAACAGCAACGAAGCTTGCGTAGCACTTACCAGAGGTTCTACACCGAGTTGAATGCTGATTGGGAGAAAAAAGCCTTCAGTCAGGCGAAAGCGATTGTAGCGGTATCAAAGCAGGTGGAGAGAGAACTTTTAGAAATTGGTGTACCGTCAGAACGCATTCGGGTAATTTTGAACGGTGTAGATTTACAAGAGTTTTCGCCAGGAGAAGCAAAGCGTCAAACCTGGGGATTGCCTGAGGGCGTGACCCTTGCACTGTTTGCCGGAAACGCTCAAACCCCCCGTAAAAATTTGGATACAGTACTACGTGCCTTAGCACAGGTTCCTGAGTTGCATCTGGTAGTTGCAGGGACAACGACAGGGACGACCTATCCGCAGCTAATTGCTTCGCTAGACTTGAGTAAAAGGGTACATTTTCTGGAACACCGATCAGATGTCCCAGAACTGATGAAAGCAGTAGATTTTTTAGTTTTTCCGTCCCGTTATGAGACTTTTGGTTTAGTAGTGCTAGAAGCGATGGCGACAGGAATACCCGTGATTACGGCTGCTACGACGGGGGCCGCCCAGTTGGTGACGCCAGACTGTGGCTTCGTTTTGCCAGACTCAGATGATACACAGGCTTTAGCTGAAGCGATGAATCAATTAGTTAAATGCGATCGGCAACAAAGACAGCACATGGGTCAAGTAGCCAGAACTATAGCCGAACATCATAGTTGGGCGAATATGGCAAGCAATTATGTTAATTTATTTGAGGAACTAAAGCCGTGCTAAAGATTTCTGTTGTCATTCCCAGTTACTGTCGCCCGAAAGACTTAGCACGCTGCTTAGACGCGCTCAAAAAGCAAAAACGTCCTGCCGATGAAGTCTTAGTAGTAGTTCGGGATACGGATACTGAGACTTGGACATTTGTCCAAACATTTAACCCAGAATTCTTACCACTGCGAACTGCCACAGTCAGCGTATCTGGTGTGGTAGCCGCCATGAATGTAGGGATGGATGCCGCTTGTGGGGATATCATCGCCTTTACCGATGATGATGCCGCACCTCACACTGATTGGCTGGAACGCATCGAGGCTCACTTTCTGTCAGATAGCAATATCGGTGGTGTAGGGGGGCGGGATTGGGTGTATCACGGCACTCAGTTAGAAGAGGGGGAACGCGAGGTAGTGGGACAAGTGCAGTGGTTTGGACGAGTCATCGGTGAACATCACTTAGGGGCTGGAGAAGCCCGTGAGGTAGATGTGCTTAAGGGTGTAAACATGAGTTTTCGGCGGAGTGCGATCGGGCAAATGCACTTCGATCCCCGGATGCGAGGTACAGGAGCTCAGGTACACTTTGAACTAGCATTTAGTCTAGCCTTGAAACGGGCAGGCTGGAAGCTGATCTACGATCCAAAAGTGGCAGTCAATCACTATCCAGCACAACGTTTTGACGAAGATCAACGCAATAGATTCAATGACCTTGCCTTGCTCAATGCCATACACAATGAAACTTTAGTTTTACTGGAGCATTTACCGCCTACACGTCGTGCTGTATTCCTCCTGTGGGCAGTTTTAGTAGGAACGCGAGAGTCCCTCGGACTTGTGCAGTACATAAGGTTCCTACCTGGGGAAGGATTATTGGCAGGGCAAAAGTTGCTTGCCTCTTGGCGTGGGCGTTGGCAGGGTTGGTGGAGTTGGCAGCCGTACTCTCGCTAGCGGATAGCTCCTCGCTCAAGTGCTTTTAAGGCAGAAAGAAACGATGAACGATAAATAATCCCATGTCTAAATCTGCTGTGGAACCCAAAAAGTGAGTTGCGCTTATTGCTTGTGCCTAGAGAAATCTACTACTGGTATAACCACAACGACTAAACGATGAATTATCTATATTCTTGCGTTCATCATTGATCATTACAAAATTTCGGAATACTCCTCATTGAAGATTTTGCATGAGCAACAGACAGAGCCTTTCCCTGGAGCTGAAGCCGATACAGGCTTGGCTACCAATAGTGACGCTAGTCCTTTTTACAGTACTGTGCCTCGTGGTACATCTTAGTAAAATTTTACTCCTACTATTCCCCGTAGGGTCTTTCGCCGTAGCCGTTTTTCTATATTCGCGGTATCCGGTCTTTTACATAAGTTTTACTTGGTGGGTATGGTTTCTATCACCATTGCTTTCGCGCATAGTAGAATACCAAAATAACATGACTACTCCTGGTTTACGTTTAATCATACTGTCACCTTATATGCTGACTATGCTAACCTCTATTAGCTTTTTTCGATACTTTCCCAAGGTCTATCGGCAGGATGGCTTACCCTTTGTTCTGGCTTTTATAGGTGTGTTCTATGCCTTTCTCATTGGGTTGGCGAACGGCTACCCAGTAGCTGGGGTCATCCAGACCCTACTGAGCTGGCTACCCGGTATCTTCTTCGGTTTCCACTTATTAGTAAACTGGCGAGATTATCCGAGTTATCGTCAAAACATTCAGCGCACTTTCTGCTGGGGCGTTTTAGTAATGGGAGTCTATGGAGTAGTGCAATACTTGGTAGCTCCTGAGTGGGATCGGTTCTGGCTTAGAAACTCAGAAGAGCTACTCTTATGCTGTGGATGGCCTGAACCTCTCATGATTCGGGTGTGGAGCACACTGAATTACCCTTTCGGCTTTGCATACGTTATGATGGCTGGTCTGCTGTTGTTGTTTAGTAACACAGGGGCTTTACGGGTTCCAGCCGCCGTAGCTGGCTACTTAGCCTTTCTACTATCAGTAGTACGTGCTGCTTGGGGGGGCTGGTTTATAGGATTTGTGATCTTTTTCACGGCTCTAAAAGGACGCTTCCAAGCGCGCTTGCTCCTGAGTATCCTAATAATAGGAGTATGTATTTATCCATTAACTGCTATACCTCCATTTTCTGAGGTTATTGGCTCCCGCTTCCAAAGCTTGTCCAATGTTACAGAGGATCGCAGCTTCACTGAAAGATCCGATATCTACGCGCAAAACCTCGACAAGGCTATTTCTGAAGGTTTCGGTAGAGGGTTGGGAGGTGACAAGCTCAACGATGCTGGTATTCTAGAAGTACTTTTCACTCTGGGTTGGTTTGGAATTATCCCTTATATGGGAGGAGTGTTCATGCTCTTTTTTAGTTTTTTCCAATATAATAATGAAGTTCGCTTCGATAGCTTTATGAATGCTGCCCGCGCGATTAGTATCAGTCTATTGGTGACGCTGCCTGCGACTAACACGCTCGTACTCCTCCCAGGCGTGACATTTTGGGGATTTGCAGGTATGTTTATGGCAGGACATAAGTACTATCAGCATCAACGTACTATCAACATTAGAAGAGACTAATTAGGTTGGTTTAAGTAAATATAATTTTAATTGCTTGATGTTTTGACCACGTAGATATGAAGAAAATCAAGGATGAGAGTTGATCGACAAAATCTTTAGTAAATTCTAAGAAGGAGCTCCTTATGAGAAAGTTCTTTTCACTGGTCAGATATCATTATAAGCCCTATCCCTATGTTTTAGCTTTACTTGCCACTATGCTGCTTGTTTATACTAGCCTGATTAGCTCATCCGAGCAGACACAACTAGAGCAAGCCCGCAGTGCAGACTCATTTGTTGATTCCATAGGCATCGTTACGCATCTACGCTATCTAGATACGGCTTATAAGAACTACAACAGCATCATAAAACCTAGACTACGTGAATTGGAGATTCGTCATATCCGTGACGGTGGCAAAAGCGATACTTTTTACCAAAAACTTAATGAACTAGCAACTGTCGGCATCAAGTCAACTTTGGTCATGGATCCGAGAGATGGAACCAAGCCTGTAGACGCACTAACCATCATTAAGGCTGTTCCCAAGTCGATAGAGGCAGTAGAAGGCCCGAATGAGACCGATCTCCATAATTTTTCCTACAATGGAAAGTTATTTCCAGATGCCACCTATGACTATCAGAATGAACTCTACGCCACTATCAAAGGTGACTCTTTTTCAGCATCTCTACCTGTATTGCAGCCATCTATGGGGTGGGGAAAAAATATAACAAAATTAAGCTTTCTCACTTCATTTGATATGGGTAATATCCATAGTTATCCAGAACAAGGGCAACCCCCTACTAATAAGTTTGATTCATGGCACCTGAAGTTTGCCCGAATTGGAGCTGCAAAGAATAAACCTATCGTAGTAACGGAGACGGGATATCATAATGCGGTAAATAACCCTTTATCATTGTCAGCTTTATCCGAACAGGCTTCAAGCAAATATCTCCCCAGGTTACTTTTGGAGTACTTTAACCGTAGCATTAAACAGACGTTCATTTATGAGTTGATTAATGAGAAACCAGGCACTGATCAAGAGCAAAACTTTGGACTCCTGCGGTATGATGGTTCTCCCAAACCAGCATTTATTGCTATTAAAAACTTAATCCTCCTTTTGAAAGATCCAGGTTCGAGGACATTTCCTCTTAAGACTTTGGACTATAGCCTGTATGGGAACACAACGGATGTACATCACACGCTGTTACAAAAACGTGATGGAAAATTTTACCTGATTATGTGGCAAGAGGTTTATAGCTGGGACACGACGAACAAGAAAGACAGGGTAGTTCCTCACCGGAACTTGACCCTCAATCTCAATACCTTAATTAGTCGGACAGTTCTCTATCGACCTATTAATTCAATCACTCCAATCAGGGAAGACAAAAGTCCTAAGCAACTGGAACTAAGCATATCAGATGATCCACTGGTGATTGAGTTAGTACCAGATTCAAAACTGTGAGGCAAACTTTCAATGTTTTCATCTAACCAGCCGGGTTTCGATTTAGGTGATAGATACTCTCACCTGTCTTCATTAAAGTTTGCTCGCTTTGGCATTCAGTTAAGTTTGAAATTTATCGGTAGTCAACTCACAATACACTGCAAAGGTTTCTTCATTGACACGGGAAACGTTCAGCCGATCTAAGTTGTTTTTTGCCTGGTCTTTCTGCCTATCGAGCAGGTTGGGGTCACTCAGCAATTGGATTAAGGCTGCTGTCAGGGCTTGGCTATCTTGGGATGGAATGAGGAGACCAGCCTGTCCGCCATCTAAGGCTTCAGGAATGCCATCTACATCGCTGGCGATAATAGCGCAACCTGCTTCACGAGCTTCTGGGATAACAAGAGGGGAAGGGTCACGGTGCGAAGCGAGGACGAAAATGTCAGTAGCTAACAGATAGCGCTGTGGCTCAAGTTGGAAACCTTCAAAATGAATACGATCGCTCACCAGTGTACTTTGTGCTTGCGCCTCAAACACTTGCCGATCAGGTCCATTCCCCACTAGATAAAGATGGGCGTCTGGAAAATCCGCAGCGATTTGTGCGAAAGCCTCAATTAACTCAGCAATGCCTTTGCGCCGATACATCCCCGCCACAGTTGCGATCGCGGGTCGCTGTAGTGGAATCGCTTGGTATTCTTTCAGTTGGCGAGTGCGAGGGCTACCCAATGTACCATTATTAACTACGCGCAACTTGTTCTCAGAAGTACCGCGCCGAACCATCGATTGAGCGACTGCATGACTCACTGCAATCACACGATCAGCCCAACCCATCAATATCGCACTGCGTTGGAATTCATTATGTACAGTGGAAACAAGAGCGTATCCAAACCCAACCCTTAAAACACGCGCCAGTACCACTCCCGTCATCATATGGGCATGGACGATATCGGGTTGAAACTCTTGCACGATTGCCCGATAACGTGCAGCAGCCTTCAGCAGATTGATCGGTGTCCTCGCCTGATCTAGTTTGCAGTGCATCACACCATAACGTGCCATTAATTCCTCATATTCTCCACCAGCAGAAGCGATCGCAACTTCGTAACCTGCTTTTGCTTGCAAACAAGCTAGATCGATTGCCACATTGACAATGCCGTTACCGATTTGTTGGACGTGATTGAGAATATGTAATATACGCATCAAATACCTCTAAATTAGATCGGGGTAAAAAAAGAAAATAACTTTAAACAAGTCACTGAAGATAGTGAGTTATCAACTATATCCTCAGAAAGAGTGATACAGTTATAATCAGGATATCTCAGTTATTGTAAATTCAATGTATATTTGCAAACAACCAAGTGGAAAATTACACAAGTAACCCTGCTACAGCAGCAAACATTCTTTGCGTCGGGATCGGATGGTTCCCGAAAACACCGGGAGGGCTGGATCGATATGTATACGAGCTGACACATCAGCTAGCAGCCAGTCAAGATCGAGTTGAATTGTGTGGAGTTGGTCTACCAGAAACTGAGTCAAATTCTAGCATAAAACTCACTAATTTAGCTGAACCAGATCTTCGACTATGGGAACGGCTTTGGCTGATTCGCTCCAATTTTTTACAGCGAAAATTTGCAAAACCGGATGCAATTAATCTGCATTTTGCATTGTATAGTTTTCCGCTTTTGCAGGTTTTGCCTAAAGGGGTTCCTGTTACTTTTTCCTTTCATGGGCCTTGGGCTTTGGAAAGTAAGCAGGAGGGTGCTGGTAAACTGAGCGTTTTTTTGAAGCATTGGGTGGAAGATAGAGTTTACGATCGGTGCGATCGCTTTATTGTCCTCAGCAAAGCATTTGGTGATATTTTACATCAAGAATATCAAATTCCGTGGCACAAAATTCACGTAATTCCCGGCGGTGTCGATTTGTCGCGATTTGAATTTAATCGATCGCGCCCAGAAGCCCGATCGCAGCTCAACTGGCCCCAAAATCGCCCGATTCTATTTACAGCGCGTCGTTTAGTGCGTCGAGTTGGACTCGATAAGCTGTTGATGGCTGTAGCAATGATCAAACCTCAAATTCCTGATATCTGGTTGGTGATCGCGGGAAAAGGGCCATTACAAGCGGATCTTCAGCAACAAGCAACAGATTTGGGACTCAATGACAACGTTAAATTTCTCGGCTTTTTGCCAGATGACCAACTTCCTATAGCTTACCAAGCCGCCGACTTAAGTGTGATGCCAAGTCAATCTTTAGAAGGATTTGGATTAGCTGTACTAGAATCTCTCGCCTGTGGGACTCCAGCGCTATGTACTCCTGTGGGTGGAATGCCAGAAATTTTAGAGCCGTTTTCACCCAATTTGATTACTGCTTCTACAGAAGCAACAGCGATTGCTGAAAGGTTGGAACAACTGTTACTTAAAAAAGTACCAATGCCTTCTAGAGAAGCGTGTCAGGAATACGCTGTTATTAATTTTGATTGGAAAGATATCGCGCAAAAAGTTAGAAAAGTGTTGTTAGCTTGAGGTTCAAAACAATTAGAATATATGGCCGATCGATCACCCAATATGGTAGGGGCGGGTTCACCAATAATACTCGCCAATAATTGACAATCTCAAAAACCCGCCCTGACTGACTACATTATGGTCAATCGATCGAACCGGATATAAGTCCTTCATGAAAAAACATTAGATAAAAAATAGATGAAAATACTATTTCTTGACCAGAGTGGCAAGCCTGGTGGCGCAGAGCTTTGCCTTATAGATATTGCCAAACCCTATCGAGATAGTTGTCTGGTTGGCTTATTTGTGGATGGTGATTTTAGGCAATTGCTAGAGCAACAGCAAATCCCCGTTGAGGTGTTAGCAAAGGAAGCGATAAAAGTTCGTAAAGAAAGCAGTTTGATACAGAGTTTAAGTAGTGTTACCGCGCTACTGCCTTTGATTGCTAAAGTTGTTCAAAAAGCTCGTCAATATGATTTGATCTACGCCAACACGCAAAAAGCTCTTGTTGTTGGTGCATTAGCTAGCTTTTTTAGTCGTCGCCCTTTAGTATATCATTTGCATGACATTTTATCGACAGACCATTTCAGTTCAACTAACTTAAAAGTAGCTGTAACTTTGGCTAATCGCTTTGCATCCTTGGTGATTGCTAACTCCAAAGCTAGTCAGGATGCTTTTCTAGCAGCAGGAGGGCGCTCGCATATCATCGATGTCGTCTACAATGGTTTTGACCCTGAAGTTTATCAGTTCGATCGCACTAATGTTAGCCAAATCAAGACACAACTAGAACTTGATGGACAATTTATAGTAGGTCATTTCAGTCGATTGTCACCTTGGAAAGGTCAACATATTTTAATTGAAGCACTTACTTACTGTCCGAAAAATGTGACCGCTATTTTAGTGGGTGATGCGCTTTTTGGAGAGCAAGATTATGTCGAGCAATTACACAAACAAGTGGCAGAATTAGGACTTGAAAATCGAGTGAAGTTTTTGGGATTTCGTTCAGATATTCCGCAGTTAATGGCAATTTGCGATTTAGTTGCACATACTTCAACTGCACCGGAACCTTTTGGTAGAGTTATTGTTGAGGCTATGCTGTCTGGTACACCTATAGTTGCTGCTCAATCTGGAGGTGCTATTGAGTTAATAGAGCCTGGAATCAATGGCTTTTTGGTTCCTCCGGGCCAGGCGCGCCAACTCGCGGACGTTATTAATACTTGTTACAACCAACCTGAGTCTACGATCGCGATCGCTCAATCTGCACAGGAGATGGCTAGTCGGCGTTTTAATCAGACTAATGTCGATCGGCAAATTGCGGATTTATTGGCCAGAATTTTTAGCTGAGTTGTCACAATATCTTATGAGTTATACTCGATTTTGACAAAATTCAAATGATATTAAATCAGGTAGCATCGGAATTAATATTACTTACTATAATCAGGAGACGGCAGTGCCGTGTCCCTACAATTAATTGGGTAGGGACACGGCATTGCCGTCTCCTCCGTTTCTACAATTAATTGGGGTAGGGACACGGCATTGCCGTCTCCTCCGTTTCTACAATTAATTGGGGTAGGGACACGGCATTGCCGTCTCCTCCATTTCTATCATCTCGTGTTACCGCAATTGAAATAACCTCGTGTTCGCTAGCTTTTTACGAATTGCTAAGTTCAACATTTTGCCTACTCTCACTCGATCGCCTCGCAGCATCTGCCACCTGCAAAGCATACAAACTACTTGCATTATTTACATACAAAGGCGTACCATTTAACAGACATTCCAACACCATATCTGTATCTTTAGCAAACAAACCTCGCCGCGTTCCCACTTCGATTGTTTGCCTATTTTCTCCCTGAATTAACTGACCAGATTCGGGAGTGAAAATTAGCGTTCCCTCTTCTCCATAAATTGTAAACACGTTTTCCGACTGCGAAAAAGTTTCCCCTTTTCCGTAAACAGCTTCCGCAAAAACCCCATTTGCAAATCGCAACTGTGCATTGCACAAACTAGCTTTATAAAAATCTGGCTGAGTGTCCCAAAATTGAGTTTGACAGTTAACGCTGGTTACTTCCCCAAATAAATCCGTAAATCGATGCAGTCTAGAAATTGCCCCTATTAACGGAAATCCAAATAGCGAATGTTGATAAGTCCAGCGCTGAGGTACCGAACGCTGAGCTGTAATGGTAACGTAGCGGGTGTAAAAAACTTTGCCAATTAAGGGCAATGATGCTTTGATAGCTTGGTGTAAGCCACCTAAGAGTTCGATGTGTTCGATGTGGAGCAGTTTTTGCTTTTGGGTGGCAAGCTCGATCGCCCTTTCGGCCTCAGATACATCTAAAGATAGAGGATATTCGACCACAACGTGTTTGTCATTTTCCAGCGCCGCCAGGACAATCGCCCCGTGATCCCGATTCACTGTACAGACAATCACCAAATCCAAATCGTCCCTTTCTACCAACTTGCGCCAAGAAACCGCAGCCTCAGCCCCAAATGCTTGACAAAATGCTTCCGTCTTGTGCTGAGTGTGGCCGGCAACTGTCACCAACTGGGCTCTCGCGTCAGTTTGCAACATCTCAGCCCTCAACTTAGCCGCAAAACCAGTACCCACAATCCCCACCCTGATTGGAGAATTGACCGAAAAACCCGATCGCGTATCAATATTAGTCATAGGATTTTAGATTATGGAAAAATTGCTAAAGACTAGCGCCACAAAGCTTTAAAGCTCGATCGCCCTAGTTCTAGATTAGTGCAAAAATGCGATCGGGGATTCTCTACCCAAGCCTTGATGTCATTCAACTATACATTTGGGCCTGGCGCAGACAAACTAGAGCAGGTATAAGTAATCAAGATGAAATTAGAAAAAATTATAACTAATCCCATTCAAATTTTTTGTAAATGAGTGTTGCAACCTCCCTTCTATCCCCTACTATCATAGAGAGAACGAACCTAAGACCAAACCTCAGAGCTAATACAGCATTGAAGTTTGCATTAGGAAAGCTTATATATGTTGTTGAATTTTTGAGAGGATTAGTGCATGGCGACTTACAAAGTTACCCTCATCAGCGAAGCCGAAGGAATTAATCAGACCATTGACGTTGAAGAGGATACTTACATTCTCGACGCGGCAGAAGAAGCAGGACTAGACCTCCCCTACTCTTGCCGTGCTGGTGCTTGTTCCACCTGCGCCGGCAAAATCACAGCAGGCGAAGTGGATCAATCCGACCAATCTTTCTTGGATGACGACCAAATTGAGGCAGGATTTGTCCTCACCTGTGTCGCCTATCCCAAGTCTGATTGCACCATCGAAACTCACAAAGAAGAATCGCTGTACTAAAAACAGCCTCAGCCATCGGCTATCACTCCAAGCTATTAATTCATAGCTAGTTGAGTCGATGGCTGATTTCAAATCTGATAAACGGATGCGAAGCAAGCTAGGGACACAGCAGTGCTGTGTCCCTACAATTGTTTTAATTCTATTCTCGCCAAAATGTAATCGCATCATTCAGCGGCACAACCTGAGCGCCGGGAAAATAAAAGCTGAGAATTCGATCGCCACTCCAGCCCAAATTAGCCAAATTATAAGAACCCGTTTGACTCATTCCCACCCCATGTCCGAACCCACCTCCCACAAAAGCATAACCATTGAGGGTTTTGTTTGGATTGTAAATAGGATCTAGATAAAACAGAGTGCTGATGGGAGGGTAAAAAGCATTGCGAATCTCATCTTTGTCAATATCGATCGCCCCCAAGTCAGTTTGTACCCTCATTTGCAAAACTCGACCACCGGGAGACCTTTCCACCACTAGCACCTGACTAATAGTTTTAAAATTAGCCAGCGGGTGCTGTTTCTTCTGAAGATACTGTCTGAGAAACCCAGCAATCGATGTCAAAGAAACTTCTTCACGCCAGCGAAATGTTTCTTGTTTTTCCTCATTAAACCCTTTCTTCAAACTCATAAAGCGACGGAAATTGTTTTCGTCAGACAAACTTTGCTTCGACAAATCCCAGATATTATTAGGGGCATCAACGATCGATCGCAAATAAGAACGCTCTGCCCCATGCCAAACATCCCCAAAACGTGCTGTCACCCCGCCACTAGAAGCCGAATAAAGCGCATCAACCAATTGATTTTCATAAGTTAGAACCAAACCGCTAGTTTGCGCGATCGCTTTGTCACTTTGTGGGTAAACTTCCGTCAAACCCTTATAAACTTGACAGTTAACATCCGCGCACAACTCATAATTATCAATAGCAAATCGGCGCAAATTTCTCAGCGCATAGGTTCTTGCCAAAATAGCTTGAGCAACAATCGAAGCATAGGGGGAAAAAGCTCCTATTTCATGTGGCACAACTCCCCGCAAATAAGTTTCAGTCGGCACTTCATTGACCAAAGTATAAGTGCCATAAGAATTTTTCTGAAGGTGTAAACTGCCACCATAACGGTGAGTTTGTTGAATAGCTTTCTCTGGTTCAGTAGCTGTAGCCTGTTGAGTAGTCTGTTCTACTACCTCAATCACATTTTTACCCGCAGCCACATCTAACTCATTGCGGTTAAAACGAAACCCGTTTAAAATCCAAAAAGCTTGGGGTATTTGTTTCAGAACTTTGCTATCTAAAAAAGCGGTTTTGTTGCCTTGATCTTGCAAACTTTGCAATAGCAAACGCCGCACTAAAGGAGAGTTATAATTATCTCTTTTTGCCCAAACTTGCCAGCGCAAAGGTTGAGCAATTTCTACTTCAATTCCCTTAGCGCGCCACTTATTAGCACTATCTTCTGCACTCTCAAAACTCCGGTGGGAACTTAGCACCACTCGTTCTTCTACGGCTGGTGTTTCCAGTAGTTTTGGGGCTATTTCTAGCTTGATGCTAGGAACCTTTGCGGTTTCTATGCCTTGAGGAGTTTTGTAACTTACAGTTAAACTGTCACCGGGTATGGCTTTCAGTGTCAACTTGTCGGTTGCTTTAGTGCCAAACCGTTGCACCACACCGATTTTGATTTCTCGATTTTGGGGACTTTGGGCGGTGGCGGCAGTGCTAGCGAGTGGCAACAGACACAATGTTGTGACAGCAGCGCTAGAAATTGAGCTAAACCATTTGTAATTGGGAGTTTGAGGTGCTTGGACTGACACGGTTATCTGTCTCCCGATAGTGGAAATTTAGGAGTTTTGATTGTAGGTTAGCACATCCGTGAGTCGGTATAGGGGAGAGGATTGATAGTTAGGGGCGAGACACTGGATATATCTTGTGATGTCTTTCCCACCAAACCAAATAAAAATGTCCTTCTAGCTTTACACCCCAAGCTCTGACGGTATTAGAAAATCTAAAGCGAAAAGCCGTTTCGTACTCCTCTAAACCTATTTCAATCCACCTATTCTGAGCTTCTTGTACCAAAGTAATTAGCTCTTGATGGTGATGCTTACTTACGCTTGTATCGCCCTTTGCAGGTGTCTTTTGCTCAAATAAAATTTCAGACCAAGTTGATTTTTCTAACGAACTGAAGTTTGGAAGTATTTGAGCTTCCCATTCTTCCTGAGTCCAACGCCTTTGCTCTTGCCATGACCAATTTCCTTCTAAATCAGATATGGTCGTACACCACGTCAAATGGCAGGCTATTGAAAATGCTTCTTCGTTAGGAAGATATACACACTTGTTTCTACTTGGCTGTTCCTGACGCTTAACGACCTTCAAGTCAAGCTCGGGTATTGGCGATATTTTCACAGTTTTAATCGCCAAACTTTCCACGCTAGAAGAAAATTTTACTGACTTTGCTTTGCGCGCCTGAGCTTTTTCCTCTTGCCTTTGTATCCTTTTCTCAGCTTTTGAAGGTTTGTCCGTCATAGACTGGAATAATATTCATGAATTGCAGCTATGGAGATAACGTTATCACAGCTTTCTGTAGGTTTCATATCGCCTCTAGCATCTTTCCAGGGAGACTCCATGTGAGTTAACTCGCTTAACCACTGCCCACTCTTATCCTGGAGTACCTCTAGAACTTTTTCAACAGAGTCTTTCTGATTGTCAGTTAAAGCGTCAGCATCTCCATCAACAAAAGTATCCTCATTAACCTTAAATTGGCCTCGATGATACCCATACAGAACTGGTACCACAGGCCCATTAGCCCAAGCCTGAATCTCGTCCTCAAATAAGAGGCTTTCATCCCATACAAGAGACCACGCCTGACTGTAATAGACAAGCTTTTGAAGCTTCATCGCAGTCATCTCGCCTGTTTTGGTTAGGATATATTTCGCCACATCTACAGCGCGTGCCATATTCTTTCTCTTTTAGCTTTTAGGATAATTATAGCACACAAGAACATTGGGCTTTGGTTGCGCTCGCATCAACAATCTATCTCCTAAAGCCAATCGTTACAGTGAGTCGTGATTTTTAGGCGATCGCTTCAATTATCTATCTGCTAAAAGGTTTGCGGTGTGCGATCACTATTCCTGTAAGTCTTGATTTTTAGGCGATCGCACTTAACCTACAAGATCAGCGATCGCGCCCTTTACTCACCGAATACCAGACCGAACCACACTACAGCGTCATACAAATATGATTGAACGCGGTGGGCAGGAAGGAATTGCGGAGGAGTTGGACTACGAAAATGTGAAGGAGCGGTATCTGGCTGCGGTGAAAGCGATCGGTCAAGTTTAATCAATCTGCGATCGCTATTACTGTGAGTCGTAATTTTTAGGCGATCGCACTTCACCCACATCTCCAAACAGCGATCGCACCCAAACTATTCTAAAAAACAAAGGATTAGATGTCATCTGCAACTATGCTCCTTCATCAAAGATTGCAATTAATAAAACTTCATTGGAGGTTGTGAGACTGACAATATTTTTATAATGTTTTGAACCTGCAAATGTGCGAACAGAGATAACTTCACTATCAAATATTGGGATGAATTTTCCATGTGCAAATAAAAGAACTTGTTCGTCCATTTCTAAAATTATCCCAGCCTTTTTTACACCAAGTGTATGAATACTAGAAACTGAGCTTCCCAGTCCTGTATATTTATAATTATAGGAAATACTAGGAACAGAAGAATTATCTGTCTGTAAACCTAATGTAAATAAGTTACCATCATAGGTACATAAAAATAATGATCTGGAACTATTATAGACAAATTGGATATTATTCAAATCTCTTATGTTATCAAAGTTTGAATTGACAAATAGACTATTAAAATTAAATTCGCTTTCTTTTAAATCTGTAACAATCCAGCTTTCTTCCTCAAAGTTTTTTCTTGGTTCAATTATTTCTTGTTTAAACTGAGTTTTAAGACTATGAAATAAAGTTGGGGCAATAGGTGTCGAATAGTTTACAACATCAAAATTAAGCCAAGCCGTTCGCAGTGAGTATTCTGGAAGATGTTTTTCCTTGCGAGTATTATTCATCCCCAAATCAAAATCATCAAGAAATGAGAATAATCCTTCAGAACCACAGGAAGCATTTACTGTCCCAAACTTAGCTGTTGTATGAATACACTTTGCTTCAAGACGCTTTTCAGCCTTATTAATTGGTATAGTGTTTTCTGATTCCCAATCAAGATCAAGATGATAAAGTCCTGTATTTGTCCCAATATACAATCGACGATTATAAATATTTAAATCAAGTAAAATATCTGCCTTTATTTTCAGATCCCATTCAACAGCTTCTGGAAAATCTGCATCAATTTGAATTGATTTTGATTCAATTTTGTCAACAGCTTTGATAAAAGCAGCTTTTCCAGACTCATCATGTAGCTGATTACGAAATGGCTCTTGATCAATTAAATCATTTCTAAAAAATAATAATGTTGGTGCATCAAGTAAATTCTCATCTTCTTGAAGTTTACTTACAATATTTTTCATATCATAAATACGTACTGAGTGGTTCTCAGTGATTGCAATAAGTCGTCCCATATATAGGAACGCATCTTCAAAATTTCCTGGGAATCTTAGTGATACAACTTTCATATTTTTTCCTTCTGGATTTTCCGGCCAACTGCTTTATCAATAACTTTGTCTTTAATCCACTGCTCAACTAATAAATCGAAATCAGGAGGTAAAGCATTTCGTTTTCTTTCTTCTAGAGGTGAAACTGGATACCCATGCCAAGGATCTGGAATATTAGATGTACATGGAAATTTTGATAGTCTCTCTCCATTTGTACCAAGTGTTGCTTTTCCTGTTTGTAGAACTCCCCAGTAATTATGATTTGCGTCACGCAGATTATGCTTGTCAGAATTATAAAAGATATCGTACTCAGTATCAGGTGGGATGCACCACATATTTTTATGCTGTAGAGAACCATTACCTCTGTGTTTGTATTTTGATAAATACATTTTCCCAGTGACTGTAGGGCCGTACTCTAGCCCAGCAGATGTGCTTTGATTTGCAGGCATTTTCTTTTTGCTTTTCGTTCTATATTAAAGATAAAGAATGCTATGGAAGTGCGATCACCGATCTTGCAGGTTGGGTTAAGGAACGCAACCCAACTAGGGGAAATGATAACCTCATTGTGGGTTACTGCGTGCCGACTCAAGTGCGATCGCCGATATTTTAGGGGCATTATAACTGCGTTTTTGGCTAACTGTCAAGTTACTGCGATCGCTTTCTCCGATGAAGGGCGATCGCCTCAATTATCTATCTGCTAAAGGGTTTGTGGTATGCGATCGCTATTCCTGTGAGTCGTGATTTCTAGGCGATTGCCTCAATTATCTATCTGCTAAATGGTTTGCGGTGTGCGATCGCTATTCCTGTGAGTCGTGATTTTTAGGCGATCGCTCAAACCCAGTAAATTTATCCCAGTTTGGTTATTGATCAGTATTCTAATCACTATCTTGCTCTATTCATGTATATCATACCACAGCAAGGTTTTAATGTCAAAGATGCGAGGGTATCCTTTAACTCCAAGGGTGAACCCATCTATTTAACAGCTAGCAGCGATCGCGGCACGAATATTCAAGGACTTTTGCAGGCGAAGGCAATACTTGAAAGTAATCAGTAAAGATTGCTGCTGATGGAGCAATTTGTGGAACGAGGGGCGATATTCCGCTACTACTCCTTGCCGATCGCGCTGCCATCTTTCCTGGACACAGTTTGACACACCTGCTATTTTTCAAAGCCAAGATTTGGAAGTTTTGCCCTTTCAATCCTGTTTTTCTATTATATTAAATAGGTGAGCAACCTGGTCTGAATAAAAGTAATGCAACGATTTAATCTAACTATACTCAAACAGTTCTGGTCGATCGCCAAATCTTACTGGTCAAGCGACGAAAAATGGCGGGCGCGTGGCTTATTGCTATTAGTTATCCTGTTGTCCTTTGGCTACACAGGACTGAGCGTGCTGCTCAACAACAAGCGAGGCGAGCTAATCTCGGCATTGTCTGCTCACGATGAAGCTAGATTTTGGCAAACGATTCTAATTTTTGCCGGAACATTAGTCGTTTATGCACCATTGTATGCAGGCTATGATTATTTGCGCGATCGCCTGGGCTTGGAGTGGCGGCGATGGCTGACTAACTATTTTGTCGATCGCTATTTCCAGAATCGGGCATTTTACAATCTCAATCATGCTGATGCTGACATCGATAATCCCGATCAGCGGATTGCTGAAGATGTCAAAAGCTTTACCCAAGAATCGTTAAAGCTACTGCTGGCGGTGGTTGATTCTTTGTTAGCCGTAGCGGCCTTTAGTGGCGTGCTCTGGGGCATTTCTAAGCCGTTAATCTTGTTTTTGGTGCTCTACGCCCTGGTTGGAACCTTGGCGACGGTTGGGGTATTCGGGAAGCCATTAATGCGACTCAATTTTGGGCAGCTTAAAAAAGAGGCCGATTTCCGGTTTAGTTTAGTGCGGGTGCGAGAAAATGCGGAGGCGATCGCCTTTTATCAGGGAGAAGACTGCGAGTCCGATCGCATAAAAGGCAGATTTGTCGAAGCTTTTGATAATTTCAAGCGCTTGATTTTTTGGGAGTTGAATCTCAATATCCTGACTAACGCCTATGAATTTATTCCCTTCATTTTGCCTGCAATTGTAGTCGCTCCCGGCATTTTTGCGGGTGACTTAGAAGTTGGGAAAGTTACCGAGGCGCAAGGGGCTTTTATCCGAGTCTTTTTCTCGCTCAATCTAATTGTGGCGCGCTTTCAATCCCTTGCTACTTTTGGCGCGGGTGTCGAGCGTTTATACACCTTTTTGGAGTGTTTGGAAACTCACCACTTAACTGATCAGGAGTCTGAGGGCGTTGAGGAAACAAGTATCAAAACTGAAATTGCCGATCGACTGGCGATCGAAAATATGACCCTCCAAACACCTAACCGCCAACGGACTTTGGTGGAGGATCTATCTGTGAAACTGTCTACTGGCGAGGGTTTGCTGGTGAGAGGGCCTAGCGGTTGCGGGAAAAGTTCTTTGCTAAGGGCGATCGTTGGATTATGGGATGCAGGGACTGGTAAAATTTTGCGGCCTACCCTCGATGAAATGCTGTTTTTGTCGCAGCGGCCTTACATGATTTTAGGGACGTTACGCGATCAAATGCTGTATCCAAACATGAATGCTGAAGTCGAAGATTCGCAGTTGAGGCAAATTTTGATTCAAGTAAATTTACCCGACTTAGAGAAAACACACGGAGGATTTAACACTGAACAAAACTGGGCAGAGCTTCTATCTTTAGGAGAACAACAGCGCCTAATTTTCGCACGTCTTCTGCTCAACAAACCTAGCTATGCCATTTTAGATGAGGCTACTAGCGCCCTCGATCCTCACAACGAAAAACATTTATACCAACAGTTACAAGACTCTGGTATGACATTTTTGAGCATTGGACATCGAGAAAGTTTGAGTAATTATCATCAGACTATTTTGGATTTGACCGTCGATCGCACCTGGGCATTAAAAGCTTCTGAACCTCTACCTGTTTTGATTTCTAATAATCTGGTTGTTGAAGATATAAAGATAGAAACGGAGGAGACGGCTTTGCCTTAGTCCCTACCCCGATTAATTGTAGGGAAACGGCACTGCCGTCTCCTCATTCTTGATTGCTGAGATAAAAACGGAGGAGACGGCACTATTCTCAAGAATGGGCAATATGCCGTTCCACAAAAAATAAATTTTCTTGTGGAACAGGCATCTTGCCTGTTCATAAAAGGCTAATTGAGCAAATCCAGGATCTCTTGAGAAGTAGTGGAATCCAGTGCTCCAGTTGGTTTATCGGCGAGGGCTAAGATACGGGCGGGCGATCGCGAATTCCACTCAATGATGAAACTAACGCAGTGACTAGCATTGCCATACCTGCTGCGACGAATAAACCAGTCAAATTTACTTCCATTAACACTCCAGAAATTGCCTGAGAAAATGGATCGAGAGCAACAGAGGCAAACATGACTAAACTCATCATTCGTCCTTGCATATGAGTTTGAGTCTGTTGTTGCAACCAAGTTAGTCCGAGCACTCCAACAATACCACCGCTCAAACCCATCAGAGCAATCACCACTGATGCCATCCAAGCTTGTTGCATTAAGCCCAGTAGGATTAGCCCTAAGCCCAGTGCGGATGCTAGTAGAACCAGAGGGGTTTTAAGGTCTTTAATCGCGCTGAGTCGGCTGGCAACAACAACGCCGAACAATGCGCCAATTCCATAAGCAGATTGTAGGTAACCAAATGTAGTCGCACTGCCATCAAAACGCACCCTTACTAATTCAGCAACGCCAATCACGATCGGCCCTAAAACCGCAAAATTTATCATCGCAATCATCTGTAAGCTAATGCGAATCTCAGGCTGTTTCCAGGCATAGCGAAGCCCCTCGATGATTTCACTGATTAATGAGACTGGATGAGGTTCGACAACACGCGATCTCACTCGAATTCTGACCAATGAAATCAACAGACTTCCGATCGCAAATAAAACGGTGTCGATTGCAAAGGCGATCGGGAGATCGAAAGTACCAATGATAATTCCAGCCGCAGCAGGCCCAACGACGTTGGTAATTTGTTCGCTCCCTTGCATCCAAGCATTTGCCAATCCTAAACGCGATTTACTAACAAATTGAGGTAGTAGTGACAGCATTGCCGGATATAGAAAAGCTTCCAACAAACCAAATAGGGCGGCGATGAGAATCACAACGTTGAGATGAAATATATCAAAGAACATCAGTGCCGTAATTAACCCAATCAAAGCGGTATTACTTGCAGCAGCGATCGCCGCGACAGCATGGGCTGGAAACCGATCGCCGATCGCTCCTCCAACCAGCATGAACAGCCCACGTGGAATTGCGGCTGCCATCAACACGCTACCTAGAGCAAAGCCTGAACCTGTTTTTTGGAGAACCAGCCAAGTTAAAGTGACAAACCAAAACTGTGACGCACACAGAATAAAAGTTTGCCCTAACCAAAGCCAACGAAAGTTGGGCAATTGCAATACGGAACGCATGATTAACCTCGATAATAATTCATCACTAAAACCTCAAAACTAATGATTTTGAATCGGCTGAATGTTTAGCTCTGTCTGCCATTGGGTCAAGGGTTTATCCCATGCCTCTTCCCACTTTTGGGCAAACAAAGACTGAGCTGTTTCGCCCATCCGCCAACCTTGTCCGATCGCCGCTAATAAGGATGGTAACTGTGTGGGATCGAACAATGTACTCGCGATTAAACTATTGGCAATCAACATCGATGCCAGCGGGTAAGGAAACTGAGGCAGATGAAATGCCTGTAATCCAATTTCACCGATTCCCGATGTATTAAATCCAGTTAAAATGTGCCAGATATCGTGAGTTTGGCTGAGGCGCAGTTCCACATAATGAGCATCCGATTCGGCAGTCATCCCCAGATGTAAATTGGGGGTGAGTCCCGATTTTTTCATCGCTTTTGCATAGATATAGCCCAGGGAATTCTCAGGATATGTCAGCAATTGGTTGAGGTTGTGGGCAGGGGGAATATAGCGATCGCCAATCAATTGGGCGCAAGCTGGATCGCGCTTGAGATGTTGCGCTGCCAGATCGAAAGCGGGAGTTTCCAACAAACCATACAACATATCATCGACTGATTTGAGGCTCTCATCACCCATCAACATGGCAATGAAAGACTTGAATATAAACATCATTTGAATTAGTTTCATCACAAAATCTCTTGCTTGACAAATTCCGGTAAGATATGAGTATCACTCATATTTCAATAATACGAGCAACGCTCATGTTATGTCAAGTTAAATATGAGCATTGCTCAAATATTTTCCAAGGCTGGTTAGAATAATGGCGATCGATTCAGCAAAATCATCTGGAATGCGGCGACAACCTCGTCAGGCTCGAAGTCAGGAGCGGGTGAGTCAAATTTTGGATGTAGCCGAACAGATGTTTATTACTGAGGGCTATGCTGCTGCAACAACGAATGCGATCGCCGCTCGTGCGAAAGTACCAATTGGTTCGCTTTATCAGTTTTTTCCTGACAAGGGGGCAATTGTGAAAGCATTAGCCATGCGATATACAGAGCAACTCCACCAACGGTTTGCGGAGTTAGACTCGATCGATCTGAACAATCTGCCCTTATCCATCTATGTCGATCGGCTCATTGATGTCACAGATCAATTTTTTACCGATCGTCCGGGCTATCATGCCATCTTCATGCAGGTACAGGGGACGATTCCAGAATTAGAGGAAATCGAAAATGCTGCTGATACCCAACTCATTGAGGATTTTGCAACATCTTTGTCCCAATACTATTCAGATTTACAACCTGCCGATTATGAAGCAATCGCCTTTGTACTGGTGAAAGCGATCGGTACTTTACTGTGGTTGTCTCTTAGTCAAGAGAAAAGTTTTCGGCAACGGCTGGTAGCAGAAACAAAACGATTCACTTTCAACTATTTACAAAGCTATTTCCCATCAGATAAAAGACCAACGGATTTGTAGATATTAAACCTAATCGCGGTTGAGGTTATTTTGACTCAACAATTACTCCATCCATCATCCGAATATAGATATAAAGAATTCTCAAAGATGAGTAAGCTGTTCGACATCTAAATTGCATTTTTTGTGCAGGCTATACGGCCCACCCCACAAGAACTTTATCATATTTTGACTGTGCAGTTTAAATGCAGAACAGCTTATCTTAGCGCGAGCATTAATTAATCGCTATCTATTTTTCAACTTAATCTATTCCTATTGATAGAGATTACACTTAGAAAGTCGGAGTCAAATACCTGTCTATTGACTGATTCATTTACTGGCAATTACGAGTGTAGTTAGAGTGAGTATATAGAAAATAAATTTAGACACAATAAAATTTAGAAAAAACTTATATCAAATCCATTGACATCGAAATTATTCATATCTCTCTTCTCTTCCTCTGCGCTCTCTGCGCTCTCTGCGGTTAAAAAATCCGATCCAACCGAAATTGACATCACAAAATAACATCACTTTCTTATTTCCAATCACTTTAATTTACCAACTAAAAATATACCCAATTTAAAAGGTCAAAAATGCCAACTCCAACAGACTTTAAAGACTATTACACCATCCTAGGAGTCAGCAAAACAGCAACTCCTGAAGAAATCAAACGAGCTTACCGAAAACTTGCTCGCAAGTACCATCCCGATCTAAATCCTGGTGATAAAGACGCAGAGGCAAAATTCAAAGACCTGAATGAAGCAAATGAGGTACTTTCCGATCCAGAGAAACGGCCGAAATACGATCGCTTTGGCGAACATTGGAACCAACCTGCTTACAGTGAAGCGCCACCATCTAAAGGAACTAATCCTGGGAATGTTGACTTCGATCAGTATGCCGACTTTGATTCATTTATTAAGGATTTGCTAGGTCGATCGCAAAACGGATCGCAACGCAGAACCAACGCAACCAGTGGCTTCGATGATTTTGGTGGCGGATTTCGCTCCCAAGCGCCCGCACCGGATAGCGAAGCTGCGATCGCCCTGACATTTTCCGAAGCGTTTCACGGTGTCCAAAAGCGGCTGCAATTCGACGATGAAACCATCAACGTTCGCATTCCCGCAGGCGCAAAACCAGGTAGTAGAATTCGCCTCAAAGGTAAAGGCCGCGCTAGCCCGTTTTCTCAACAGCGTGGCGACTTGTATCTAACGATCGAGCTTGTGCCGCATTCCTGCTTCCGATTCGAGGGAAATGACCTCGTTTGCGATGTACCAATTCGCCCGGATGAAGCGGTTTTAGGGGCCGAAATTACCGTGCCCACACCGGATGGTAGCGTGACGATGAAAGTGCCTAAAGGAGTGCGAACGGGACAATCGCTCAAACTGCGCGGCAAGGGCTGGACATTGCAAAAAGGGGGACGCGGTGATTTACTCGCCAAACTCGCGATCGTCACGCCGAAAGACTTAAGTGCGATCGAGCAAGAATGCTACGAAAAAATCCAAGCCAATACCAACTTTAACCCCCGCGCCCAGTTAGAGGAGATTAAATTATGAGCTTCAGCCTTTCAACAATCGTGGTTTCACTCGAAGGCGAGCAACTTTACACCTTTGAATATGCTGCATTTGTGACCGAAACTTCGATCGCAATTGTGCAAGTTTATGTTGATTTAGGGGTCATTGAGGCGATCGGCTCAATGCTACATCAGCGCGAAATTGCTCGAATTGCTCAGATTCAGCGCTTGCGTCAAGACTTGGGCTTAAACTTAGTCGGAGCAGCAATGGTGCTCGATATGGCCGCTGAAATTGCCCAATTGCGGGCACAACTTAAGGCGCATCAGACTTATCGATCGATCGAGTTATGAGGTGTCTAAATCAATGGGAAATACCACGTTAAGCTGTTGTACATTTAAATAGGGTATAATTAAAATTTAGTTTAGTCAAATTGCAAAAAAAATGCCAGCCAAAAATCATCTCAATTCCAACAGATAGAGCAACTGCAAAAAGCATTGAAAGAGGAAACAAACGGAGATATTAGAGAAAGAATTAATGTAATGGGAGGTCTGAGGTATTCAGATAAAAAAAGGTTTGTAGAATTTCTAAATAAAGGCAACTCATATAATTTTTATAGAGTGCTAAAAATCTTTTACCAAGAGCTAATTAATGAATGGGTAGAAGCAGGTAATCAAGCATCATAATTTGCTGAAAGGGAGCAAAAATAGTAATCATCCTTGACAATGCTAGTTTTCACAAAAAAGGAGAGTTAATTATTAAATGGAATCTAAAAATCAAAAACAAGGGGAATGCTTGGATCACAGTTTAAATGTGCAACAGCTTAAAAATAGACCACCGATCGATAACGGGAGCCAGGGCTTGAGGAGACGGCTCTAGCATACAAACCTAAAAATTACATCCTACTATATAGAGTAGATATTTATTTACTATATAGTAATATGGTAAATAAATATAAAGCGCAAGATACCAATGGAAAACGTTAAAAAAATCAACTCGGAGCTAACCGTAGCCGGACAGGTGAAACCAGAGCAGTTGCAGGAGGCTGCTACAGAGGGATATAAGTCTGTACTGAACTTGCGCTCGCCTGAAGAGGAAGGCTTCATGCACGATGAGCAGCAACACGCAGAATCCGCAGGATTGCAATATGTCAACATTCCAGTTAAGCCAGACGGGATGACTGACGAGTTGACAGATCAAGTTTTAGCGCAAATCGATCAACTACCAAAACCCGCTCTGATTCATTGCGCGAGTTCAATGCGTGCAGGTGTAATGGCATTTATGAACGTGGCGACGCGACAAGGTATGACACCAGAGCAAGTGTTTGAGAAAGCAACCGAAGCTGGCTTTGACTGTGATTCTCAGCCACAGATGAAGCAATTTTTAGAGAGTTACGTTTCTACTCACTCAAAAATAGTTTAAATTTTTCCAGAAGTAGAGAAAGTCAAGTTTATGGGTGAATATTTTTTTTCTGAACCTGGCTAAACTGCCTGTAGAAAAACATTGCTAAAACCTTTATTTTTTTTGTTTAGATTTAGGCCAAGCTAAAATGTTATTTCGTCAATTGTTCGATAAAGAATCAAGTACATACACATATTTACTTGCAGATTTAACGCTCAAAGAAGCAATTTTGATTGATCCGGTGCTAGAGCAAGTTGAACGTGATCGCAAACTACTCGAAGAACTAGGCTTATCTCTGCGCTATTGCTTAGAAACCCATATTCATGCTGACCATATTACAGGTACAGCAAAACTCCGAGAAGCGACTGGATGTTTGGGAATTGTTCCAGATAAAGCTCATGCCAGTTGTGCAGATCGTTATATAAAAGATGGAGAAACTCTGCAATTAGGCAGCATTACAATTGAAGCCATCGCTACTCCTGGTCATACTGATAGCCATATAACTTATTACGTCAATAATGACCGAGTATTTACAGGAGATGCGCTACTAATCAGAGGTTGTGGACGCACCGATTTTCAAAGTGGTGATGCAGGAACTTTATTTGACTCGGTAACGCAACGGCTATTTACTTTGCCCGATGAAACCCTGGTATATCCAGCCCACGATTACCGAGGTTATACAGTATCCACAATTAAAGAAGAAAAGCAGTGGAATCCTCGATTTGTGGGACGCAATCGCGCCAACTTTATTGAATTTATGGCTAACCTGAATCTGCCTGATCCGAAAAAGATTATGGAAGCAGTTCCTGCTAACGAACATTGCGGCAATCGTGTTGAAGAGCAAGATAACACAATTCCTAAAGTTCCTGAATTAAGCAAACAGGGCTAATAAAAACATGATTACTTGGATTGTTGGTCATATCCTCGCTGCTTGTATTGGGGTTAGCTTAGGGTTGATTGGCGGTGGTGGGTCAGTTTTAGCAGTACCAATCCTGGTTTACATCATGGGGGTGTCACCAAAACCTGCGATCGCCATGACTTTATTTATCGTTGGATTTGTGAGTCTCATCGGTGTTATCCCCCACTGGAAGAAAGGAAATGTCAACCTAAAAACTGCTTTTATGTTTGGTACTGCCACAATGTTAGGCGCTTATGTAGGAGCTAAAATTGCCAATCTGCCTTTTATTACTGGCACAATGCAGATGATTTTGTTTGCCTTAATGATGCTCTTGGCAGCAGGATTTATGATCTATAAAAGTTTTAAGCAAACGGATCAACCTGCTAATATTGAGCTTGATTTGAACCTTTATCCTCAACCAATTTGTAAATATTGTTGGCTTTGGATGATCAGTGAAGGGTTAGGCGTAGGCGTATTAACTGGATTAGTTGGAGTTGGGGGAGGATTTGCGATTGTACCTGCTCTCGTATTATTAGGAAATACGCCAATTAAAGAAGCGATCGGTACATCATTATTAATTATTACTCTCAACTCTGTAGCTGGATTTTTGGGTTATTTGGGTAGCGTAGCACTAAACTGGAATCTCATGGCAACATTTACACTAGCAGCTAGTTTAGGAACCTTTGGGGGCGCTTATTTATCTCAGTTTATTAATCCTAAGCAACTACAGCGAGTATTTGGTTATTTTCTGCTCGTCGTAGCCAGTTTTATTTTGTTCCAAAATCGCAGTAAAATTTACTCAGTTCAGTCAACTGGAGGACATATTTTGCAACAAGAACAGCATGATTATAAATCTTCTATGTGAACTGAGCAAGTAAATAAAATATTGCTCATTATTGTATTGAATGATGATCAATATAAACCGAACAGGGGTGGCGGTGGCTCCAGCGATCGCACTACTTTGACGGATGGCGCAACAACTGTCTCCCTAGTGTTTCAGTTTAATGCTGAAGGGGCGATCGCCAGAGCGGTCGGTTGCTGGGAGCGCAAATAGCAGGGCATTATCAAGCAGAAGTTGCTAAACGCATCGACATCTTCGCCACCGCCCTCTTTCACAACATGACAGTTGATGCGTTGAGTGAGCTTGACTTGAGCTACACGCCACCCCTCAGTAGCCCTTGGCACCCAGTACAGATGAGCGCTCAAGCCTGGAGCAAGCAAGGCTTTCCTTGCATAGTTCAATAACCAGAATCACTGCCATGACGAGTTTTGAGCCTCCAACCCAGCACTAAGCCAGTTCCAACCAGTAAAACGCCAGCAAAACTATAAGGGGCGCTTACCTGCCATGCAAACAGAACGCCCCCTAACATCGATCCCCCAACTTGTCCGAGGCTATTGGCGGCATTCTGAATTCCTAAGACTGTTCCCGTGTGTTCACCTCCCCGTTTTGAAATCAAAGCAGTTAAGTTTGGGGTAATCAATGCCATACCGAATGCCAATATACCGACAACTCCCAGCACAATGGGAAGCGATCGCGCCATTAGAAGTAGGGAGATTCCGCTTCCCATGAGTGCAAATCCCAGAGCAACTTGGACGATCGCACTCATATATCGAGACAAAAAGCCCACGGCAATGATTTGAAAGACTGCCATCACTGAGCCACACATCATAAATACAAAGCCTGTTTGGATGGGCCCGTATCCCAATATTTCTTGACCATATAATGCAAAAACGGCTTCAAACAGCGTCAGTCCAAACTGGGCGATCGTGGTTAAACCCAACAGCAGTAATAACGATTTACCAAGCTTTGTCCAATCTAGTCCTGGCTGACGTTTGAGTACAGTTGCGGATCTCGATGGTAACGATTCCGGCAACCAGCGGAGAGCGACTAGCAGCGTTAAGAACATCAAACCCGCAGCTAGAAAAAAGGGAGGAGCATAATTTTCAATTTTGATCTCGAAAAGACCGAGGGTGAAATGTAAGTCTTCACGAGTCGTCAAACCACCGAAAGCTGGTCCAGTAATTGCTCCCAGACTCACTGCTGTACCGAGCCAAGCCATTCCTTGGGTGCGATCGCGCTCAGTCGTTACATCAGCAACATAAGCAGCAGCAGCAGGCAGCATCGCAGCGGATAGAACCCCACCGACTGCGCGAGCAACATACAGCATTGTCAGGGAAGAGGCAAACCCAAATAGTAGTTGGGCGATCGCCGAACCGGCAATTCCGAGCAAAATTAAGGGTTGCCTGCCGACTCGATCTGACCATTGCCCCCAAAACGGTGCTGTAATTAACTGAGCGAAGGCGTAAATGCTGGTTAATAAAGTAATGTGAATTGCGATCGTCTCACGCGGAACACCTGCTGTATGTAGATGTTTGGCGTAGAAAGGAAGTACAGGCAGGCTGACTCCGAAGCCAATCATGACTACAAATAAGCAAACAAGAAGTAAGAAGAGCTTTTTAATCATAAAAAGAGAAACACAGGTTATTAGCTGCGCTTTTCGAGATAACCCAACATATGACGGCGAGCCAGATAAAGGATGAATGGCGGCAAAACGATCCACTGAATTACGGCGAGAAAACTCATCCCTAGAATGGGTACTGCCATCACCGGAACCCCGTAGACTTTAGAAACATTAACTCGATAGGTTTCGATTACCAGAGTGATCGCCAACCCGATACTGGTAAACAGGAACGCCAGTTTCGAGGTGGGATAAAGCACCCACTCCCGCGAACGAACTAACACACTCACCACCCAACTACTAAATAGAATGATGACCCCATCGCCGAAGGAGCAGTGAGTCAAGTCTTTGATTTTGTCGGCTAAAGAGGGACTTCCGTAGAACTCGTAATAGGGAGCCTGCCAAACTTCGTAAACAAAATTGAGCAAAAAGGCAAAGAGAAACAGGTTAGTTTCTGATGCCGCTAGAATTTGGATGCTTCTCTTAGACACAAACCCTTACTCCTCCAATATATGCAGTTAATCATTCAAACGAACGCGACGTAACAACATTGCATTAACTGAAACAACGACCGTCGAAACGCTCATCAATATTGCTCCCAATGCTGGCGTTAATACAATGCCGAAGGGAGCCCCAATTCCTGCTGCTAAGGGAATTGCAATGACGTTGTACCCGGTTGCCCAAAACAAGTTTTGAGTCATTTTGTTGTAGGTAGCTTTCGCAAGTTTAAGAGCATAGGTTGCATCAAGCGGATCGCTTTTAACCAAGATTAAATCAGCAGACTCGATCGCCACATTGGTTCCAGCACCGATCGCAAGTCCTAAATCCGACTCGGTTAAAGCCGGTGCATCATTGATGCCATCTCCCACAAAGGCGGTTGGCTTCTCAGCTTTGAGCTTACGAATCAATGCAGCTTTATCCTGTGGTAGGACACGAGCATAGTAGCGATCGATCTGCAAATCCCCAGCAACCGCCTTGGCAACCGCTTCGGCATCGCCTGTAATCATCACCACCTGCACGTCCATTTTCTGTAATTTTACAACCGCTTCTCGTGCAGATGCCCGCACCTGGTCTGCTAACCCGAATAGGGCGAGAACTTGCTTGTCGTCCATCAGCACGATCGCGCTTTCACCACGAGATTCACTTTCTTGTAGCGCGTTTTGCAACGTTGGAGGAAACTGCAATTTCAACTCTTGAACCCATTCCGGTCTGCCAACCCGATAGCGCTGACCGTTTACCACGCCTTCAACGCCCTGACCAGGAACTGCTTTGAAGTCACTGGCTTTTGAAAGCTCGATTTTGCGATGGCTGGCTTCTTCTACGATCGATTGTCCGAGCGGGTGTTCTGATAAGGATTCTAAAGAAGCAGTAAGCACTAGGGCTTGTGGCTCATCGATGCCATCAGTATAAATCCGTCGCACTCCGAACAGTCCGGTTGTCAATGTCCCCGTCTTATCAAATGCGATTGTTTTAATGTCTTTTGCTCGTTCAAACGCTTCTCGATTTCGTACCAGAATGCCGTTTTTAGCAGACATTGCAGTAGCGTTAACCAGAACTAAGGGGATCGCTAAACCTAACGCATGAGGACAAGCAATCACCAATACAGTAACGGCGCGATTAATTGCAAATGTTAAACCATCTGGTTTAACAGATAGCCAAATGATGAACGTCAACGTAGCGACCCCGATCGCAATAAGAGTTAGCCAATAGGCGAGTCGATCGGCTAGTGATTGAAATTTACTTTTAGATGTCTGCGCTTCCTCAACCATCCGCATAATCTGACTCAAGGTTGTTTGATCTCCGGTACGAGTGACCTTGACTGTCAGAGCACCTTCTCCATTGACCGCTCCGGCGATCGCTTCATCACTGGCTTTTTTTACCACCGGGCGCGACTCTCCAGTCAGAAAAGCTTCGTTGACGCTGGAAGTACCCTCGACGATCTCACCATCGATCGGGACTTGTTCGCCGGGACGAATCAGAATTAGATCGCCCTCAACTAACGCGCTCACCTGGACATCTTCTATCTGCCCATTTGCCTGCTTGTGAGCGACAGAAGGCACTAATTTCGCAAGTTCTTCTAAAGCGCGGCTGGCTCCCTGCACAGAAGCCATTTCAATCCAGTGACCGAGCAGCATGATATCGACTAAAGTAGCCAGTTCCCAGTAGAAAGAATCTCCCGCCAATCCAAGAGTCACTGCCACACTGTAGACAAACGCCACGGTGATTGCTAGAGCAACCAGAGTCATCATGCCAATTTTACTTTGGAATTCGTAGTAAGCTCCCTTCAGAAAAACCCAGCCACCATAGAAATAAATAATCGTTGAAAAAATGGGAATAACCCAATCCGAACCCGAAAACTGGATCGCTTGATAGTTAAACCACATCTGAAACATTGGCGCAAAATAGAGAACGGGCAGCGTTAGCACGAGGCAAATAAAGAAGCGTTGTTTGAAAATCTCTGGGGTGTGTCCAGCGTGTTTATCGTGACCCGCGTGTCGATCGTGTCCAGCGTGTTTACCGTGACCACTATGGTTGCTGTGTGGATCAGGCAGATTCCTTTCAAGTTGCTGTTTGTGTTCGTGGTGTCCAGCGTTTCCCGGCTTGGGTTGGGTTTGTCCATGTTGATGGCGATCGTGGTTCATAAATGAATCCTCCTAATTTAATGTGATGCCCTAGTTGGCAGATTTACAGATTAATGAAGTTAGGGCGAACTTCTAAAATAAGTTTGTCCAAATTTTTCGATTTTCACTGACTGCTAATTCCATCAGTCGTGCGTCCGCTCATTTCATTGGGATGAATGCGATAGATTGCGATCGCCTCTGCACGTCCCCAGGCATCGATCCAGGTTCGATTGATCGCAGGCGAAAGTGTTGGATTCTGCGTTTTGACAAATTGTATTACGCGATCGATGTCTTGCTGTTCAGTGAGGCGTTCAGCGCGACCATTCACAACAACACTGCGCCAGTGCAGCAGATCATTCTGAACTTCTTCGATCTGTAAGCAAACTTCTGGATTTGCATCCATATACTCAGTCTTCATTCCGACTGTGGTGAAGATATATATTGCTGAGTCTCTGAGGTAATAGTGCATAGGCACAACATAGGGATGTCCTTCACCCACAAAACCTAAGTGTCCATATCCTACTTTATGCAAGAGATCCATAATCTCTTTTGTGTTCATTTCATCGATATCTAACATAACTGTTCTCCATCGCAGATTTCAGAATCATCGATCGCCACTAAATTTATCTGATGCACAAAACCTTCCCCAATGCCAGAATGTGCGCGATCGAAAGTGATTGTATGCAACAGTCCTTGCATACCCACTTTGGACTGTAAGACAACAATCTGAGAAACTTATGAGGAGGTAAGAAAAGTTTGAGTTTTAGAATTTTAATAATGAATTAAGGCTTCGTTGGCTGAGAATATCCCTAGAGTCTCCCGCAGAAAAAATACAAGCACATCCAGCAACTTTAGACTGATGCAATGCTTCGGATGCGGCTTGATAAAGAGAATGCAAATCCGTTCCATTATCTGGATATTGAGCAATTCCAGCGCTAAATGCGATCCGAAATTGAGTGCGATCGGGAGCAACAAATTGTCTGTGGTGGAGCGTTGCTAATAATTGAGTGAGTCTTTGAATACCATCTGCCTTAATCATGCTAGATAAGGCAACCACAAATTCATCGCTCTCCCAGCGAGCAACGACTGCATTTTGCCTAAAAGTCTGCCGGAGCAAATGTCCCCACTGACCAAAGAACGAGCCTCCCGTGCCCCTGGCTTTAGACATGGGGATAAGTCGGTAGCGGTTTCAACCGCCTTCAGTATTTAACAAAGCTTAATACAGAATCAGCAACCTATACAGTATGAAACTGTATAATTTGTAGTATGAGCATTAAATACAAATCAAACAAATGTCTACCTATGGTTGTCAACAAAATTTAATTAGCCCAGATCGAGCTTTAAAAAGTATCTTAGAATTTGTCTGTGAAGAATCGAATAAGTTGGCTAATTGCGGAATTTACTACTCTAGGCAATTGTATTTCAAGACTGGAAAATTTCCCAGTAAAGCGACTTTACACAGGCTAATTAAAAGTAATCTCCATTTCAAAGCCTTGTACTCTCACGTAGCTCAACAGACTTTAACAAGCGTCGCAGAGTCATTCCAATCCTATATTGGACTCCTGGCAGGCATCAAAAATGGTACGGTAATACAACATCCTAAATTGCCGGGATATCGCAAAAATAGCCTGAAGCTGGCGACGTTTCCCAAGGCAGATGTCAAGTTGAAGGACGGGCAATTGAGGTTTCCATTAGGAAGTAAGATTAAACTCTGGTTTGGAGTTGGTGAATTTTATTTACCAATGCCGTCAAATTTAGACTACAAGGAAATCCGAGAAATTCGCATCTTACCCAAAAATGGGCAATTTTACGCTGAATTTATCTATAAAATTCAGCCAGTAGCAGTTGAATTAGATGCCAATAAAGTGATCGGAATCGATCCAGGATTAAATAATTGGCTAACCTGTGTATCCAATGTGGGAACAAGTTTGATTGTAGATGGATTGCACCTAAAGTCCTTAAATCAGTGGTATAACAAACGAGTTGCAATAATCAAAGAAAACCAGCCTCAAGGCTTTTGGTCTAAACGATTAGGGAGAATTACGGAAAAACGAAATAGGCAAGTTAGAGATGCCGTTAATAAAGCAGCTAGATTAGTATTGAATCACTGCCTGCAAAACCAAATAGGCACTGTTGTATTTGGTTGGAACAAAGGAATGCGCCAATCAATCAACCTTGGGAGTAAAACTAACCAAAGTTTTGTGCAAATTCCTACCGCCCGATTAAAGGATAGAATCTCTCAACTTTGTGAACAATATGGCATTCGGTTTATTGAAACTGAAGAAAGTTATACGAGTAAGGCTAGTTTTTTAGATTCGGATGAACTACCTAAATTCGGTGAAAAAACTGAAGGGTGGAAAGAATCTGGGAAGCGTGTCAATCGTGGTTTGTATCGTTCAAAAGATGGAATCAAAATTAATGCAGACTGCAACGGTGCTGCAAATATTTTGCGAAAAGTAGCGGCAACTTTAGGGCTTTGCCTTGAAAGAGTCAGTAGAGGTGCTTTGATGTCGCCTTTGAAGGTTCGCATTTGGACTCTTCAAGAATCCCCGTCCCGGAGCGGGCTGGGGAGTATCAAGCATCACCATGTCGCCAGTATTGTACCCGTGACGATCGTTGATCTGTTTGAGATTGTCTAAGTCCAGAACTGCTAGACAGAGCGGCTGCTCCTGTTGATTTGCAAGTTGAAGGTATTTGTTTAAGTCTTGGGTTGACTTATGGCGGTTAGAGAGTTTGGTTAAATAATCTGTCTCAGCAGCATTCTGAAGGAGTTTGATCCGTTCTAGGCGATTGATGATGCGACTGACCAATTCTGGCCCTACGATCGGCTTGCTCACAAAGTCATCTGCACCCACTGAAAACATTTGATTGACGATCGCAGCATCGGTATGCGCCGTCAAAAAAATGATCGGCAAGCGCCCCCAGCGCGAATTGTTGCGGATAATTTGGCAAAGCTCAACGCCGCTCACAGCAGGCATTTTCACATCTAAAATTAGCAGATCGGGTGAGCATGATTTCAACGTTTCCCAAAATCGTTGAGGATCGTTCAACGTTGTTACGCTCAATCCCCAGGGTTCTAGGAACCACTTCAGAGTTGCGAGAATCTGAGGATCGTCATCAACGACCATCACCCGCTGCTTTGCTGTCTCTGCTTGTTGTGCCGCTTGTGCGATCGCTTTCAGCACTTGAGCCGGGGGCAAGGGTTTGTGTAAAAAACTATGTCCGCCGAGTTGGGCAACTTCTAGGCGATCAGTTAATCGATCGTGACTGGTTAAAACTAGAACTGGCACAGCAGGAGTTTGATGACTGAGCTTTGCCAGCAGTCTTAAACTCTCTGTTGTGGGATGAGTAATATCGGGATCGAGTAGCACAACGTTAGGCGCATCCTGCTCAATTTTTGTTTCGGCTTCGGAAAGTGTCGTGGCGATCGCACTCCGAAATCCCGAGTCCACCGCTTCATTCATCAACTGTTGGGCCAGTTGGCGATCGGGATCAACGATCAATAACAAAGGACGCTCATCCGCAAACAGAGACTCTTCCGGCTCGATTCGTTCTGTAGTTAAGTCGTTTGATGCGCGATCGATTTCTTGACGCTTGGATAAGGCGCTGGGGGTTTGTTGTTGAATCGGTTGAGTCGCTTCATGAGACGTGAGTTGAGCCGGAAGAGTTGAATCAGCGATTGGTTTAAGCCGATAACCCAGTCCATAAACCGTTTCAATCAAATCTGCGGGAGCGCCGACCGCTCTAAATTTCTGCCGTAGCCCCTTAATATGAGTTCTCACGGCATCTTGGCCGGGAGTCTCTTCATACGCCCAGATTTGATCCAAAATTACGCTGTAGGTAAAGACTTGACGACCATTCCGCAAAAAGAACTCTAGGATCGAAAACTCCTTGGGACTTAAGGATAGAAGTTGCCCTGCGTAAGTAACTTCACGACTTGTCGGATCGAGCCGCAAATTACCCTTCTCCAGCACAGATTGAAAAGCCGTTCCTGTGCGACGCAGCAAGGCTCGAATTCGAGCAATCAATACCTCCTGATCGAGCGGTTTCACCATATACGAATCGGCACCTGCATCTAGCCCGATCGCCTGATCGTGACCACTGCCTCGCCCTGTTACCACCAGAATTGGCATTTTATAGTCGTGCGCTCTGACTCTACGACAGAGACTTATTCCGTCTAGACGAGGGAGCGTAATATCTATCAGCAGTAAATCATAGTCATAAACGACAATCAGTTCCCAAGCTGCCTCACCATCGTTAGCAACTTCAACCACGTAATTTTGGTTAGACAGAATAAAAGTAAGTAGTTCGGCAATTGCCTCATCATCTTCAACCACCAAAATTTTCATCAGTCTCCTTTACCGGCTGGTTGCGGTGTCAGGTGCTCGGCATCCTCCAATAATGATATGAAATCATGAAATTAGGATGAAATGAAGTGCTAATCGCCAAAAATCTGCATAAATCTTCCTAAAGACGTAAATCTTGAATCGCTCATAGGTTTCTCATAGTTTGATCGTAGCTTGAGAGATATATAAGAACTTAGTCATCCCCTAACCAAGGTGAAGGGCATAACAATCTGTTCTTCGTTGTGTTGAATCTTTAAGAGCTTAAAACGATGACCACTACTACTACTAAATCTCATCAATCTCTGCTAGAAACCTGCATTCAGAATTGCCTCGACTGTCTTCGTGAGTGTGAGCAATGCGGAACCGCTTGCTTAACCAGTGACATGGTGCAGATGATGGCTCAATGTATTAAACTATGCCGCGATTGCGCTGATACCTGCGCCCTCTGCGCTCGCTTCATGGCTCGTAATTCTGACCTGCACGCTCAAATGTGTGCGGTTTGTGCAGAAGCGTGCGATCGCTGTGCGACTGAGTGTGAGAAGCACGACCACGAGCCGTGTAAGAAGTGTGCTCAAGCCTGCCGTCGTTGTGCTGAATCTTGCCGTCAGATGGCTAAAGCAACGGCATAAAACCATTTATTTAGCGCATTGGCTTGTTGCATCAGTGAGCGCGTCTTGCTTTGCAGCAGCCAGTATTGAAACCCAGTTATCCTTCAAATGAGGTGGAGTTATGAATAAGAAGTTTTTGGTGTACAGCTTAGTCGGGCTACTTAGTAGTGGTGCTATTACTGGATTTGTCCTTATCAACAGCGAACAAGTTCAGTCATTACCTGCACCAGGAAATCCTCAACAACCCAGATCAGTCCGAGTCGATCAACATTTTATCGAAATGATGATCCCGCATCACCAAGATGCGATCGCAATGGCTGATCTTGCTTTTAGTCGCGCCAAACGCCCAGAAGTTAAAAAAATAGCCCAAGGGATTAAAAAAGACCAAACTCGTGAAATTCAAGAGATGCGTACCTGGTACAAAAAGTGGTTCGGTAAAGAAGTCGCTGCACATTTAATGACTGACATGGGCATGATGGGAGACCACCACAACCAAGGGCAGTGCACAGGCTCAGGCATGATGGGTCAGGGTCAGGGCATGATGGGTCAGGGTCAGGGCATGATGTGTCAGGGCATGATGAGCATGAAAACTGACCTCGACGCGCTCAAGAAAGCCCCGGACTTTGACAAAGAATTTGTGCGCCAAATGATTCCCCATCATCAAATGGGAGTGATGATGGCGAAGATGGCATCTGAGCGTGCTTCTCATCCAGAAATCCGTACTTTGGCTCAGTCAATGATCGCATCTCAGAGCGCTGAAATCGCACAGATGCAAGGATGGTAACAAGCCTGGAATTGTGAGTTGTTCTATTCACCGAATAGCAGGGGTTTGAAGCCCCAGCATGAAGGCAGATTGTGATAAGAACGGAGTTTAAATCTCCGTTGTTATCACTTCGCTGTCAACTGTCAACTGCGTCGCCCTGAGCGGAGTCGAAGGGTCAACTGTCAACTGTTTAAAAGGAGGTCTTTATGCACCAACATGGTTCATCAAATCAGTCCCAGCCAGATCGTCAGCCAACTCGTTTCAGCTTGCCAATTAAGGTTGTACTGTATGTGTCGATCGGGATTATTGCGTACTTTTTGATTACAGAACATTGGGCGCATTTAGCGGGATTCTTACCGTACTCTTTACTGTTCATCTGTATATTCATGCACCTATTTATGCACGGAGCGCACGGAGGACATGGGGGACATGGAGACGCTAACGGTAACAACAGCCAATCTCGCTAAAGGCGGTTATTCAGATTCTGTAAATTAAGCTACTTCAAGGAGATCGAACCATGAGAGATATGAGTAACGTTCCTGCTTACGGACTGTGGGGATTAGTGATTATTAATTCCCTGATATTTATCATCTTTGCCTTTAGTTTCACCAAGCCGCGTAACCCTAGAGATTGGCGATCGTTCGGGGCATTTTCATCGTTCATTGTGGCATTGTTCGCAGAAATGTATGGGTTCCCCTTAACGCTTTACTTACTCTCAGGCTGGCTGCAAACCCGCTATCCAGGACTGAACATTTTTTCTCATGATGGTGGACATCTTTGGTGGACATTGCTGGGGTGGAAAGGCGATCCTCATTTGAATCCAATTCATCTTTTGAGTAGTGTACTAATTTTTGGTGGACTGATTTATTTAGGCAGGGCTTGGGAAGTTCTCTACAAAGCTCAGCAAAGTCATACATTGGCGGTTTCAGGGCCATATGCAACAATTCGCCATCCGCAGTATGTCGGCTTCATTGTCATTATGTTAGGTTTTTTGCTGCAATGGCCCACTCTTTTGACATTGCTCATGTTCCCCATTTTGGTCACAATGTATATCCGATTAGCACACCAAGAAGAACGGGATGCCTTAGCAGAATTTGGTGAGGAGTATGCCCGTTATGCCGCAGTAACCCCGGCATTTTTCCCCTGGGGTCATCGCAACATTCAGAAAAAACTAGCTCATTCACAGGAGTCTCACCATGACATCTAGTATTCTTTTCTAGGACTAGGAACTGTGATTACCTTCGTGCAATTTTTTCCAAGCAAAGTTGAGTGTTCATTTTAACAGGTAGAAAAATATGAGTGATCTAATTGTGATTGGCTTTCCTGATGAATTTAAGGCAGATGAAGTGTTGCTCGATCTCAGAAAAATGGAGCGGGAATATCTGATTGATCTAGAAGATGCAGCGATCGTGGTCAGAAAGAAAGATGGCAAAGTCAAGATTAAACAAACTCAAGAACTCGTCACCGCTGGCGCGTTAAGTGGCGGCTTCTGGGGACTGTTAATCGGCTTGATGTTCTTTGAACCAATGCTGGGAATTTTGGGTGCAGCAGTGGGAGCCCTTTCCGGTGCCTTAACGGATATCGGCATTGATGACAATTTCATTCAAGAACTAGGCAACACGATCGAACCTGGAACCTCTGCCATTTTTGTTTTGGTGAGAAAGTCTACACCTGACAAGGTTTTGGACGACTTGAGCAAATTTGAGGGAAAAGTCCTACGAACTTCGTTATCTCACGAAGATGAGGCACAACTTCAGGCAGTTCTTACGAAAACCGCAGCAGGGTAAGTCGTAGCTCCAAGAAATCTCGAAGTCACCACGTATCATTCTGAAAGGAGATTCTATGTTTCACAAAATTCTCGCCAACTCTGCTTAGAACAGCATTATAAACACAAATGAAATCATGGAAGGAACGCAAATGGAAGCAAAATCGATCGCAACTCAGCCATCTAATTCACTTCCTCCAAGCCAGCGAGGGATTGAAACTCTCCCTGCTGCACTGGATGCAACTTTTCTGACGATCGTTAGCCTGGTTCTACTATCGGCGATCGCTGCTTTAGTTTATGCTTGTATTCCCAAGCGATGGCAGCATTCATTCATCTTCAAGCCGCCTCCCAAAACTCTGTGTTATCGCTGTCGATATTTTAGCGATAATTTTTATCTCAAGTGTGCTCTCCATCCAGTAACCGCACTGACTGAGCAAGCAGTTGATTGTAGAGATTACTGCCAAAACAGCAAGGAGAAAAAGGTTGAATAATAGAGAAAAGTATTGCTGATTGTCCAAAACGTTTTTTCTAAGTTAATTACACAAAAATCAGGATTTAACACCATGAAACTCCAATTAAAAGTTCCCAATATGACCTGTGGTGGTTGTCTAAACACCATTACTAAAGCGATTAGAACAGTCGATGCTAAAGCTACTGTTCAGGGCGATCCAAAAACCAAGATTGTATTAGTGGAAACCCAAGGCTCAGAAGCTGCCATCAAGGATGTAATTACGGCCGCTGGCTACCAAGTGGCTTAGCAAAGTTCTGAACGGACAAAACAACCTCACCGCCGACGTTACCGTGATGCACGCCCATCGGCGGCACAATTATGCGCGGTAAATCGAAACCCGATCGATCGCGAGATTGTATTCAGACGCTCGTTGCGAAAGGATGGCGAATGGAAGCTCGCTGCCTTTCGCAACGAGCGTCTTCGATCGATGAGCAGTAGTTTTGCCTCAGTATTGCTGTGGAACTTTACAGATTGGCTCTGGAGATTCCTACTTCACAAGTATTTCACATGAATAATATCCGGCGTAGATGTCTTTTGAGTTGGCAAATTCCGTCGATCGGATTTGGGTTAACGTTTCTCCTGGGTTTAGGATTGAATTACTCCAATCAAGACATTAGACCAGAAGTTCAGTCTGTGGGATTGGTAGTATTCACTGTGTTAGTGGTAATTGGTAGTTATTACACTGTTCAAGCTTTTCGCTCTTGCCAACGCTACAGAAACAAAGATTATCTCAAATATGCGATCGCCGGATTGTTAGCCAATCTCTTTCTAATCTTTTTTGTTGTAACTAGCGTTAATAAAATCTATACCCTGAGTCATCCTTTGAATATAACAAAGCATTCCCTAGAGGAATTCAAGCCTAGGTCAAATGCGTCTAAACTTCCAATTTGGATTGATACCGATCCAGCCTGCGGTCAAAGCGCAACTAATGATGTGGATGATTGTTGGGCATTGATGATGGCACTCCGATCGCCAGAACTCAATATTCGGGGCATCAGCACAACTTTTGGCAATACCAAAGGTGAAACTGCTCTTCAAGTTGCGCGTCAAGCGATCGGGCATTTGGGAGGCGCGGCTCGAACGCCTATTTATGAGGGTAGCCACGATCGAGGAAGCCCTGAGTGGAAATCGACGCAGGCATCAGAGGCGATCGCCTCCGTATTACGCCAGGAAAAACTGACGATTATCGCTCAGGGGCCACTTACAAACATCGCAACGGTCATTATCAATCATCCCGATGTGGTAAGAAATGTGGAGCGCATTGTGATGGTGGGAGGAAAACGACCAGGTAATTTGTTCCATCCTGGAGAGCAATGGTGGTTTCATTTCCGCGATTTTAACATTCGTAAAGATACGCCTGCTGCCAAAATTGTTTTGGACTCTGGCATTCCGTTGATATTAACCCCGTTTGAACTAGCGACAAAGGTGACAATTACGCGATCGGATCTAGACAAATTAGGATCTGGTGATGAAGCCGCTCATTGGTTGCGTCAGGCAAGTCAATCGTGGATGTCATTTTGGGAAGATCGTCTGCACAAACAGGGATTCTATCCCTTTGATGCGCTGGCAGTTGGCTACGTCACCATGCCTGACTTGTTTGGCTGTGAGATTTTACCCGCACGCATTGGTTTTAGTATATTTCTCGAACCGTTTGGTGTCGGTCACGATCTGGAAGTGGCACAGGATATTAAAGGGTCACAAGTATATTACTGCTCGGATGTCGATCGACGATTTAAAGACCGTTTGATTGAGCGTTTGATAACTCATAGAACAGTTAGTAATGATGTTTGAGTGGACTACTTTATCAAAGCAATCGCCATCTCTAAATTGCTTCTAACTGTCAAAAAATTAGTTTAACAAAGGTTTGTATTATGCTTTTGAATATTGCACTATTGATTGTCACTCATTTTATGCCATTTTTGGAGAGACTCTCTACAGCCCTTGCGATGGGACAATCGCCAATTTAGTCAACGATTTGCCTAATCTCGTTCCGGGGGAAAGCGACCGAAAAAATCTCAATGGAAACTACATTCTACTGAAATGTAAGGGTGCTGATATCTTAATGGCTCATCTTCTGAAAGGTAGCATCACTAGCCAAGTCGGATCGCTAGTCAAATCAGGAGATGCGATCGCTAAAATTGGCAATTCAGGAAACACCAGCGAACCACATCTCCATATCCATGCCCGAAAAGCAAACACAGGAAAATCGATTTTAGATGGAGAAGGACTGCCAATCACATTCGACGGCAAGTTTTTGGTTAGAAACAGTTTGCTTATTTCAAAGTAAAGCGATGCTTTAATTTATTTAATTCGCTGCAACCTACTCACATAATTTAAACTCGATCCTCTTCATTATTAAGTTACCAAAAATTCGGCAAAAGTAGAAGAGGCTTGTAGCCTCTCCCTAAGATGTCAAATGGGTTCTATAGAGCAATACGATTCAGTTAAGACCGATCCCCCCGAGCCCCCCTTAAAAAGGGGGGGGACAAGAAGTTGCTCAAAGTCCCCCTTCTTAAGGGGGATTTAGGGGGATCTCCGGGGAATTAACAGTGTTAACCCAAGCGTATTGTTCTATAGAGTTGGAGTATCTTTGACACTCTCAGGGCTAAAGCCACTGAGATTCTACTGACAGAATTAGACTAAGGGTGTTACCTAAATCTAATCTCGCTGCGACCGTCAAACGCCGCCTACCTAGTCACCGATCGTCAAGCGATAGTTACTAGCTACTTTTATTATTTTCAATGCTTTCAGAATCCATCACTAAGCCAAGACGCGGTACGCTCAACATCCTGCCATTATTAGCTCTTTTTGTGTTACCTCTCAATAGGTGTACTAAGTTGCAGGGATTTCTCCGATACTAGGATGTTTCAACACGTAGATGTTTTTGTTCTTACTCACAATCTACATTGTATCATAGTACGAAGAATACTCTTGACTAAAGTCCCCCGTGTCGCTTTCCTCTCAGGTCTAAAGACTCTGAGTTTCCCGCATCCCGTATTATTCTTATGAGGTTGCTAGTTAGAAAATTCCCACCCATCAGCTAATTTAGTTATGCCCTCCGATAGGTACGCAGCATTTCATTATTTGTCTAACATAAATTGCAGAGAGATATATATGCTTTAGGGCAGAGCAAAATGACATTTATGCGAACGTGGCGATTCATAACACTGATGCTGGCTTCGTTTAGTCTCAGTTTGTCTATGACCCACCGCCGCCTAGCAGAAGTAGCGATCTTAATCGCGTTTATTGTAGGGCGAATTATGCTTTATCGAAATAAACAAAATCTAACCCAATGAATAAACTTTTCCGCCCGATTTTGATATTCCTGAGTGTGTTGATTGTCATCACATTCAACCTCAAGGGCAGTGCAAACCAACTAAACTTGGATGATAGGATCGATCGCTTCATCACAACTCAAATGAAGACTCATCACATTCCTGGTTTGGCACTCGCGATTACTCACAATAACCAAGTGTTGCACGTTAAGGGATACAGTACAGCAAACAACGAGCGGCCTGTTACAGCACAGACCCAATTCTTGATTGGTTCGGTGAGCAAATCGTTTACCGCAATGGCAGTGATGCAGCTAGTTGAAGCGGGACAAATTAATCTGGATTCACCCGTGCAAACTTATCTACCAGAATTCACCGTGACCGATCCAGCGATCGCTGCCAAAATTACCATTCGTCATCTCCTCAATCAAGTGAGTGGTTTATCTGACGTAGGCTTTCCTGAGTTGCAGGTTTCTCAAGCAACAACAATTCGCGATCGTATTACTAGCCTTAGTCAAGCACGTCCCGTTGCGTTCCCCGGTAGTCAGTTTCACTATTTCAATCCCAATTACGAAGTGTTGGCGCGAGTGGTTGAAGTGGTGAGTCAACAGCCATTCTCAGCCTACTTACAAACGCATATTTTTACACATCTTCAGATGTCGGGGACGCTCAATGCAACTACAAGTGCTGAGGCATTCCAAGGTGCTCCCAACATGGCACAAGGACATCTGATGGCATTTGGACTTCCCTTAGCATATCCAGAAATGTCTGGTTATCTGAGCGGCAGTAGCGGGATCGTTTCCACCGCAGAGGACATGGCAAATTATCTAATTTTCCAAACCAACAGTGGACAATTTAAAGAGACAAAATTGCTTTCTGAAAGTAGTGTGGCGCTGATGCACACTCCACCCAAAACCATCGGTAGTTCCTATGGCATGGGTTGGTTTAAGGGCAGCGATAACGGTGAACCAGTGATCGAAAACGGTGGAATTTTGTCTACATTCTCTACGTATGTTGGGCTGTTGCCAAAGGAAAAGTATGGAATTGCGCTACTTTACAACATCTATGCGTGGCCGTTAATGGCAGCACTTCCGCAAATCAAAACTGGACTGATTCAATTACTAAAGGATGGGCAGCCTGCCGCAGGTGGGTTCTCAATAACCTTGTGGGGTATAGCGATCGCACTGCTGATGTTTATAGGTGTAATGCTGGCAATCCGCAGTTTGCTTTACTTACCGCAATGGAGACAGGCGATTCGTAGAATTCCATTATGGCGGGTCTGGTTAGGGATTGGCTGCACATTCTTGCCAGCGTTTTTCCTACTCGTATTGCCTTGGCTATTGGCATTGGTGTTTGATCGATTCTTTGGATATGTACTGCTGTTTCGCTCTATGCCCGATCTGATGCTTTGGCTGAGTGTGTGTGCGGTTTTGGGCGTAGTAAATGGAATTGCACGTTTGATACTTCTGGCGCGTTCTAATGGATTGGATGCGGTATCGTGACCAATGGGAGTATGCACACGCAGTCAACGCCTTTATCAAAATCATTGGGCTAAGTTTGAGCGTGATTTCTGTGATTGTAAAAACGCCGAAAAAGAGACCGAACCTGCTATGAGCGATCGCAACCAACCAGAATCGGCCTTGGATCGAGAGCGCTGCGAAGTGCTACAACAGTTGGAAGATTGGCTAGAAACGCCGATGCTGGTGCTGAGTTTTGCCTGGTTAGGACTGTTTATCGTCGAGCTAGTTTGGGGACTGAATTCTTTGCTAGAGGCGATCGGTACTACCATTTGGATCGCCTTTATCCTGGATTTTGGCATCAAATTTATGCTCGCTCCTCGCAAACTCTCTTACCTCAAACACCACTGGTTAATCGCTTTATCACTGCTGATTCCAGCGTTGCGAATCTTTCGGATTTTGCGAGTTATCCAGCCTTTGCGATCGGTTCATGCGGTGCGAGGATTCCAGTTGGTTCGTCTGACGATCGGAACCAGTCGGGGAATGCGATTGCTCTCTGCCAGTTTTCAGCGTCGAGGGTTTGGCTATGTGGTAGCGTTAACTGCGATCGTCACTTTAATTGGCGCGGCTGGAATGTATGCGTTTGAGCGCAAACTTCCTGATGGTACTGGTGGTATTACTGACTATGCTACGGCGCTGTGGTGGACGGCAATGCTGATGACTACGATCGGCTCTGATTACTTTCCGAAAACGGCGGAAGGGCGGGTTTTGTGTTTTTTACTGGGGTTGTATGCGATCGCAGTATGCGGTTATTTGACAGCAACTCTGGCAACTTATTTTATCGATCGCGATGCCGAGAATGGTGACGCAGAAATAGCGAGTACAAAATCAATTCAAGCTCTGCAAGCAGAAATTAGCGCACTGCGAACAGAGATTCAAGCCTTAACACGAAAAGATTTAAACAGTTGAATTGCTCAGAATCAGATAAATTAAACCCTGCTTTCATAAAAACTATTCCTTAAGAACAGTACCTTCGCCAATTTTAAAGTACAAACTAATCATAGGAGAAATAATTAATCTCTAAAGTTAAGATAATAACTCGTACTATGAACACGATAAAAATTGAAATTTTGGGTACAGGCTGCAAAAAGTGCCAACGGCTAGAGGCAAATGCTAAACAAGCTTTGGCAAATCTTAATTTAACTGCTGAAGTTCTGCATATTACTGACCCTGTTGAAATTGCAATGCGCGGTGTGATGTCTACTCCCGCAATGACAATCAATGGCAAAGTTGTTAGCAAAGGTCAAGTGATCAGTCCAGAACAAATTGAACCCTTATTGCAGCGTTAAAGAGGCAAATTGATGTTCGATCCATTTTATCCCTTCGATTGGTTGGCAACTCAGATTGTTACCCAACTCTTGGGATTGCCGATCGCATCGCATTTAGGATCGAGTCTGCACTTCTTTCTTTACGATGTGCCCAAAGTCTTAACATTACTGATTGTAATTAGCTTTATTGTTGGGACATTTCAAAGCTTTTTAGAACCAGAGCGCGTTCGCTCTTTGCTAGAAGGAAAGCGCACTTTTGCAGGCAATGTCTTGGCGGCAATGGTAGGAATTGTCACGCCATTCTGTTCTTGTTCTGCGGTTCCTTTATTCATCGGATTCTTAGAAGCAGGTGTGCCTTTAGGTGTCACCTTTTCTTATCTGATGGCAGCGCCAATGGTAAATGAAGTTGCTGTTATCCTGCTGTGGGGATTGTTTGGATTGAAAGTGACACTGATCTATATCGGTTTTGGTGTGGGTTTGGCGATCGCCTCTGGATACATCATCGGACTCCTAAAATTAGAAAAATGGGTGGAACCATTTGTTTGGGAATTGCAAAAATCTCGTCAAGCAATGCCTCTAGAAGGGGAAGACACCCTAGAACCTGTGGCACTGACTTGGAGGCAAAGATTTGAGCAAGGATGGTTCCAATCCAGCGAAATTGTGCGATCGGTATGGCTCTATGTGGTGGGTGGAATTGCGATCGGAGCCGGAATTCATGGTTATGTGCCGACAGATTTTATCATCAAGTATGCAGGCGCGAATAATCCTTTCGCAGTACCGATCGCCGTAATTTTGGGCGTGCCACTCTATGCGAACATTGCGGGTGTCATGCCGATTACCGAAGCTTTAGTAAATAAAGGAATGCCTATGGGTACAGTTTTAGCCTTCACAATGGCAGTAACAGCGCTATCTCTTCCTGAAATAGTGATTCTCAAAAAAGTCCTGCGACCCCAATTATTAGCCGTGTTTGTCGGGTTAATGACCATTGGCATTATCAGCATCGGCTACATATTCAATGCTCTACTAATATAACTTAATTTGAGTTTTATAGATGCGATTTGCGCCACAAAAAGCGTTGAATTCACGTTAGCTGAGCTTGTCATCCTCAATTACTTAGAATTTAATAAAACAATTCAAACCCATGATAAAAAAGCTTTCTTTTCTTGATCGTTTTCTGACTGTATGGATTTTTCTCGCAATGGCGATTGGAGTAGCGATCGCGATGCCGAGAATGGTGACTCAGAAATAGCGAGTACAAAATCAATTCAAGCTTTGCAAGCAGAAATTAGCGCACTGCGAACGGAGATTCAAGCCTTAACACGACAAGATTTAAACCGTTGAGTTGCTCAGAATCAGATAAATTAAACCCTACTTTCATAAAAACTATTCCTTAAGAACAATACCTTTGCTAATTTTAAAGAGTAAGCTACCTTAATATGCACAAAAATAGAAATTATTACCATTCTGCCTAAGCTTTCTTCACAGTTTCCTCACCTTTGTTGAATATCATGAAATATAGTCCAAATTCTTTTATTGATGAGGATAAAGTTGATGAAATGGCCACAATTAATTCTAGCTTTCCTAGCGACAATTTGCTTGATATTTGCAGGCAATGCCTTGGCTCAGACTGATATCAATATCAACAATACCAACCTCATCCGCTTTGGTGGAAACATCATCGTGGCAGAGAATCAGGTTGTAGAAAATGCTCATGCTTTTGGCGGAAGTGTTACGGTTTCTCCTAATGCCAGAGTTTTGGATACTGCGATCGCTTTTGGTGGCGATGTCATCCTGAAAAAAGGAGCGCGGGTTGAGGGTGATGCTTACTCGTTTGGTGGCAAAATCGTACAGGAACCAGGTGCGATCGTTAGTGGTGAACGCGCTACATTTAGCGATCGACATGGCATGATGTATGGCTCTAATCGCGGCAGAAATAGCTTCTTCGCTCAGTATTTCTTCAGTGCCATTTTTAGAATTAGTTCCGCCGTAGTAGCAGCTATTCTGGGACTGATTATTTTGCATAGCAGCCCACAATTCCTACCGAATTTGGCTGCACAATTGACTCAACGTCCCGGTTTGACAGCTTTATGGGGCCTTGGGGCGATCGTCTCCTTTGTTTTTGCCACCGTGTTTCTGGCGATTACGCTGATTGGGATTCCCCTGATTCCACTCCTGAGTCTGACGGCGGTTGTCACGGCTCTAGTCGGCTCATTGGGTGTGGCGCTTTTTGTCGGTCAACGTGTACTTGGTAAGGGCGATCGATCTTTACAGCAGCAGTTTTTGGTCGGTTTGGCGATTTTGACAGTTCTGACACTAATTCCATTCTTTGGAGGGTTAGTAGTTTCTCTAGTCAATCTGTTCGGATTGGGTGCGATCTTGCTGTGGCAATTTGGTAGAGAAAAACCCCAAATAGTTACTCAGTAATTAGGACTGCGTAAATTTTAACAATTCAACTTCAGGAGAAAATCATGATATTTGGAAAGTCGATTCAGACCATATTAATCGGACTTGCGATCTGGTTTTGCATCTTAGTTGGAGTTGGGCAAAATCCAGCTATTGCCGCCATTCGCGAACTAGAGGAAGCACCAGGACAGATGGTTTATCAATCGCGGCAAACCCTCACAGATCAGCATGGCAGTAACTGGCAAGCGATCGCCTTTAAACGCATCAGCCCAGATAACCAGACGAGTTTCGATCTGCGATTGGTGGGTTTTCCTGGAGTGGTCAAGATCGATCGCAGTCAACCTCTAACTCTGACTGATTCCCTAGGAAAAACACTCACAGCTACCGAAGCTTCTAGTGATATTTTCACCGAGTCAGCCCTTCCCGAACCCAACGTCGGACAGTATGACCTCCAGCCATTATTACCGCAGTTGCAGGCCGAGATTCCTCTGAAATTATCATTGCCAACTATCGGTGGTGAACCTGTTAGCTTGTCAGTCCCACCATCTTTAGTCGAAGAATGGCAGGCTGTTGGCAGTTATAAATCATCATAGAAAACCCACAATCGATCTGAGGAAAATTAGCGATGCCATTTACCATAGAACAATTTCTTCAAGTTTTCGAGAAATACAATCAAACTATATTTCCGATGCAGTTTGTACTAACTTTAGTGGGAATTGTGGCGGTTGGACTGGCAGTAAGTCGAAAACCATTTGCAAACAAAACCATTTCGGGATTACTCGGTTTTCTCTGGCTGTGGGCAGGGATTATTTACCATTTGATTTTTTTTACGAAAATCAGTCCACCCGCTTATATTTTTGGCGCGCTGTTCATTTTTCAAGGCTGGTTGTTTTTATACGAAGGTGTGGTGAAAAATAGTTTGAGTTTTCGCGCTAGCCAGAAATTTTACGGCTTCCTTGGGGCGATTTTTATCACTTATGCGCTGGTGATTTATCCGTTAATCGGCTACGCGCTGGGGCGAACTTTTCCAGCATCGCCAACGTTCGGTACGCCTTGTCAGACAACCATTTTCACGTTCGGCTTGCTACTCTGGACAGACAAAAAAATTCCGTTAAGTTTATTGATTGTTCCGGTTTTATGGTCGATCGTCGGAACTTCAGCGGCGTTGAATTTTGGGATTAAAGAAGATTTCGGATTGCTCGTCGCAGGAACGATCGCAACGGCTTCGATCGTTGGGCGCAATTTAACGCCGAAAATGGATAAATCATATTAACACAATATGAAAAATGAAACCAAATTGACGCTGATTAAAGTTGTCCACACTGCCATCTGGATCTTCTTCAATTTTGTGATTTTCTATATGCTGTATGCCGCGATCGCAAATAAACTCGATATCTGGCTCTGGCTCGGTTATGGATTTGTATCTCTAGAAGGGCTAACCCTACTAACCTTTAAATTCGTCTGCCCGTTAACTCTGATTGCACGGAAGTATTCAAATTCAACCAAGGACAATTTTGCGATTTATCTTCCTAATTGGCTATCTAAGTACACATTTTCAATCTATACAACTATTTGTGCGATCGTTCTCATCATTACCATCTATCAACTTCTAAATCAACAAACATAGGTAAGTATCATGTGGATTAAATGGATTGGAATTATTGGTGTTTTAATCGCATTCAGCTTGGGAATTGCCACTATTTACGGCAAATATCGATGGCAGTTAGATACTGATAAATTACGAGCAAAATTAACAGACGGACGGCGCACAATTCAGCCCAAAATCTATGACCAAAAAGAGATTGAAGGCTTGCCAGAACCCGTACAGCGATTTTTTCAGACAGTTCTTAAGGACGGACAAGCGATCGCCTCTGCGGTCAAACTTTCTCAGCAAGGACTGTTCAATATGAATGAGACGGAAGATAAGTGGAGTCCGTTTACTGCCACTCAATTTGTGATTACTCAACGTCTGGGTTTTGATTGGGATGCACGCATCCAGATGGCACCAGGAGTTAATGCATTTGTTCATGATACCTATCTGTTAGGAGAAGGCAGCTTACACGCATCATTACTCGGTCTTTTTACCGTTGCTGATGTGGGCGGTACTCCTGAAGCTAACCAAGGTGAATTATTGCGGTTCTTTGCTGAGGCTCCTTGGTATCCGACTGCACTATTGCCCAGTCAAGGTGTGCGCTGGGAAGCGATTAATGACACCTCCGCCCGCGCTACTTTGACGGATGGCGCAACCACTGTCTCCGTCGTATTTCAGTTTAATGCTGAAGGGACGATCGATAGGTTTCGGGCTGAGGCTCGTTATCGTGACAAGCTGACTGCGATGCCTTGGGCCGGTCGATTATGGGAATATTCAGTTCGCAATGGGATGCTGATTCCTTTAGAAGGCGAGGTGGGATGGGAGTATCCAGAAGGCATTCGGCTCTATTTTAAAGGAAGAATTACAGAGATTGAGTATGAGTTTGCGTCGTGAAGGATGGCGATCGAGACGAATGGATAAATGGGTATTTAAGATGACTACAAATTCGTTCACAACAAAGGATAGCTCATGAAAAAAATACCTTTCTTTACACAACCCTTGTTCCTGTTGGGAATATCTTTGCTGCTTTATATAACAGCACTTAGCTTACCAGCCCTTACTTTTAAAATAGTCGAACATAGGGCAATGCACGCAAATTCTATCTATATCATGAAAGGGCTTGAAGTTACGGCGTGGGGAATTTTTGGATTGTTATTTCTTCAATGGCCAGCGATTGGCTGGTTAGCTAATCCGCTTTATTGGTTTTCCTGTGTATTATTCGCATATAAGAAATACAAATTCTCAACCGCTGCTGCTTTTTTTTCAATTATTTTAGGTTTTGCTGGAACAATCTCAGCGTACTGGTTGGCCTTACCTAATGGTAGTAATCCATATAGTCATATGATATTAATTAAGTTGCTTCCTGGTTTCTGGTTATGGCTGGCTGCTCCAGCATTTCTGATAATTATTAGTGGCGTTGCTGATTGGAAATACCGGAATCGCCTCGTGTGAAGTAGCCCTGCAAGTATGTAGTCACACTTAACGAAAACTTCAGATTAAAGGATGCCGATTATGAACAGAGAACAGTTTATAGCCATTGCCGGCGGGACAATAATTGCAGCCGTGACAACAGCTTATTTGTTGAGCGATAAAAGCAATATTTCAAGAGCAAATATCAATCCAGCAGACGATCGCACCGAAACTCTCCAGCCAGACGAAAAAGAGATTTTGCTTCTCGCCTCCCTTGCACCAAGCGGCCACAACACACAACCGTGGTTTGTTCAATATCTCGAACCTTATCACTGGATTATCGGTAACGATCGCACTAAATGGCTGCCGGCTGTCGATCCGACTCAGAGAGAAACGATATTATCGATCGTCCTGAATTGTATCCACAACTAACAATTCGAGTCTCTGGTTACGCTGTGAATTTCATCAAACTGACGAGAGAACAACAGTTAGATGTGGTGAAGTGGACTTTTCACGATCGGTTCTAAGAATTTTGGGGATGTAATCTCACCCCTGCTAATGGTTGTGATTGGATTAGTACAGAAGTGTTGTGTGTTTCTAAAAATGAAAAAATTGGACTATTACTTAGACATCATAACAATTACTTTGACAAATAAATTGAGGTTTTGGATAATATTTAATACAGTTACAGAATCGCTTTCAAATGTAAAGCTTTATGACAATCTTCAATACTTCTGGGATTAGTGATATACTATTTATAAGTATTAGAATACAATCAAAAATTCAAATTTCATTAAAAACATTACCCTTTAAGGAATTTGAAATAAGAGATTTGAAGGTTATTTCTATTCTCAATAAGGCAATTAATCAAAATTCCACCAATCATTCAAGGAGTGCATTATGATGCGTCAAGATTTTGTGGGCAAAGATCTCAGAGGTCAAATTTTTAGTGGGGCTGATTTGAATGGGGTCAATTTCAGTAATGCTAACCTGAGTAATGTGCATTTAGACGGTGCAAATCTTAGTCATGCCAATTTGAGTCATGTCAATCTAAGCAATGCGAGTTTAGTTAATGCTATTCTCATGGAGGCTAGATTGGATGGAGTCGATTTGTGTAATGCTGACATGAGTGGTGCAAATTTAACCCTAGCTTGTTTTAGTAATCAGGCGGATTTGTGTGGAGTCAAATTTATACAGGCCAACTTGAGAGATGCTCAGTTTAGCGATGCCAATTTGGTGGGGGCGGATTTTGATCGAGCGCTTTTGATAGGTGTAACGATGGAAAATTTAAAATTAGATGATGCTAAGCTAGTCTATGCTAATTTACACCGAGCTAGGTTCACAAATGTCAGTATGCGTGGTGCCGATCTTTGTGGTGCTGATTTGAGTAGAGCAATTCTAAAGCAAGTTGATCTTTATGATGCTAACTTTGATGGCATCATAGTAAAGGATGCACAATTTATGCAAGTTTTAGGTCTTTCCGAGGAAGTAGAGCAAGAATTCAAGCAGCAAGGTGCTCAAATACTCTAAGTTCGTAAATTTGATATAGTTTCAGCTTTCGACAGCCACCGGAGTCTTGCTTTTCAGTCTTTACATTGGGCTATTGATCTATAGAACCCATTTGAGATCTTTTAGGCGAACGCTAATCGTTTGAGCATTTCAATCAAGCCTTGGTCGTCAGATACACTAGCTTTCGTACAGTGAGTAAAGAAGGGGAAACCCAGTATATCAACTGCTAGATGTCTTTTGATGCCATTTGTGCATTTGTAAAAACAAAACCTTTTCGACTCAACGCTAGAATTGCAAGTGTTTTTTACCGCTTGTGAGTCAATCATTATCAAGGTCGTCCACTGCGGTTTTTTTTGACTTGTTCGCGCACCTTGCCATGTAAGGCTGTCTCAATCCGCTCGATTGAGCCATCCTCACACCAGCTTTGGTAATGCCAAAAGACCGTTGAATATGGCGGTATATCTTTGGGTAAGTCCGCCCAATTACAACCATCGTATTTCAGTTTAATGCTGAAGGGACGATCGCCACTATGCGGACTGAGGCTCGTTATCGCGACAAGCTGACTGCGATGCCTTGGTGCGGTCGATTCTGGGAATATTCAGTTCGCAATGGGATGCTGATTCCTTTAGAAGGCGAGGTGGGATGGGAATATCCAGAAGGCATTCGGCTCTATTTTAAAGGAAGAATTACAGAGATTGAGTATGAGTTCGCATCGTGAGGGATGGCGAATTAAAACGGGTGCATCTGTGTTTTGCAAATATATTCGTAGGGGCGAAGCATTCCGGCATAAAATCTCTGGTTCTCATCAATAAATTACGTGCCGGAATGCTTCGCCCTTCTTGCTGATTGGAAACACCAGAATCGTTTTGAAGAAAGCACAAATCTTGAAATAAAAGGATGCCGATTATGAACAGAGAACAGTTTATAAGCATTGCCGGCGGGACAATAATTGCAGCCGTAACAACAGCTTATTTGTTGAGCGATAAAAGCAATCTTTCAAGAGCAAATCTCAATCCAGCAGACGATCGCACTAAAAGTCTCCAGCCAGACGAAAAAGAGATTTTGCTTCTCGCCTCCCTTGCGCCCAGCGGCCACAACACACAGCCGTGGTTTGTTCAATATCTCGAACCTTACCACTGGATTATTGGCAACGATCGCACTAAATGGCTGCCGGCTGTCGATCCGACTCAGAGAGAAACGATATTATCGATCGGCAGTTTCATCCAAAATCTGGAATATGCCGCTGGTGCTTTTGGCTACGTCTGCGATTGGAATTTACTCGCTACAACCAATCAGGACGATCGGGTGATGGCAGTAAAACTGCTCAAACAAACATCAAAGAATCCCTTTGATACTGCAAAAATCAAAAATCGCCGCACAGTTCGTTCCGACTTTTTAAGCGATGTGCTGAAACCAGAAGACCTCAAATATCTGGTCAATTCAGAACCCGAATTTATTCATTATCTACCCAATACTAGCAAAGAAAGTCAATTTATCGACGAACAAACTATCGTTGCTAACCGCCTGCAAGCCGATCGCGATCCAGCACAGCAAGAGTTAGCCGACTGGATCAGATTCTCTACTAAGAATGCCGAGAAATATCGCGACGGACTGACAACGGCAAGTATGGAAATAGAAGGAATTCCTGGTTGGGTAGTGCGGAATTTTTACCACAAAGAAAATGTGATGAAAAAGGATTTCCGAGAGGTAGCCATTGATAAAATAAAAAAGCAAGTGTCGGAATCGGCAGGTTGGATTCTAATTACTAGCAAGGATAATTCAGTAGCGACATTGCTCGAAACTGGCAGACGAATGCAACGACTTTTCCTGAAGGTGCGGGAAAAAAGTATCGCCATTCATCCGATGACACAGATATTAGAAGAATCATCAACGCGGGAACAGCTAAATCCAGCGATCGGGATTAGTGAAAATATTCAATTCATTTTGCGAGTGGGCTATTTGAAGAATTACCCAGAACCAGTTTCGCTACGCCGCCCCGTTGATTGGTTTGTGCGGCAATGATGAATAGAAGAGGAGACGGAGGAGAAGGAGGAGACGGCAGTGCCGTGTCCCTACCCAAAATAACATTGTAGGGATACGGCACGTGCAGTCTCCTAATTTCGGGTAGTAATAATTCTGATGCTACCGGATTTGAGATAACGGGTAAGCGCAAAAAAACCATAGTACCTTCTAAATACTATGGTTTTTTT
>JAYSVM010000217.1:0-9457 GCA_043718495.1 Oscillatoriales bacterium | reverse complement strand
TCTTATTCGCAATGGCGACGATGGAAGAAGCTGAAGCAGCTACTTTGAAAGCGATTTGCACCAGATTAGATGCAACAAATGCTGCGGGAACTACGCAGAAGTAAGACACGATTAAACTAAGCAAGGGAGGAAACGGCAATGCCGTTTCCCTACGCTGATTAATTGTAGGAGGACACGGCAGTGCCGTTTCCCTACGCCGATTAATTGTAGGAGGAGACGGCAGTGCCGTTTCCCTACGCCGATTAATTGTAGAAGGACACGGCAGTGCCGTTTCCTGACTTTCGCTTTTGAGCGGAATAATGGCAATTATTCCGCTGTTTTTGTTTGATAAAATATCTCTTTAAAGTAATCAAAAGGTAGAGATTAGGCGGGGTAATTTGTATAAACATTCAATCAAAAGGTAGAGATTATAATTTACAGTTTTTGTTAAAGTTCAGGTGATGCCGAAACAAACCAAAGTTGAGATTTAATGCAATCTCTACCAGGTTAAATCGAACGTCAAAAAATAGAAGCCAAATCAAAAACTAAAATTTTTGTCCCTTGTGCGGACAACTAATAAAGGAAACAAACTCATGTCATACACACATACGATCGTCGGTCATTTCCCCTCCCATTCAGAAGCAGAAAGAGTTGTATTGGAGCTGCAAAAAAAAGGCTTTGATATGCAAAAGCTCTCGATAATTGGCAAAGACTACCACACCACCGAACACGTGCGCGGATTTCTCACCTGGAAAGATACAGCCAAAGCTGGAGCCGCAGGTGGTGGTTATTGGGGTAGCTTCGTCGGAGGTTTATTTGGCATTTTAGCCGGGGCTGGAGTGCTGTTTATCCCCGGAATGGCTCCGATCGTCGTTGCTGGCCCCATTGCGGGGGTGTTGGCGGGTTGGTTGGAAGGAACGCTGGTTGGTGGCGCTGGTGCTGCTGCTGTAGGAGGATTGGCTGGTGCCTTGGGAGGATTGGGAATCCCGAAAGACGAGGTAGTTAAGTACGACACTAAAATTGAAGCAGGCGAGTTCGTCATCCTGGTGACAGGTAGCAATCATGATGTCACTGAGGCGAAGCAGATGCTAGACAGAATCAGTCAGGAAATGAGTATGCCGATCGCAGTCTAAGACTTTGAACTAACAGAAATTTGCACCATTTTCAACAACAGGCATCCTGCCTGTTCCACATAACAAGAATAGGAAGGAATCATCATGGTAAATAACACGGAAATGACCAACAAGATTGACATCAACAAATCAGTGCCTCGCGAGCGATGGGGTGAATTTTTCGATCAGTTTACCGATGGCAATCGGGGACGGCGTATTTCGATCGAAATCATCGATTCAGAAGCTGGTGATGCAGAATTGATTAAGAATGCACCTCTTCATGCAATTGTTTACGATCGCCCTGGCAAGGGAGATGATTTGGTGATTGAAGTGGGTAAAGATGAGGTGACTTACGCTCACACGATTGATTCGCCCACGGAAGTTTTAACGGGACAAAACTCAAACGGTGTGATGGTGGCGCTGCGGATTAGTGATGCTGGTGGGACACAAACATTGATTCAGCTACAAGCTAATTGAGCTGGTTAAATAATGCTGAATTTGGCAGCGAACATCAATGCACTTTTTGACACGGCTATTGATGCAGATGCCATTGTTAGGGCGATCGCCTATACAAAATGATGTTTTTCCTGAGACTGAAACAGAAGAACCCCTTTGTAGAGGCGGTGCCAAGAGTGCCCGCCCTCTCAGTACGAATTGCGGTGGGCGATCGTTACCCCGACATGAGTAAATAATCACGAGCATAATCCATGAAAACAAACGCCTACGCCGCCCAAAACGCCGCGAATCCACTCGCACCTTTCAACTTTCAGCGCCGCGATGTCGGCGAGCACGATGTGCAGATCGAAATTCTATATTGCGGCGTGTGTCACTCCGACTTGCACACCGCGCGCAACGAATGGTAAAATACCACTTCATTCTCGACACTGTATCGGCGCAACACGACATCAACGCTTACCAAAGGAATGGGGCTTTAGACCCATTCCTTTGGTAATCAGTTGTATCTGTGGCACTTCACAGCTTACGATAAAGAAGATATCCATTTATTACTTTGGATGGCTTTTTTGTGGTAGCTAATATTCTAGATTACGCTCCTCAACTGCAACGTCTGATGGAGCAAGCAGGCGTTGATGGCGATCGAGCACTCAGCCAAAAAGCAGGGGTTTCTGAACTTGAACTCAGTCGTTTGCGTCGTGGGTTAGCCTTGCAAACGCGAGTAGATATCCTGCTCAAAATCAGTCAAGCTTTACAAATTTCCTTAAACGAACTACTCGCAACTTTTGCCCCTGGTTCTGTAGACTTAGAACAGCCAGCACCGACGGCAATTCAAGCAGAATATCAGCGATTGCAAGCTACACTTGATGCTCAGCGGGAATCTTTAATGCAGGAATTTCAACTTTCCAGCTTGCAAATTTTAGAATCTTGGATGTTGCAATGGCCGACTGCGGCTAGCAAAGCCCAGGAAAATCAGAAGTTGCCGGCGGTGAAATTGCTGCCTTTGATGCGCCCAGTCGAGAAATTATTACAAGAATGGGGGGTAGAGGCGATCGCCCCAGTTGGATCTTCCATCCCATATAATCCGCAACAGCACCAACTCCTCGAAGGAACAGTCCAGCCGGGAGAACTCGTCAAAGTCCGCTATACGGGCTACAAGCAAGGCGACAAACTGCTCTATCGCGCTAAAGTTATGCCCGTTTGAGTCTATAGCAGAAGCAAGAGGGAGAGGGGGAGAGGGGGAGAGGGGGAGAGTGGGCTACCAATTCCCAATTCCCAATTCCCAATTCCCAATTCCCAATGCCCAATGCCTAATGCCCAATTCCCTTTCTTCTATTTGGCTCGGAGTCCGTCTCGCAGCTATACTAACCTAGTCTGGCTAGAAATTCTGACATTCCCACTGCAAAATATGAGTCCTGTAGTTAAAATTATTCAACCCTCTGGCATCTTAGACGGCACTAAAGCAAGTCAATTTCGCCTAGAGATTAGCGACCTAGTGGAAGCTGGAGCCGATGTGGTATTGATAGACTTCCAAGATGTGACATTTATGGACAGTTCTGGTTTGGGTGCTTTAGTCTTGGCGCTCAAAACAGTCCGAGCCGCTGGTAGTCAGTTAGTCGTCTGTTCTATCAATGAGCAAATCCGCATCTTATTTGAACTCACCAGCATGGATCGAGTTTTTGAGATATTTTCCACCCGTGAGGCTTTTAATAGCAAGATTCTGCTTTGACATCCACCCCGGCGTAAACGCGCGGGGATTCCCAAACCTCACGATTTAGGTTTCTGCTTCTGTCCCTTGCGGGGTTTCGCACCTGCCCGAACAGATTTACTCTGTTCGGGTCTTACGGTCGCTCCACAGACTGATACGGCAAGCCCTGCCGCCAAAATATTTTTTGCTGCATTGATGTCTCGATCGTGGTGAGTCCCGCAATTAGGACAATCCCATTCCCGGACATTCAACGGCATCTTTTGAGCAATATGTCCGCACTCAAAACACCGTTTTGAACTCGGAAACCATCGGTCAATCTTGACTAAAGTACGACCGTACCAATCGCACTTGTACTCAAGTTGCCTGACCAGTTCACCCCAACTTGCATCGCTGATAGCCAGAGCAAGTTTCCGGTTTTTAACCATGTTCTTCACTGCCAAATCTTCTACGGCGATGGTTTGATTTTCACACACCAACCGCGTTGTTAACTTGTGAAGATTATCTTTCCTTGCGTCAGCAATTTCTTGATGCACTCTTGCTACTTTAAGCCGTGCTTTGTGCCGATTATTCGACCCTTTCTGTTTTCGACTTAAAGCTTTCTGCGCTCTTCTTAACTTGCGATATTTTGCCTTAAATCCTTTGGGATTGACAATCTTTTCGCCGTTGCTAAGTGCCAGCAAACTTGTGATTCCTAAGTCAATGCCAACTTGACTATTTGTTTTGAGCAGTGCTTCAATTTCAACATCTACTAATAAGGAGACTGACCACCTGCCAGACGGTGCAAGTTTCACCGTAATAGTTGATGGTGTTGCACCAAGAGGCAATGTTCGACTCCACCGAATCGGTAGCGCTTGGGTACATTTTGCCAGAGTTACTTGTCCATCTTTGAACTTAAATGCCGATTTGGTAAATTGTGCACTGCCACCGTTTCGTTTCTTCTTGAAGTTAGGATACTTTGCCTGCCCGTCAAAAAAGTTGGTGTAAGCAGTTTGCAAATGTCGCAAGCACTGCTGCAATGGTACTGAAGAAACAGCGTTGAGAAAATCTAATTCCTCAGTTTTTTTCCACTCGGTTAACATTGAAGAAGTTTCAGCATATCCTACCCGTTTTTGTTCTGCGTACCAAGATTCAGTCCTTGCTGCTAAAGCACGGTTGTAGACCAAACGAGTACAACCGATCGTGCGTCGCAACAAACTTTCTTGTTCCGGCGTTGGGTAGAATCGATAGCTGAAGGCTTTTAGTGTCATTCTCACAGTGTAACGCCTAAATTGTAAGACGCGCGGATTTCTTGTAAAGTTTTGTAACGCCGTCAAGCGAAGCACGGGGTTTTAGACCCAAATTTCTGATAAAAATACTAAATCTTTTGGCTTATGACTTCTGGCTATGCTGTAGCAGATATGCAGCCAGAAGTCGGTTAGCCAAAGTTTACTTTTAGTAAAGACCAATCATCGTCAAAAACTGCTTTAGCGTTCAATTTTTGAGTGTAGTTCAAAACCAACTCTAACTGGTCGGCAGTTCCACCGTTGTAAGCTGCTAACAAGTCGATGAAAGGATCGAGTCCCCAGATATTGCCATCGGGTTGATTAATCTCGTATACCCCGTCGCTAAATATGTAGAGAGTGCTCAAATCCTCGACATCGCAGCAATTATCGAGATACCGAGCATCGGGGAACATCCCGACAGGCATTCCGGGGGTTCTTAGTTGTTGTACTTTAGCTTTGCTGGTGGGGGACTGAGAAATTAATACCGCCGGGGGATGGCCGGCGCTGGCGTAAACTAATTTGCGATCGATCCGGTTGTAAACGCCGTACCAGATGGTGAAATATTTGTCATTTTGGTAACTCATCTGGAAGGTGGTGTTCAGGGCGCGCAAAACGTCGCTGGGTTTGTAGTAGTCAATGTTGGGTAGCGCGCGCGATCGCAACAAATTCAACACAGCTACAGAAGGTAGCGCCGCCCGCAAACCGTGTCCGGCTACGTCAAGCAAATAAATCGCCAAATAATCTGAATCCAGCCAGTTGTAGTCAAAGCAATCTCCTCCCAACTGTCGGGAAGGAATGAATTTTGACTCAATGCTGACAGGTTCCACCATCGGATCTGGCAATAGGGACTGCACATACTCCGCCGCTTCAGCTAGTTCTGCTTCCAGATTTTGCTTGGCAATTTTTAAGTCTCGGCTGAGTTGGTGCAGCCGTAGTCCCGCGCGCACTCTCGCCTGTAACTCGTTGAGTTCAATGGGTTTGGAGATAAAATCATCGGCACCGGCGTCAAGTCCTTTGACTCGATCGGCGATCGACCCCAAAGAAGTCAACAAAAAGAATTGAGTAGTTGACAGATCCGGATCTGCCTTGACTCGACGACACACATCAATGCCTGTCAAGCGTGGCATGATCCAATCGCAAATGATCAAAGCCGGACGCAATTTTTGCGCCTGTGCTACACCGTCTTCGCCGTTACTTGCTACCGTTACTTCGTAACCCTGTTTTTTCAGGGTTCTTCTCAGTAGTTCTTGAACAGCAGTATCATCGTCTATAACCAGAATTTGAAACATGGCACTCAGGTACTACAAGTCTTTCAACGTCTGGGGGTCACTCAAAATACATTCTGTCAGCGCGTTGACCTGAGATTGAGTATAGTCTATTGACAGCCTCTAAAAACCCGGACAAATCCCGAAAAACTACGCTGTTTAAGTTTTTTGAGCATTTCTTGTTTAGTTATAGCTGGCAAAAGTATAGTCATTTATAGACATGGGAGGCTTCAAGCCCCTCCCCTTTCACTTTTGCTTTGAGCGGATTGACCCGCCTTGGCTGAACTACGTCCACGACCTATCCCATCGCTAAACGCATTTGGGATTGCTTTTCTGAGAATATTGTAAGCACCGTTCACGTCAGAATTAATCAACTTACCAGTCGATGTTTTGTACAAGCCTCGCTTGATTCGTTTCCCGGTAAATACAGGTTCTGCTTCTGTTTTCCCGTAAACAGGGATTGGGTCTAAACCCAGGAAATTGGCTCTAGAGGTGTATGATTCCTCCTGCACGATTACCTTGATTCCAAGCCTTGTATGCGACCTGAGACTTCATCAATCGGTTCATCTCGTTGTAATTGACGTAGCCCCATCCGTAAATAAAGTTCTGACGAATGACATAATTGGCGGCATTGTACAGATTTTTGGACTTGAATGCTAGTTGGTCAATCTCGCTAAAACGGGGTTCCGTTGTTTTAATAATATGCCTTTCTGCTAGCTGCATTCAGCACCTCCGTCTTTCAATTCGGCAATTATCTTTTCCGTTTTTCTACTGGCACGTCGCTGTCCGTATAGTCGAGCAGCAAAGCTTGTAACTATAGCCACCAAGTCTTGCATTAACTCATCTTTTCCATTCTCTGCTAAGTTAACTATTTCTAACTTAATTCCCAACCTTAGTAATAGAACGTCTAGATAATTTGTACCAAATCGAGCCAAACGGTCTTTGTGTTCAACTAATAAAATGTCGTAGTCATCTTGTCGCAGCAGTGCTTCTAATTGTTTTCGGTGGTCGTTCAATCCGCTGCCAATTTCTTTGACATTTCTGACAATTTGATAGCCGTTGACAATGGCATATTCAGATAACCTTTCCGATTGGCGGTTGAGGTGATCTTTGTTTTCTGAAGATGAGACTCGACTGTAAATAGCGACTCGGTTCTTCTTAGCTTGGTTTGATGGCGATTGCGGTAAGTAGTCAACTATAATCAGACCGCTTTCCGTCTGTCGTGCTGGATGTGGCAGTTTATTCGCTTTCCACCAGCGCCAAGCGGTTGTGTAACTTATGCCTATTGCTTTGGCGTAGTCAGGTAATTTCATTTTGACCTCCTGACTATATAATACCACTGTTGCTTACTACTGCTTACAAACTTAATAAAGTTTTACAATACTTGAATTAAAGCCGTCCTATAAGGCGATGTGCTGAGCCCTTCGACTACGCGGTTCCTGAGCGGAGTCGAAGGGCAGGATAAACTCCGCCGAAGTAACGGGGTTTTCAACCCAATTTTCTGATAATTTTACCACCTAAAGCTGTTCTGGAAAAAGTGAGGTATGCCCTATGCCCCATGCCCTATGCCCTATGCCCTATGCCCGAAGCGTACCTCATCTTTCTGAGAAAGGCTATACAAAGAGTCCTAATCTGGTCGAGTGGCAAAAAAATCATCCCTGAGAATCGAATAAATTTTGATATCCCAGTATTCGTCTTTGACAAATAGTTGCTGTCGCAATATTCCTTCCAATTGCATTCCTACTTTTTCCATCACGCGGGCTGAAGCAATATTGTTGACTTTACATTTTGCCTGAATTCTGTTCAAGTGCATTTCCCGAAAGCCGAATTCCATCATTGCATTGACAGCCTCACTCATGTATCCTTGATTCCAATATTTTCGAGAAAGTGCGTATCCCATTTCAGCGCGACTGTGTGTCATGCTCCATCCCACATATCCGCAAGTGCCGATAAATTTTTTCTCGGCTTTATGAACTATTCCCCAATCTACAAGTTCTCGTTTTTTGTACATTTTTAGCAGGGACTTGATGAAATATTTAGTGTCTTCGATGGAGGTATGAGTTGACCAGGTTGTGTATTCTGATACCTGGGGGTCTGAGCCATACTCAAACATATCGCTTGAATCGTTTAAAGTGATTTTTCTGAGCAGCAGTCTCTCAGTTTCTATGGTAGGCAAATTGGATAGTATATCTAGAAGCTGCATTTTAAGATTGAGCTGTATTATGATAGAGTTTAAAACTAAAATATAAATTTTACAAGCTAATGGTTCCGATTAAATCTGGGCGTTTTAACTGGTTGGACAATCCTGCGATCGCAGCTTGGACTTTTTTAGCCCCAGCTTTGTTGTTTTTGGGTACTTTTTTGATTTACCCGATCGCCTATTTATTCTACCTCAGCTTTACCACTGGCAGTTTTACGCGATCGGGAATACACTTTATCGGCTTTAAAAATTATTGGCGTTTGGTTGCTAACCCGGATTTCTGGCAAGTTATCCAAAATACCATCTATTTTACTACTTTTACCGTCATTCCCAGTATCGTTATTCCTTTGGGTTTGGCAGTTTTGCTAAATCGCTCGTTTGCTTGGCGAGGGATTCTCCGCACTGCCTATTTTGTGCCTTCGATTACGTCGTTAGTGGCAGTTGGCTTGGGTTGGCGGTGGTTGTTTCAAGCTGAGGGCCCGGTGAATGGGCTATTGAGTGCGATCGGCTTAAATCCGATACCTTGGCTCAGTAGCACAGTTTGGGCAATGCCAGTCATCATTCTACTAAGTATTTGGAAACAATTAGGCTTTAATATGGTAGTATTTTTGGCAGGATTGCAGGCAATTCCGGTCAATCGCTACGAAGCTGCCGAATTGGATGGGGCTGATGCTTGGCAACAATTTTGGTACATTACTCTACCGGGTTTGCGATCGACTTTGGTGTTTGCAACTGTCACTACTGCTATCTTTACGTTGCGGAGTTTCGAGCAAGTTTATGTGATAACTGGCGGCGGCCCTTTGAATTCTACTAATCTGCTAGTTTATTATATTTACGATCAGGCTTTTTCACAATTTGATTTTGGTTATGCAGCGGCGGCGGCAACTTTGTTGATGGCTGTGGCTTTGGGATTTGTTTATTTGCAACTAAAGGTTTGGGGCGAAGATTCTTGAGTTGTGTGGAAAGAGGTAGATTGCGATTTACGGTTGGGTGGGGGCGGGTTTATTGAGATTGTTGGTACGTGTTAAGTATTGTTGGTCAACCCGCCCCTACCTAATTATTGACATTAGTGGAGGCGGGTTTATTTGAATTTCGGGAATGGCAGGGGCTGATAAAATTCTGGTTGCAGAACTATTCAATGATATGGAAATAGTAGGCTGCGACTAGAAAATTGATACCTAGTAGTACCAAAAACCAGGCCATCCGAAAGGTGTAAGGTGGCTTGCCCGTTTTCATCACGGATTCGGATTTTAATTGATTCTTCGCTATCTCTGCCATAAGTCAAACTCCTAATTAATATGTGACTGTATTTACTACAAATAGCAGAGAGCGTCGCACATTGGCATCCGAAGAGTGTTATTTTTTGTAACTAAGAAGTGTATAGCTGGTAAAAGTATAGTCATTTATAGGCATGGGAGGCTTCAAGTCCCTCCCCCTTCACTTTTACTTTGAGCGGATTAACCCGCCTCGGCTGAACT
>JAYSVM010000216.1:0-30755 GCA_043718495.1 Oscillatoriales bacterium | reverse complement strand
AAGTCGGGATAGGGCATTGCCACGACACTTCGACTTCGCTCAGCGCAGCGCTCTAAACGGACACAGAGAGAAGGTAAGACCACTTATGGCACATCTCGGTGAAGTGTCAAGAATCCCCGCGCGTTCACGCCGGGGAGTATGTCAATCGAGCAATTCTACGGTGCCGAGATAGCCGTCTACTCGGACTTTTTGACCGTCTCGTAGTCGAGTTGTGGCTTCTGGAATATTCATGACTGCGGGAATTTTGTACTCGCGGGCGACGATCGCACCGTGAGACAATTGGCCACCAACTTCGGCTATAATTGCTGTTGCTCCTAAGAGTAGCGGTGCCCAACCTGCATCGGTGTATGGGACTACGACGATCGCATTTTCGCCTAATTCAGTGCTTGCAGTACGACAAATTTTGACAAAGCCTTCGACGCGGCCGATACTTGCGGGAATTCCCCGGAGGATATTGGTTGCGGATGTTGCAAGGTCGATCGCACTTTTGTAAGAATTTGGCAATAGATTGCCGTAGACTACAGGTGGAATTGTGCGAGTGCGATCGGCTGTTAACTGTTCGCGCCTTTCTCGAATTGTATCCCGAAACGAAACACTCGCACCTGAGCGAATCCACTGCTGAATTTCCGCAAATTCCAAATAAAAGATATCTCCAGTTTCCTCAAATATCGACCTTGCTAAGCCAGCAGCTTCTATCTCCAAAAAAGTCCAGCGCAAATTAGCCAACAACCGCGCATAAATTTCGCTAATCTCATTTTTGACATTGGCTCTTTCCTGACATTTATCTAGCCGCCACTTCTGCCAAAAAGTCAAGCCTAATTTACGCTTTTCCCCTAAATTAGTGACAGCCGATTTAACCGCCATAGTTACAATCAACTTTTGGTAAAATTCCGGTTGTTCGCGCCAAGTAGCAACAGCAATATCCGTCCCCACTTCGCTCAAATATCCGTAACTATCAAGCCACTCTGCAAACTCTGCTTGCAAAGCCGAACTTTCATCAAATACCTGTGTTAATTGTGCGACTAAAATAGTTTCATCAGATTGCGAAATCGCAGCTTGTCGCAACTTTTGAGCTAACTGCTGCAAAGCTCGTACCGATGCAATTTCTGGTGCGCTGTCGTTATCCAGCCATTCATCGGAAATGCGAAAAATTGATTTGCGAATTGCCAGCCCGATCGGCCCTAATATATTGTAGTAAGTAATCGGCTTTAACCACTCCTGAATTTGCTCAGCTCTCTCCAACAATTCGATTAAATATTGATAATTGGGAATTGATAATTGGGAATTGGGAATTGGGAATTGGGAATTGGTAATTGGTAATTGGGTATTGGGCATTAATATTCCTTCTTCCTTCTTCCTTCTTCCTTCTTCCTTCTCTGACTTCTCCAATTTTTGCAGTGCTGGTAGAAATATAGAAGTGCGATCAACCTTAAATTCTGCATTCAGCGCCCTCTCCCGCTGCACCAAACGCCACAAACCCGGCAAACTCGGCAAAATCTTCCCCAAAGGCGGCTTGCCCATCTTCTGCCCTCTCAGCAAAAATTCCAAACCCTGCTCCGGTAATCCCATCATCCGAAAAATTTCGCCCAACAAAGTCGCATTAAAATAAGCATGAGAACCAAGCAAAGTAGCCGTTTCAGTAAAGTTTAAATGAGCTGCTCTCTCGCCCAAAACAATTTTAAATATTTCTCCCCAAACCCCACAAGTCAACGGGCGATTAATCGACCAAGTTAGCGGACGAATTGCACCGGGAATCACTTCTGCTGCAATAGTCCGCGTCCAAAATGGTTGCAAATTGGTAATCGGACGGCTTTGCAAAATCCAAAGTTTTTCACCATCCCAACTCCACTCAATATCCTGGGGGATTCCGTGAAAAAAGGCTTCGATTGCTTGCGCTAGTTTTACTAATTCTGCGACAATTGATTTGTCAAGAATTGAATTGGTTTCGATATTCTGGTTTCGACGCAGTTTATCCTGAGCGTAGTCGAAGGGCTCAACCTCCGGGTTTGTACTAAAATCAATTTCTAAATGCACCGGAGTAAATTGTCCGCCCACAACTGATTCTGCTCCTCCCGGTAAAGCTTCAATAATTACCTGGGAACCGCCATCTAAAGGATTGCGGGTGAACATGACTCCGGCAAATTTGCTGTCAATATAAGGCTGAATCAATACAGCCATTTCGGTGTCGGGTAATTGTCTTTGCTGGCGGTAAGCCACTGCTTCGGAAGTCCAATAAGACTGGCGACAGCGATTGATGGCATCGATTAATTCTGCTTCAGTTGAAACAGGCCCAATCGTTTGATATTGTCCAGCCGCCGAACTGAAATCACCGTCTTCTCCCACAGCAGAAGAGCGCACAATCATGCGATTTTGAGGTTGCCACGCTTCACTCGCAATGCTTCGCAATTTTAGATTTTGGATTAAAGAATTAGGAATTAACGATTCCTTAGTATTTCCTAAATTCTTGATGCCCGATGCCCGATTCCCAATGCCCGATTCCCGATTCCCGATGCCCTCTGAATGCAATACCATCCAACCGGGCGGTACGTTAAAATTGGCTCGTTTTAGTTGAGACAATTTGGCGGCTTTATCCCCGCAAACTTTGGCATCTAGGGAGTCATCGAGAGAAAGCAATTTTTCTGATTTAGATAAAGCCATATCATCACCCTGAAGTAAACTAATTATCAAGAGTAAAAATGCTAATCCTAGTGCTGCTAAAAATTCTGCTGTATTTTGTCGCCATACCCAAACCCAGATGGGGGTACAAAGACATCCGCAGCGGGTAGCAAACAGCCTGGCCCGATCGCCCTTACCAGCCAAACCCCACACCAACAGCCCCGAAATGCCCGATGCGATCGCCACTGGCGGGGAAAATGCGAAAATGCCCCAAACAGCGTTGGTGACACCTCCACCACGGGCGATCGCATATCTACCTGCAACTAGAGGAATTAAGACAGCAAGTGCGATCGCGCTTTGATCCGGCAACCAAAATCTCGCAGCCAAAACTGGTATAGTTCCTCTGGCAATTTCCACCAACACCGCAGCAATTCCAGCAACTTTGCCCCCGTGAATGAAAGCCGCCGACACGCCAACATTACCCGTACCCAAAATCCTCAAGTCTTTGCTGCTAAAAACTTGTACCATCCACAGAGTCAGTGGCAAAGCACCCAGGGCAAAACTAGCAGTTAATAGCAATGCTATTGTTCCCAATGGCATAAATTTAGCCCTCCAATTTCCAACATCTCAACATTATCAGGGCAATTTACTCATTTTTCACTCTTCAGGCCTATCAACAAAATGCCATTAGCGCTTAAAATTAGACAAAAGTAGCGTAAATAAGGATTTTAACCTAATGGTAGAACATGACTTCACGATCCCTTTGGCAGTTCTAGGTGTGGGATTTGTGGCTGCGGTTAGTATTGGTTCCATCGCTTGGTATAACTCCAAGCGCCTCCCTGGTTGGGAATCGAAAGAACGCCCTGATTTTGTCCCAAAAGTTGATAAAGACGATTTGATTTCTAATGTTTCTGATTCCAAAAGTAAATAAAACAAAGTTGTTTTAAATCAAAAAAACAGAATACCCAGATCCCCAATTTCTTAGAGAAGTCGGGGATCTAACAGAAATCCAAAATCTAAAATCTAAAATCTAAAATTGAATAAGTTCGATCGCCCGCTACAATAGATTAAGAGCCGGCACAGTCTTTTGTAATGAATCCAGAATCAACTCTCGCCAGACTACAAGCTACACTTCCCGACGGTAAACTGCCTTCTAGCTACGGTGTTTACTTCAAAAATACCTTGGTGGCCCTCTGTCACGCCCTAGAAGACCACATCTTGCAAACCAGCGCTGGGGACGATATCGCAGTCAAACCGCTGGTTTTAGTCACATTCCAGCAGGGAAAATGGTATTTGCAAGAAGCCGATCGCTATTTTGATATTGCTAATTCCTCTCGGCGCGTTGTCATCGGTGCAGTAGCCGACAGCGGTTTCGCTACCCACAAAACTGGTCAATTAGACAATGTATCTTTAATCGACCTCGATCCGATCGACCCCATCATCCAAGAATGGAATTTAATCATTCTCGCCCCGACATACAAAGCAATGGTGCTTTGTCGCGAACTTTCTGCCCAAGAATACCTGCCCGAAGGTAAGCCAGAAGTCGATACAGAGCGGAAATTCTACGGTTTGTGGTCGTTTGACCAATCCTTGGTGTCGGAGGCGGCACAAATTTTTATAGAACAAACACGACATTACAACCCCCCGTTAGCGGACAGTTTGCTGGAAATTCATCACGAAATTCTCGCGACAGTTGGCCCGCCCCTAGCCGATATTAGTGGCGTAGTCACTCGGATCGTCACTTACCTCCAAACTTCTCAGCAGCAAATGGTGGCAATTAACCGTCAAAGCCGCGATTTGTGGGAATTAGAAGGTCAAGCTTTGCGTGTCAGCCGCAACTTGAATGCGAATAAACTACAAGCATTTCTACGGATGGCCCAGCGCGTAGACGAACGCGATGGCTCAAATCCCACAGCATCTCTGCAAGTGGCGGCTTTGTCGGAAACTTTGGGTCAACTTCTGGATCTGCCAGCTTTGCAGTTACGCAGACTGCGGTTGGCGGGATTGCTGTTTCGAGTCGGCTTAGTTTCCGCCCCCAATGAGGTGTTTACTCAAACTTCCGATCAATTTGACCAACAGACTTTGGCATTTTGGCGCGATCGCAGTTTCATCGGTTCCCAACTTTTGCAAGCAATGCCGGAGTTATCACCTGTAGCCGAAATTGTCAAGCATAAACTAGAAAACTGGGACGGTAGTGGCAGGCCCGAGGGTTTGCGAGCTGAAGGGATACCGATTGCTTCGCGGATTTTGGGCTTAGTTGCTTGTTTTCAGGATTTAACTCAACCACGGGGCGATCGTCCTGCTTTGGGTTTGACAGCAGCTTGGGAAAAGTGCCGGGAATTGAGTGAAATTCGCTTCGATCCAGCTTTGGTGGAAACTCTCGGTAATGTAGTTAGGCTGGCAGAAATGGGTTTGATGGAGTTACCGACTCGCCCTAGTCAATTGCCGAATGTGTGGTTGGAGGATTTGGGCGATCGCGCGATCGCAGTAACTAATGACTAATGACTAATGACTAATAACTAATGACTAACATAGAAGCCATTTGCCAAGGGAAAATTAAAATGCTAGCCGGCTATCATTTAGCTGGAGCAGACTTATCGGGAGCAGAACTCGCCGATGCCGATTTGTCTCAAGCTAACTTGACAGGAGCTAATCTCGCTGGTGCTAACTTGCAACGAGCGGTACTGCGAGCCAACCTGCGGGGCGCTGACTTGAGCGGGGCTGACTTGCGAGGCGCAGATTTTCGGAATGCTGACTTGCGGGGAGCTTCTTTGGGGAATGCTCAACTCTCTAACGCAAGTTTTGGGGGAGCTTTTTTGGCTGGGGCTGCGATCGGGAATTTGGATTTGAGCGGTGTCGATTTTCGCGGTGCCGATTTGCGGGGCGTGAATTTGGCTAGGGCAGTTTTGCACCACGCAGATTTGAGTCATGCTAATTTGTCGGGCGCTGATTTGTCCAGTGCGGATTTGGAAGAAGCGATTTTGAATGGAGCCGTACTCCGTGGCGCTAATCTGACTGGTGCTAATTTGCTCTGTGCTGCGATCGAACAAACCGTCTGGGATGGTGCATTGCTCGATCAAGCCTGTCTCCAAGGCACACCCCTGAGCTATTAAAATTCAAAAATGCGGCGCACTCAGGAACCGCGCACTGAGCGTAGTCGAAGTGTAGAAGTGTCTTTGGGTCGAAGTGTTATTTTCCATACATACCAACAAAACAATTCATTCTTATAATGTCCATAAGCACAAGCTATTTTAACATTTCTTAATCAGAGGTTATAATAGCGACTGTAGATGAGTAAACGCATAAATGGTAGCAGCTTTGTTTAGCGGTACATCCTTTCAAGGTCAAAGTGGCGATCGCCTTGTCAGCAAAGTAGCAGGAGCTGCAATTGCGGCCTTATTCAAACGTTCGGAAAAGGCAGAAGCCAACATCCGAGTCGAACCTGTGGCCAAACTATTACAGGGAAGCATCGACGGTTTCGACTTCATTGGCAAAGGTATGTTGATGTACAACGGCCTTCGCATAGAAGTAATGGAACTCTACTTGCAAGCACTCTCCATTGATTTTGGAGCGATTTTTGCAGGTCAAGTGAAGTTACGACAGCCTACCCAGGCGAGTATGCGAGTAGTTTTGAGTAAGTCAGATTTAACCACCTCATTCAATACGCCTTTTGTAGTTGAAAAACTACAGAGGCTGAGTTATCAAGACAAATCTCTCCTGTTTCAAAACACCGAAGTCAGCTTCGGTGCGGATAAATCAATTCGGCTTCAGTCCCAAATTATCGTAGGTCATTCTAGCGAACCAGTCAAAATCGATATTACTGCTCAATTGCAAGTAGAAGAGCGGCGAAAAATCCAATTTGTCAGCGTTACTTACGGCGGTGATGAAGCATCAGTAGACTTGGCCAAAGCGATAATTGTCCACGTAAATAACTTGCTAGATTTAGACAAATTTGCCCTCGAAGGCACTCAATTGCGAGTAGACCGTTGTCGAGTCCAAAATGACGAGCTAGTTTTTTACGGTTGGGCTGGTATCGATCATTTCCCCAAAGGCAAACCCTAAGCTTTAGCCTGCTGAGTAACCGAGGACACGGCAGTGCCGTGTCCCTACCCCCATAATCGTAGGGACACGGCACTGCCGTGTCCTGATTTCTACCGGATTTGATATGACTCAAATCTGAAATCTAAATTCGAGCGACTCAAAATCAGCACTGAGGTTGATTCGATCGGGCAAATTACCTTGATAAATTTAAATAATACAGCGTATTCCAGGTATATGAAGTAGGACACCCCAATGCCGTGTCCCTACGGTCATCTATCGATAGGCGCGTGTACTTCATAAACGTGGAATCTGCTGTAAATAAATCACCCCCAAGAATCACTATGCTCGGATTTTACTTATTTTGTATATGCGTTGTAGTCTTTTTCCTGCTTGCCAAACCCAGCCACCGCCAAGGACAAGAAAAATGGTGGGTAGAAATTATCACAAATTTTCCCCGCTGTACCTACTATTTTGGCCCCTTTGACAGCGACAAAGAAGCCTTAATCCATACTCCAGGCTATATCGAAGACTTGGAAGACGAAGGAGCCAAAAGAGTTAGCATCATCATCAAACAATGTCAACCTTCCCAACTCACCATTTGCGAAGATGAATTCTCCGAAAGAGTAGCGGATTAATAATTTTGAGAGTTGACAACAAGGTGAGCCAAACTAACTAACAGGACTTTTGATTTTTATGACACTTCCGACAGCAACTCTACTAATTGCTTGTCCAGATCAACGCGGCTTAGTTGCCACATTTGCCAACTTTATCTATAAGCACAATGGCAATATTATCCACGCAAATCAACACACAGACTTTGCTGCTGGACTTTTCCTAACTAGGATAGAATGGCAATTAGCAGGATTTGATTTATCCAGATCAGAGATCGCAGTGGCTTTTAGTGCGATCGCACAACCCCTACAAGCTAAGTGGGAATTACACTTTTCCGATACAGTACGACGAATCGCAATTTGGGTCAGTCGTCAAGACCATTGTCTGTTAGATTTGATTTGGCGACAACAATCCAAAGAATTTTTAGCGGAAATTCCGTTAATTATCAGCAATCATCCCAATTTAAAACACATTGCCGAACAATACGGAGCAGATTTTCAATACATCCCAATTAGCAAAGATTATAAATCTGAACAAGAATCGCAGCAATTAGACTTATTAACAAAGCATAACATAGATTTAATTGTACTGGCTAAGTATATGCAAATTTTGAGTGCAAATTTTATTGTCAAATTTCCCAATATCATCAACATCCACCACTCATTTTTACCTGCCTTTGTCGGAGCCAACCCTTACCAACGCGCCTATGAACGAGGGGTAAAAATCATTGGTGCAACTGCTCATTATATCACTTCCGACTTAGACGCTGGGCCGATTATCGAACAAGATGTCGAGCGAGTTAGTCACCGGGATGAAGTTTCGGATTTGGTTCGCAAAGGTAAAGATTTAGAACGGATCGTTTTAGCGAGAGCAGTGCGATCGCACTTGCGTAACCGCGTCTTAGTTTATGGGAATAAAACAGTAGTTTTTGAGTAATACTTTCACCCCGCTTGAATAGTCTGATCGGCGAGATTTGTGACTAAACGGCCGTCTTCCATGTAAATAATGCGATCGGCAATATCGAGAATCCGATTATCGTGGGTAACAAGCAAAATCGTACAACCTTGTTCTTTAGCTAGAGTCTGCATGATCTCTACCACATCTCGCCCAGATTTTTTGTCTAAAGCAGCCGTTGGTTCATCTGCCAGGACTATTTTAGGGTGACTGACTAACGCACGCGCGATCGCAACTCTTTGCTTCTGTCCCCCCGACAAATTTTCCGGGTAATAATTCGCCCTGTCTCCCAAACCAACAGCTTCCAACATTGCGATCGACAAAGCATCCATATTTTGATTCAGCATTTCCTTGTGCAATTCCAAAGACATTCGCACATTTTGTTTCGCCGTCAAGAAAGTCATCAGATTGTGTGCTTGAAAAATATAACCAATTTGCTTTCTCAGCTTAGTTAATTTATTTGTGCTAGCTCCGCGTATTTCTTGTCCAAGAATTTTGAGGCTACCATCTTGGGCCGAACGTAGACCTCCTAACATCGTTAATAACGTAGTTTTCCCAGAGCCGGAGGGCCCCGTCATAATTACGATTTCTCCGGGGTTGATATCGAGATTAATGTCGAACAAAGCTTGTTTTTTGAGTGCGCCTTGCCCGAAGTGGTGATTTAGATCTTTGACTGATATTACAGGTTCGGTTGCGGTAGTTTTTTCAGCGGGAATATTTAGGGTTTGCATAGTAATTTTTGGGAATTTTTTTTACCGCAGATGTAGGCAGATTGACGCAGATGAACGCTGATTAGAAAATGTCGGCGGGATCGGCTGATTGGAGTTTCCGAAGTGCGATCGCACCGGAACCAGTACACATCACAATCGTCAAACCTAATACGAAAACTGCTCGATCTATTGTCATGACAATTGGTAGTAAAGTGGCAGATTGTGCCAGGTAATACATTCCATTGGCGAAAACTATTCCTGGCATAAAACCTAAAACAGCCAATAGGAGAGCTTCTTGAACTAAGACTCCCACTAAATATCCATCACTATATCCCATTGCTTTTAAAGTAGCATATTCAGCTAAGTGATCGGAAACATCGGAATAAAGAATTTGGTAAACAATAATCAAACCCACAATGAATCCGATAATTGCTCCAAATGCAAAAATAAAGCCGATGGGAGTAGCATTTGCCCAATAAGCCTTTTCGATATCCGCAAATTCTGCTAAGGTTAAAACTTTGACATCAGGTAAAGCAGCTTGTAGCATTGATTGGACTTGTTTGATATCTGCACCGGGTTTCAGGTTAATTAAACCGACATCAATTTCATCGGTTTTTCGTTCTGGAAATAAGTTCATGAATGTGGAATCACTGACTATCACATTACCATCAGCAGTGAAAGAAGTGCCGAGGGTAAATAAACCAGACACTTGAATATTTCGTTTATTGAGTTCAGTTTCAAGAGTAGATTGTTTTTGAATAATTTGGGCGATATCACCATATTCTGGTCTAGAAGACTGGTCGAATAAGGCATGATTAAACATTTGAATTCGATGTAAGTTTTGATTGACATCGGGCAGATCAAATGTGATGCTTCCTGGATCGATGCCAAAAATTAAAATCGATCTAGTTGTGCGGTTGGTGGGATTGCGCCATTGTCCGATATCAATATGCAAAGAAGTTACAGATTCGACTCCTGCAAATCCTTTTGTTTGATATAATCTTTCTCTTTTGAAACTTTTTACCGCAGCAAATGTTTCAAATTGAGGGTTGATTAAAACTAAATCTGTGTGTAAACTTTGGTGTGGTTTAACAGCAGAATCGAAAAGTGCATCTCGGAATCCTAATTGCACGAAGATTAGAATATCTGCAAAGGCAATTCCTGCTATAGCAACTGCAAGACGGGTTTTTTCTCTAGTTACTTGTAACCATGCAAGGGGTGTTTTACGAAACATATAATTTGGGAATGGGGAATGGGGCATTGGGAATTGGGCATTGGGAATTGGGCATTGGGGAATTGGGCATTGGGAATGGGGAATGGGGAATTGGTTATTTGTTATTGGTTATTTGTTATTTGTTATTTGTTATTTGGTTTACTTGCGAGTTTACTCAGCATTACTGAGCGCTTTAATATCAGATTGCATGATTACGCTAATGTTGCGCGTAATCTTGTCAACTTGCCAATCCCACCACCGAATTTCTAATAATTCTGCAACTTCTGCGTCGCTAAAACGCTGTTTGATTAAACCTGCGGGATTCCCGCCAACAACGGTGTAAGCTGGAACATCTTTTACGACAACAGATTTGGCTGCAATCACTACACCGTCGCCGATTTTGACTCCGGGCATAATCACCGATTCGTAACCGATCCACACATCGTTACCAATCACGATGTCACCTTTACTTGGCAGTTCAGTTAATAAATTTATGGCTGTTTCCCAGCCATTCCCAAAGATGGGAAAAGGATAAGTTGAAATACCGTCGAGTTTGTGATTTGCACCATTCATGATGAATTTGACATTAGTTGCGATCGCACAAAATTTACCAATAATTAAACTGTCGTTTCCGTAATTATAAAGTACGTTTTTCTCGAAATTTTCCGGGTTAATTGGATCATCGTAGTATGAATAATCACCAACAACAATATTCGGAGATTTAACAAAGTTTTTGATGAAACATACCCGCCGTTGGTCTAGCATCGGATAAGGTCGGTTTGGATCTGGACCAAATTCTGTCATAATTAGAAGGAAGAAGGAAGAAGGAAGAAGGAAGAAGGAAGAAGGAAGAAGAAAAAATGCTTATACAGCAAATTAAATCCTTCAAGGTTTGTAGTCAGGACTTTACTCCTTTTGAATTGCTACCGTTACTTGCAAATTTGTCAAGCCTGCAACTTCTTTGCTACCTTCAGAAGTTAAGTGAATTTTAACTTCAACTACTCGACTATCCAAGTTTTCTCCCGGTTGATTAGCAAACACATTTTGTTTACTAACTTTTAATCCAATTTCTTTAACAGTTCCCGGCAATTCTCCTGAAAATGCTTGGCTGGTAACAGTTGCTTTTTGTCCGACCTTTATTTTGCTAATATCAGTTTGATAAATTTCGGCTACAACTACCATTTGCTCAGTTTTTCCGACATCTGCAATGCCATCATCACTAATCTTCTCACCGGGACGAGTATGAATTTTGAGGATTTTTCCAGCATTTGGAGTGCGGATATAAGCTTGATTTAATTCGGATTGGGCGCGTTTAACTTGGGCGATTGTACTATTGATTTCTGTTTGCGCTGCCTCTATATCCACCGGGCGCACTTCGGATATTTTTTCCAGGGTTGCTTTCGCTTCTTCGAGTTGTTCGCCACCACTTCCTTTGATGCGTTTGAGATTGGCTTCAGCTTCATTTTGCTGCTGGATTGCTGTATTATTGATTCGAGTCAAATTGGCTTGAGCTTCATTCAGTTGCTGTTTAGCTGTACTGTTAATGCGATTCAAGTTTGCTTGACCTTCCTGAAGTTGCTGAGTTGCTGTACTATTAATCCTAGTCAGATTAGCTTGAGCTTCTTTAACTTGCTGGCGACTTGTTTCTACTGCTAGCTTTTTAGTATCCATTACGGATTTAGAAATTGCACCTTCGGCGACAAGTTGCTGATGTCTCAAATATTCGGCTTCGGCATTATTAAACTCGGCGACTAATTTGCTAATTGTTGCTTCTTGTGCTTTTTTCTCTCCTTGGAATTGTGCATTTATTCGGCTAATTGTAGCTTCTTGGACTTTCCTTTCTCCTTCCCATTGGGCGGTGATTCGGCTGATAGTTGCTTGTTGTGCGGTTCTGTCCCCTTGCCATTGCGCTTGGAGACGATCGACTGTTGCTTGTTGTGCGGTTCGATTTCCTTGCAATTCTGCCTCCAGCTTGCCGATTGTGGCGGATTGTGCAGTAAGTTCTCCCGATTTTGCACCGGCTTTGACTTGTGCTAAACTGGCTTCAGCAACTTTGACTTTTTCTTTGGCTTCATCTAAGGCGGATTTTAGCCGATCGCCTGCATCCAAAATTGCGATTAATTGTCCCGTTTTTACGAGATCCCCCTCTGTGACTAAAAGCTGGGAAATGCGATCGCCATTTAGAGTCTGCGATACTCCCAAGCGAATCACTTCTCCTTGCGGTTCCAATCTTCCTAAAGCCGTTATTTTTCTAACTGGAGGAGTTGTTTCCACAGGCAAAGGCTTAGCATTTTGACTGAAAGATACAGACTGATAAATGCCGTAACTAGCAGTCACCGCGCCCACAATTACTAATCCAATCACCAATCTATTTTGAGGTTTTACGAAATCTTGAAAGTTCATAGTTGTCCTCTATTTACAGTTGTTGTTTTTTGCCAAATAAGCCAGCAACATCTCTTTTAATAAATTCGCTTGTTCTGAAAAAGATATCCTTTCCCCTTGGTAAAATCTTCTGATTAGCAAGCCGTCAATATAGTTTACGACAAATATTGCAATTCCTGGATCAGGAATACCTAAGTAGCAACTGACTGCTTCTTCGTAGCGTTTCCCAGCTTGCTGAAGTGCCTGATTATTACCAATCTCTTGGCGATTTTTCTGATGACAGAAATCAAAAGTGATTAAAATACCTTGCAGAATATAATTTTCATTTTGACTGATATACTCCATTATTTTTTCAATCCTTTCAGCTAAAGTTTCTGGATTTCCTAATTCGGCGATCGCTTCTTCTTTTGTATCTTCATAGCTCAAATATTCAATTAACTGCTCAAACAGACTTTCTTTACTGGGGAAATAGTGGTAAAGTGTACCTGTAGAAACTCCAATTTCTGATGCTATTTCACGCATTGTGACTGAGGAATAGCCTTTTTCGGCAAAAATCTCAAAGCAGTTGTTCAGAAGTTGTTTGCGGTAGTTTTCGTGGTCAACTATCTTTGGCATAAGGTCGATCAATCTGACATGGTGGATTCTAGATCCTAGGTTATGGAAGATTTAAAATCCATCGACGAAATATTTCTATATCGAACATCCGATATAGTATAACCACCTACAATCAATATTTTTAGCGGCTGAGGTTGGAAAAAATGTATATCGAACAGTTGTTATAATTAATGTTGCACAGAGCTGTAGATTTTGTCAAGAGATATAGTAAAATTATTTTGGGCGATCGAAGACACGGCAGTAAGCAGTGCCCGTAAGGACACGGCAGTGCGGCAAGGACACGGCAGTGCCGCAAGGACACGGCAGTGCCCGCAAGGACACGGCAGTGCGGCAAGGACACGGCAGTAAGCAGTGCCGTAAGAACACGGCACTGCCGTGTCCCTACTCCAATTAAAACTAAAAATGATTTATTTATGAAAGTCAGAAACTACGAAATATCTGATACCCAACAAATTGTCCAACTATTTTATGACACCGTACACCAGGTAAATATCCGCGATTACACAAAAGCCCAAGTAGACGCTTGGGCACCAGCAGATATCAATATCGAAATTTGGATGAAAAGTTTAAGCAGTAAATTTACCTTTGTAGCAGAAGATGGTGGAATTATTGCTGGTTTTGGAGAATTAGAAACAAACGGCCATATCGATAGGTTATACTGCCACAAAGACTTTCAAAGGAAAGGAGTTGGCACACAAATATTAGAGCACATTGAATCCAAAGCCAAGGATTTAGGCATGAACAGACTATTTACTGAAGCCAGTATTACAGCTAAACCTTTCTTTGAAAGCCAGAATTTCAAGGTCATTAAAAAGCAAGAAGTAGAAAGGATAGGACAAAAACTCATCAACTTTGTAATGGAAAAAAATCTATAGTAGTAGGGACACGACAATGCCGTGTCCCTACGGCGCGAATCAATGGCGCGGTGTACTTGATAAACGTGGAATCTACTGTATTGGAAATGTTTTTATTGGTAACACTAATCTGTAAAATTAAATCTAACCGTTTTGTGAAGGAGTTGGGATTATGACAGAAGCTACAAATGTGCTGGGTGGAAAGTTAGAAACTTGCTGCACGTCTCCCATGACGGGATATTATCGGGATGGTAAATGCAATACAGGTGGTGGCGACTATGGAGCTCATACTGTTTGTGTTCGACTGACAGCAGAGTTTTTGCAATTCAGCAAGTCTAGGGGAAATGATTTGTTGACTCCGGTACCCGAATATAATTTTCCCGGTTTGAAACCAGGGGACTGCTGGTGTTTATGTGCTTCGCGCTGGAAGGAAGCAATGGATGCTGGATGTGCACCTGGGGTGGTTTTGTCGGCGACTCATGTATTAACTTTGGAGTATGTTTCTTTGAATGAATTGAAGCAACACGCTGCTGATTTGTAGGCAGAAATTGGCGGCGATCACATTTTAATAGAAACAGAATAGCCAGATCTCCGACTTCTTTAAGAAGTCAGAGATCTAACAGAAGGCAGGAAGAAGCAGCAGCAATTATTAAATATCAAATCACAAACAATCAATTCTAGATTCTTGATTTATAACCTGATATCTTATTGATGATTCCGTATATTTACGCACGCTAATAATAATTTAGAAATTCTATGATTCGCTTAGAGCGAGGATTGCAAAAATTATTTTTTGGATGCTACACATAAAAAGTTTATGCTTAAAAAATAGCTTGTCTAAAAGTCAGAGTGAATTCCAAAGTAACCATGTCATACCACAACCAATCAATCTACAAATGTCGTGAGATGGAACGGGGGTACAACGCTACTAGCTTGCAGCTCATAGTCGAGCAGCTAGGGGCAGAATTAAACAGCACCCGGAAGCAACTTCAGGGGGAAATTGATCGACTCACAACCGCCAACAAAACCCTGCAAGCAGCCATCTGTGCAGCCCCGATGCTTCTCTGGGCAACAGATATAGAGGGCAAAGTCACCCTTGCAGAAGGCAAAGGACTAGAAAATTTGGGGCTTTTGTCTGGTGAAGCTGTCGGGCAGTCAATTTTTGAAATCTACAGCAACTATCCAGATGTCTTAGAAAATTTTCCCCAGGTATTGGCGGGAAGCCCACGCACTTGGAATACCTTACAGGGGGATTTAAGTTACGAAATTCGATCGACACCTATGCGACTTTCAAACGGCGAAGTTGTCGGAGTAGTCGGTGTTTCTACTGAAATTTGCGATCGCGATCGATCGCCACTAGCCTTGCAAATAGCAAATCAAGAATTAGAGCGCCAGCTTCAGCAGCAAACAGAAGTCTTTAAGACAGCACTGACTGAAAGCGAAAAAAAGTACACTAATCTCGTGAAAACCTCTCAGGAATTGATTTGGTCAGTCGATATTGAAGGCTTGTTAACCTTTGTTAATTCCGTCGCCGAACGTATCTACGGTTACGAACCCCCAGAAATGATCGGCCGCCACTTCACCGAATTTATTTTTAATGAAGATAAACTTTTACAAATACAAATATTTGAACAACTTTTAGATAAAAATAGAATTGAGCCAACAGCACCTAATTATACTTACGAAACAGTACACATTCGCAAAGATGGCAGTCATGTTTACTTGCGGGTAAACAGCATTGTGAACAAAGCTGAAAACGGGACTATTTTAGGACTAACTGGTACTGCGACAGATATTAGCGATCGCAAGCGCTCCGAAGAAGCTCTACAAAAAACTACAGATCAACTCTGGGCGGTTTTAAATGCCGTACCAGGATTGATTTCTTGGATCAGTTCAGATTTGCGATATATAGGAGTCAACCAGCATTTAGCAACTTCATTCAATCGGTTTCCTGAAAGCTTTGTTGGGGAACAAATAGGGTTTATCGAACCAGAAACTAATTTTGGACAACTCATTGAGCATTTTTTTGAAAGTTCAGCTCAGCAAACATCAGAAGAAATAGACATTGAAATTAACGGTTCCGTCCGCAACTATTTGATAGTAGCTCAGAAATACGATCAAGGAACAGCAGCAGTTTCTGTGGGGATCGATATTAGTGACCGAAAACGTGCCGAAGCCCAGAAAACTAAATTAATTGCCTCACTACAAGAATCAGAGCATAAATTTCGTAGCCTTTATGAGGCGACAAGCGATGCCGTAATGTTGCTTAATGAAAAGGAGTTTTTTGACTGCAACCCCGCCACTTTAACAATATTTGGCTGTAGCAATAAAAAAGAATTTTACGGCAAACATCCGAGCGAATTTTCACCCCAATTTCAGCCTAATAGACAAGATTCAGCGAGTTTAGCTTCACAAAAAATGAGTACAGCAATGGCGATGGGTAGTTGTCGATTTGACTGGGTGCATAAACGGCTAGATGGTTCAGAGTTTCCGGCAGAAGTTCTGTTAAATGTCATGGAGATTAACGGACAAAAATTCTTACAAGCAGTAGTACGGGATATTACAGAACGCAAGCGAGACGAGGATCAAATCAAAGCCTCTCTCGCCGAAAAAGAAGTTCTTCTCCAAGAAATTCACCACCGCGTCAAAAACAATCTTCAAGTTATTTCTAGTCTGCTGAAACTTCAGTCTCGCTATATTCAAGACAACCAAGTTATCGAAATGTTGAAAGAAAGCCAAAACCGTGTGAGGTCAATGGCTCTGGTTCATGAACAATTGTACCAATCGAAAGACTTGTCGAACATTGACTTTGCTGAATACATCGAAAACTTAACCCACAATTTATTCCAAGCTTATGAAGTTAATACAGCAGGCATTAAGTTGGAAACAAATATTGCGCGGTGCGATCTCAATGTTGACACAGCACTTCCTTGCGGACTAATCATCAACGAACTCGTCACAAATTCGCTAAAGTATGCTTTTTCAGAAAAAAATGGAGGTAAAATAAAGATAGATTTTAATTTAGATCATAATGGGGTATGTGTCCTAGTAGTAAGCGACACGGGTGTCGGTTTTCCTAAAGATTTAGATTATCGGAATGCCAGAACATTGGGGTTGCGATTAGTCGGAACTTTGGCAAGGCAAATTCGGGGTAATATCACGCTAGTAGAAAGTGTAGGCACTGTTTTTCGGATTACATTTTCGCAACCTAAATTGCAGCAGGAGAGACAAATAAATGCCAACTAAAAAGATACTAATAGTGGAAGATGAAAGCATCATTGCTGAAGATATTGCCGATAGTTTAATGGCTCTAGGATATCAAGTAACTGCGATTGTTCACTCAGGAGAAGAAGCGCTGGAATCCGCAGCGCAAGAGCGACCAGATTTAGTATTGATGGATGTCAACCTGCAAGGAGAAATTGACGGGATAACAGCAGGAGCAAAAATGCAATCACGTTTCCAGATTCCAGTGATTTACCTGACAGCTTATGCCGATGAAAATACTTTGCGGCGGGTCAATTCTACGAAACCTTTCGGCTATATTGTCAAACCATTTGAAGAAAAGAACTTGCACACAACTATTCAACTAGCTCTGCACCGACATCAGTATGACAGCTTGACAAACCTGCCAAATCGTTCATTTTTGCGAGAGAGGCTAAGTCAAGTATTGGAAAAGCAAACAGGATTGCCAGGAGTCATTCCGGTTTTCACTCTTAGCTTAGATAAAATCAACCGAATTAATAGTACCTTGGGACACGATATCGGCGACTCTGTTCTTTGTCGCATCGCCCACCAACTAACTAACTGCCTTGCAAATATTAATATTGTGGCTCGTTTGGAAGCTGCTGAATTTGCACTTATTATCGAATCCGTCCCAGAAAAACAGGATGTTGTGAATATAGCTCAAAGCATTTTAGAAATTGTAGCTCAAGTAATTATTTTAGAAATTTGTGAAGTTTACGTGACTGCTAGTATTGGTATTTCTTTGTATCCGGGCGACGGTATAGATGCGGATGAAATGCTTAAGAATGCTTATACAGCAATGTATTATGCTCAGGAAAAAGGTGGTAATAATTATCAACTTTATGCTGCAAATACTGCTAATTATTCTATCAATAAGTTGAGCCAAGAAAGTTTTTTTCGTAATGCTTTAAAACGGTCTGAGTTTGAAGTTTACTATGAGCCAAAAGTAGAAATAAAGACAGGTAAAATTGTTGGTGCAGAAGCTTTAGTGCGTTGGAACCATCCAGAAATGGGTCGGGTTTCGCCTGGAGAATTTATTCCGATGGCTGAAGAAATGGGCTTGATTTCGCCCCTGGGGGAATGGGTGTTAGAGACTGCTTGCAGGCAAACTAAAGCTTGGCAAGCTGAGGGGTTGGGGCTAATACGAATAGCTGTGAATGTTTCAGCCCGCCAGTTTGAGCAAAAGAATATTATTGAAAGAGTCTGTGAAATATTGGCAGAAACTGGTCTTGATCCTAAATATCTGGAATTAGAATTGACGGAAAGTCTGGTGTTGCAAGATGAAGCAGCAGTGTTTCAGGCTTTTAGTGTATGGAAAAATATGGGAATTAGGGTGGCGATTGATGATTTTGGGACGGGATATGCTTCTTTAAGTTATTCAAAACGATTTCCGTTTGATGTTCTCAAAATTGACAAGAGTTTTATTCATAATATTGCAGATGATCGTCAGAATGCAGCGATTACAGTAGCGATTATTCAAATGGCTCATTCTATGAATATGACGGTGGTTGCTGAGGGGGTAGAAGATGAGCGGGAATTAGCTTTTTTGTGTGAGCATGGTTGTGATGAAATTCAAGGCTATTTTTTTAGTAAGGCTTTGCCAAGGGCTGATTTTGAAGAGTTGTTAAAAAGTGGTAAGAATTGGCATCTGTAGGTTGGGTTAAGCGTAGCGAAACCCAACAAATATACAAAAGATATCTCCCAAAAAGCCTGGGTCGAACAGGCATCTTGCCTGTTCTACAATAATTATGGGAGATGTCTAAGAAATGTTGGGTTTCGTTCCTCAACCCAACCTACAATTTAAGGGAATATTGTAGGGAAACGGCAGTGCCGTGTCGTCCGTTTCTATCTACAAATTTGTGGTCAAAATTCGTTAGCGAAGCCCTCGAAGAGGATCGCCTAACCAATTGCCTAGCCATAGTCCGAAACTGGAAGTCGCTACTAATAGAATAGATGTATAAAACCCTTTAGCAGAGCCGATCGACCTTTCAGCCACTACCATCCTCGCCACAACTCCAGCAATAATGCCGATCGCCGCCCAAGCCCCATAGACAGCCTTAGATCCGGCGATGGCTAAAGCTTGGGCGAGAGCCCCCGATCCCGCTACAGCCACCGCACCCACCCCAGCCCCAATGCCTAACCCGATTAAACCTGCAAGCCCCCTAGGGCCCTGATAATTAACACCTACTTCCGCCATCAGCCCACAGATCAATCCGACAGATCCCCAACAGATACCTCCTGCCAGCGCTCTCATCCAATCCCCAGAACTTGTTCCTGCCATCAATCCCGTCAGTGCGGCGACTCCCGCAATAGCCAACACTCCCGCTACAGCCCTAGACTCGGCCTCAGAACTGGCGATCGCCCCCAAGCCTGCCCCAACCAGCGCCCAAACGCCCCCTGTCACGACACCTCCCGCTTGAAAACCCGCGATCGCACCACCCACCGATCCAGCCAAAGCCAAAGCTGCCAGCCAAACTCTGGGGGTTGCTGAGCCCTCCGCCACCAAAATCGCCGCCCACAACCCATCGGCACCGCAAATTAAAGTCCACATCCACAGTGGGGCGGCAGATTTGGTCAAAATCCAGCCAGTCAAAGCATAACTGGCCAGGGCGATCGCGAATGGCCACAAAGGAAAGCTGGAATATTTTTGAGATTGTCGAGTTTCCGTGGCAAAGTTTCGCGGTTTTGAATATTGAGTTGAAAATTGTTTTTTCCTTTTGGAGGTAGGCTTTGGATGGTTTGGAGTTTTGAGATTACTACGCTTTCCTAGGAAGGTTTCACGGTTTGGGGTTTTAAATCCTTTCTGGCTTTTAGAGGTAGCTTTTCGATAGTTTTGACTTTTTGGGGAACCAGACCTACCTGCGGGCTTTCTAAAGCCTTTTCTGTTGAGGTTTTCACGTATAGGTGCTGGTGGTGTCGGTGGTGGAAACTGTGGCTCGATCGCTTTTAATTCAGGCTGACTGAGAAATAATAGCAATTGCTGGTAAGCTTGATTAATTTCTGTTAATCTTTGTTGAGCTTTTTGTTGCAGGCGATCGTTGTGGACAAAGCGATCGGGATGCCACACAAAGACCAAATCCCTGTAAGCCTGTTTAACTTCTTCTAGGGAAGCTCCAGGCTGAATTTCGAGGATTTGATAGTATTGGTCAATGTCAGCCAATGGATTTTAGATTTTAGATTTTAGATTCTAGATCCTAGATTTTAGTTGAGAACTGAGTACAATCAAAAAATAGTTTCGTGCGATCGCCATCAGTGTCAGTGTCGGAAAATCAAACACCTACCATTATCTTAGTTGACGGCCACTCTCTGGCCTTTCGTTCCTACTTTGCCTTTGCCAAAAGTCGGGATGGAGGTTTGCGAACCAGTACCGGAATTCCCACCAGCGTCTGTTTCGGCTTTCTGAAGTCGCTGCTGGAAGTGATGGCTGCCCAAGAACCGGCCTATATGGCGATCGCCTTTGACCTCGCCACGCCCACATTTCGCCACGAAGCAGACGAAACTTACAAGGCCGGCCGGCCGGAAACTCCAGCAGATTTTATCCCCGATCTGAAAAACCTGCAAGAACTTCTTGGCTATTTCAATTTACCCGCCATAACTGCTCCAGGCTACGAGGCGGATGATATTTTGGGAACTTTGGCCAAAAAAGCTAGCGAGGCGGGTTATCGGGTCAAAATCCTCAGTGGCGATCGCGATTTGTTTCAATTGGTAGACACCGAAAAACAGATAAGTGTTTTATATTTGAGTACAGATGAATTAAGGCGATCGGGCAAAGGCAAATCCCAAGAATTCGGGCCGGAAGCAGTCAAAGAAAAACTCGGCATTTTGCCGGAACAAGTAATAGATTACAAAGCTCTTTGTGGCGACAAATCTGACAATATTCCCGGAGTCAAAGGTATTGGCGACAAAACTGCGATTCAACTGTTGGATGCTTACAAATCTCTTGATGGAATTTATGCTGCGATAGATGAGTTGAAAGGTGCAACTAAGAAAAAGTTAGAAGAGGGGAAAGAAGCAGCCTATCATTCTCAACGGATGGCGACAATTGTCCAAGATGTTCCCTTGGAAATTAATTTAGAAGATTGCCAACTTAAAGGTTTTGATGAAGCAGCCTTGATTCCGATGCTGGAAAAATTAGAGTTTAAAAATATTTTAAATAAAGTCAAACAAATTCAAAAGCGTTTTGGTGGTTTTGAAGAGAAGGAAGAAGGAAGAAGGAAGAAGGAAGAAGGAATATCTTTCAATAGTGGAACAGGCATCTTGCCTGTTGCTAATGGCGGGCAAGATGCCCACCCCACAACAGATTCAACTGATAGTGGAACAGGCATCTTGCCTGTTGCTAATGGCGGGCAAGATGCCCACCCCACAATAGATTCAACTGATAGTGGAACAGGCATCTTGCCTGTTTCTTCAGAAAATTCAGAAGATGAATTGTCGTTTTGGAATTATGCCGACACCGTAGCCGCCCAACAAGCAAACAAATTACCAATCAAGCCCCGAATCATTCAAACCATTGAACAGTTAAACGAATTAGTAGAACTGCTGGAAACCTGCACCGATAAAACTACACCCGTGGCATGGGATACTGAAACTACCGCCTTGGAACCGCGAGATGCTGAATTAGTCGGAATTGGCTGTTGTTGGGGAACCGGCGAATCAGATTTGGCCTATATTGCGATCGGGCATAAAACAGGTCAAAACTTAGACAAAGCTATAGTTATCAATGCTTTGCGTCCGATTTTGGAGAGTGAAAAATATCCCAAGGCGCTGCAAAATGCTAAATTTGACCGATCGATCCTGCGCTGTCAAGGAATCAAACTAACAGGAGTCGTCTTCGACACAATGTTAGCCAGTTATGTCATCAATCCCGAAACTAGCCACAGTCTCAGTTCATTGTCAAGTAAATACCTAGGAATTGTCGCCAAAAGTTACAAAGAATTAGTGGCAAAAGACAAAACAATTGCTGACATCAGCATTCGAGAAGTTGCTGACTACTGCGGTATGGATGTTTACACAACATTTCAATTGGTAAGTAAACTCACAGCAGAATTGGATGCAGCCGATGAAAATGCGCCATCTAAAAAATCTCTACACCACTTGCTACTAGAAGTAGAACAACCTTTAGAACCAATTTTAGCAGAAATGGAGCATTGCGGAGTTCGCATTAATTCAGCTTATCTGCAAGAATTATCGAAACAGCTAGAAAAAACATTAGCCGAACTTGAAGCAAATACCTATGAAGCAGCGGGAAGAGAATTCAATTTAGGTTCGCCCAAGCAACTCAGCGAAATCTTATTAGAAAAAATCCCCGATGAGTTCAAGAAAAAGTCTCGCAAAACCAAAACAGGATACTCTACCGATGCCGCTGTTTTGGATAAACTGCAAGGAGACCACCCGATTGTAGATGATTTATTAGAACATCGAACATTATCCAAATTGAAATCAACTTATGTGGATGCTTTGCCGCAGTTAGTGCGTGCAGATACCGGGCGAGTGCATACAGATTTCAACCAAGCTGCTACAGGTACGGGAAGACTTTCTTCTTCTAATCCTAATATGCAAAATATTCCCATCCGCACCGAATTTTCACGACAAATTCGCAAGGCTTTTTTGCCGGAAGAGGGTTGGTTGATGGTGTCGGCTGACTATTCTCAAATCGAGTTGCGGATTTTAGCTCATTTGAGTCAAGAACCTGTATTAATCGAAGCTTACAAAGATAACCGAGATGTGCATACTGTGACAGCTCAACTTTTGTTTGAAAAAGAGGAAATCACCCCAGATGAAAGACGGTTTGGCAAAACGATTAATTTTGGGGTAGTTTATGGTATGGGGGCGATTAAGTTTGGCAAATCGATGGGTAAAAGCGCGGCAGATGGTAAAAAGTTTATTGAACGATTTAACCAGCGCTATAGTAAACTATTTGAATATTTGGAGGGAGTGAAAAAAGAGGCGATCGCACTTGGCTACGTTTCCACTATACTAGGTCGTCGTCGCTACTTAAAATTCCAGAGCGAAAGCCTCGTCAAGTTAAAAGGCTGCAATCCCAAAGACATTGACTCCAAGATATTTAAATCTCTCAGCAGAGATGACGCACAATCTTTGCGGGCCGCAGCAAATGCTCCCATCCAAGGCTCCAGTGCTGATATCATTAAACTTGCCATGATTGAAGTCAACAAAGTTTTGCAAAACTATCAGGCGCGATTACTACTGCAAGTGCATGATGAATTAATCTTTGAAGTACCTCCCCACGAATGGGAAGAATTGCAACCAAAAATTAGAACTGCAATGGAAAATGCTCTAGTTTTGAGCGTACCGTTGATAGTTGACATTCATGCGGGGCAAAATTGGATGGAAACCAAATAAAAATAGAACAATATGAGTCAAATTAAAATCGCCATTTTCCCAAAAATCAAAAACTTAAGTCCAGTTATTTTGGTGTTGCTACTATTCGGCTGTCCAGAGAGTTACGCACTGAATAACTATGCTGTAAAACGAGTCAGCGACGGTGATACTCTGGTGGCCAGTGATAGTGCTGGAAAAGATATTAAGGTGCGTTTTGCCTGTGTTGACGCACCAGAAATATCCCACACAAATGCTGAAAAAAATAGCAAAGCATCAGGACTGAAAAACCAATTTAAGTGGGGAAATCAAGCATTACAAAGAACACAGCAGCTAGTAAAAGAAGGAGGTAGTAGGGTAGTATTAACTGTTACAGATACCGATCGCTATGGCCGCCAAGTCAGTGAGGTTCGCTTACCAAATGGTACATTTGTCCAAGAAGTTTTGACTCGTGAGGGACTAGCAATGGTTTACCGTCCTTACTTGAAAAATTGTCCTAGTGCAAGTATTCTGGAAAAGGCGGAAGCCGAAGCTAAGAAAAGTCGTCGTGGTGTTTGGGGAGACTCTAAGTTTGTGCCAGCTTGGGATTTTCGCAAGAAATGATTTAGTTATTGGTTATTAGTTATTGGTTAGATTTTACCAATGCCCAATGCCCAATGCCCAATGCCCAATGCCCAATGCCCAATGCCCAATGCCCAATGCCCAATTCCAACAAATGTGATAGGCTTCAGATAAATTAGCTTTAGGGGACATCAATGAATACCAAACATCTGGTTATTTCTGGTATCGCACTGATTCTTGGGACGGGAATGGTAGGAAATGCGATCGCCCAAGAACTCACTAACGAGCAAAAAACTGTTACTTGTCGCCTAAAAACAGAAGTTGAACAACGGAAAAATAACGGTCAAAAATTAGTATTTGTACCGTTGCTAGGCACTGTTAAGAATCAAGTTTCATCTCCTTTTCGAGCTACGCTACATCCTGATATAGAGTATGTTTTTGCAGCTACTTGTGACGGAAATTGCCAGGGTTTAAATCTAACTCTCCAGGATGCCAACGGCACGGAAATCGCAGCGAGTCAAAAGGCAGGTGAAATGGCATCAATTTCTTTTACTCCTCCATCCCAAGGTGAATATCAAATCACTGCTAAGCCTGGGGAATGCAAAAATGCAGAGGGTTGCAGTTTTGGTATGGGAATCTTCGTTCCAGTAAGTGCTAGTGTACCTAATGCTTCAAAACTTCCTACTGAGTTAGCACCATTTCGACTTTGCCAGTAGAGCATATTTGATAACTTTTGAGTTTATCCCCTGTGCTACATTGCGGGGGATTTCACATTCACAATGAACAGTCAACAGTCAACAGTCAACAGTCAACAGCTCAATGCATTCATAACTTATGCCAACTGTCAAGCAGAAAAAGTAGTGGAACGCTGCAAAGACCCTATAACTACCGAAATCTGGTTTGGGATTAAGAACTCTATTTACTGTTAGCCAGGGATGAATTAGAATAGAGATAATCCCTTTCTGGGTGACGAGTATATTGCCCATGTCTTCAACCTTAGCCTCGAAAAATCAACCCCATAACCCTCCTCAAACAGGGTTGAAAATTCTGTTCAGTCGCTTGGGTATCAGGCAGAAAATCGGCTGCGGATACGCCTTGGTCATTGGTATTGCCATTTTGGGTGCTGCGACGGGACGCGGAGTGGAATCTTATTATAAACAGCAGGTTCGTGAACAACTCGCGATCGACCGAGATAAAGCCGAAATCCTGACTAACCTCAATAATACTGTCCAGGAAGTCAGAATTAACCAGTTGTTGCTGCTGAGTCTGACGACAAAACCGCAAATTTTCGATCGCGAACGTTCGGCATTTCTGACTCGCGTTGCTCAGATGAGCGCACAACTCGAACAATTGCAAAACCTCCCGCCGACTTCAAATCTCGCGGTGGCTCAAGACTACCAACAGATTCAAGAGTTCGCTAAAGCCAACAATAAAATAGTCGAAGCTTACTTCCAACAAGTCCAACAACTGTTGGGGAGTAGCAAATTATCGGGTTTGAATCCGAAACAGCAGCAGGTTTTTGGGCGCAACTTGAATAATTTTGCCACTGGTGACAATGCTTTTAAGCTTGAAAAATTTTCCCAGGATTCAGCTCAACTAGCGGGCAGTTTTCGGGACAAAGCAGACGAGGCATTTAGAACCTACGAGAAAGCAGAAAAACTGGGAACTCTAATTCTGATCGGTTCTCTAGCCATATCAGCCGCGATCGCAGCTATGTTAGCAGCATACACCAGTGGTGCGATCGCGCGTCCCCTAGAAGCCACCACTCTCATCGCTCAGCGAGTTACCGAAGAATCCAACTTTGACTTGCAAGCGCCAGTCACTACTTCCGATGAAGTAGGATTGCTAGCAATTTCGCTCAACGAACTCATTCAGCGAGTAGCAGAATATACAGAAGACTTGCAGGAAGCAAAAATAGCAGCCGAAGCTGCCAACCGCTCCAAAAGTGCATTTCTAGCCAACATGAGTCACGAACTGCGTACCCCCCTGAATGCCATCATCAATTACAGCGAAATGCTGCAAGAAGATGCTCAAGATGCCGGTTCCGAAGACTTTCTCCCGGACTTAGAAAGAATTCAAACTGCGGGCAAACATTTGCTGGATATGATTAGCGACATCCTGGATATTTCCAAAATAGAAGCCGGTCACGTCACCCTGTATTTAGAAAACTTCGACGTGGCGACAATGGTTGAAGAAGTGATGACTACAGCTCAACCGCTAATAGAAAAAAAAGGCAATTCTTTAGCACTAAAAACTCAAGGCGAACTCGGTATGATGTACGCCGACCAGCCAAAAGTGCGACAAATTCTCCTCAACTTGCTCAGTAATGCGGCTAAATTCACCGAAAAAGGTGTGATTACAATTGGGATAGAAAGAATGAAAATTGTAAAATCCAGACCGAAGAAAAAGCATAAAAATAATGATGCTTCTTCTTCTGGTTCACAGTACACTGCTCAAGTTTTGGTCTTTCGAGTCAGCGACACGGGCATTGGGATGACGGACGAGCAATTGCAGCAGATATTTAAACCTTTTATTCAAGCCGATGCCTCGACTACTCGCAAGTATGGAGGTACAGGTTTGGGCTTGACAATTAGCCAACGTTTGTGTGAGATTCTGGGCGGCGAAATTAGTGTGGAAAGCCAGGATGGTAAAGGTTCTACTTTTACTGTCAGTCTCCCGGAACGGGTGATTATGCAAGTTTGAAGGAAGTTCGGCAACGGATTTTTTAACGGATGTAACGGATAGACAGATGAAGTTATCGTAAAAACCCAATTTCTTTGGTATCTATGCGTAAGTCCTGTTCATATAGATTAAGGACGGAAATACCTATCTTTAGATAGCGGAATACCGATCGCCCGATCGCCACTAACTCCCTACAATGACAATTATACGAGCGATGGCTGGGAGCCCCGCAAGCTACGAGCATTTGCCTTTACAGTATCGCTCTTTTAAAATTCAGGGAATTAAAATTTATGCAACCGAATAATCCGAACCAATTTACCGAAAAAGCCTGGGAAGCCCTCGCCCGCACCCCAGAAGTTGTCAAAGCAGCCCAGCAGCAGCAGCTAGAAAGCGAACACTTGATGAAAGCTTTGCTAGAACAAGAATCGGGACTTGCGAGCAGCTTATTTAACAAAGCAGGCGTAACGCTATCAAAATTGCGCGATCGTACTGATGAGTTTATCAGTCGCCAGCCGAAAATCTCTGGAAGCGGCGGCAATGTTTATCTCGGTCGTTCTCTCGACACTTTGCTCGATCGGGCCGAAACTTATCGAAAAGACTACGGTGATGAATTTATCTCGATCGAACACCTGATACTAGGATACGTTAAGGACGATCGCTTTGGCAAAAATCTGTTCCAAGAATTTAAACTAGATGAAACCAAACTCAAAGATATAATTACCCAAGTCCGAGGAAACAACAAAGTGACCGATCAAAATCCAGAAGGCAAATACGAAGCGCTGGAAAAATACGGCCGAGATTTGACAGAAGCAGCGCGTCAAGGCAAACTCGATCCAGTCATCGGACGGGATGACGAAATCCGTCGCACGATTCAAATTTTGAGCCGTCGCACCAAGAATAACCCCGTATTGATTGGAGAACCGGGAGTAGGAAAAACTGCGATCGCCGAAGGACTCGCCCAACGAATCATTACCGGAGATGTGCCGCAATCTCTCAAAGACAGACAATTAATCAGCTTAGATATGGGTGCATTAATTGCCGGTGCAAAATTCCGGGGAGAATTTGAAGAACGCTTGAAAGCGGTGCTCAAAGAAGTGATGGATAGCAACGGGAAAGTCATCTTATTTATTGATGAAATTCACACCGTTGTCGGTGCGGGTGCAACTCAAGGCTCAATGGATGCCGGCAACTTGCTAAAACCCATGTTAGCGAGGGGAGAATTGCGCTGTATTGGTGCTACAACTCTCGATGAATACCGCAAGTATCTGGAAAAAGATGCAGCCCTAGAACGCCGTTTTCAACAAGTTTATGTTGACCAGCCAACCGTTGAAGATACTATTTCTATTCTGCGGGGTTTAAAAGAACGGTATGAAGTTCATCACGGCGTTAAAATTTCCGACAATGCGTTAGTGGCGGCGGCTACTTTGTCAACTCGATATATTAGCGATCGCTTCCTACCCGACAAAGCCATTGATTTAATGGACGAAGCGGCGGCTAAACTCAAAATGGAAATTACTTCCAAGCCGGAAGAACTAGACGAAATCGATCGCAAGGTTTTGCAGCTAGAAATGGAAAGATTGTCGCTGCAAAAAGAAAGCAATGCTGCATCGATCGACCGTTTGGAAAGACTGGAAAAAGACTTAGCAAATCTCAAGGAACAGCAAAGCGGTTTGAACGCGCAATGGCAATCGGAAAAAGGTGTCATCGACAGCATTCAAAAGATTAAAGAACAGATTGATAAGGTTAACATTGAAATTCAACAAGCTGAGTTAAAATACGACCTTAACCGCGCTGCTGAGTTGAAATATAGCAAATTAACCGAGTTGCAAAAACAACTGAAAGAAGCGGAAGCTAAACTGACAGCAAGTCAGATTACAGGTAAAACTCTGCTGCGGGAAGAAGTTACCGAATCTGATATTGCCGAGATTATTTCTAAGTGGACAGGAATCCCGATTAGCAAGTTAGTTGAATCGGAAATGGAGAAACTTCTGCACTTGGAAGATGAACTGCACAAGCGGGTAATTGGACAGGATGAAGCGGTGACGGCGGTTGCAGATGCAATTCAGCGATCGCGCGCCGGATTAGCCGATCCAAATCGTCCGGTTGCGAGTTTTATCTTCCTCGGCCCCACGGGTGTTGGCAAAACGGAATTAGCCAAAGCATTAGCATCTTATCTGTTTGATACAGAAGAGGCGATCGTGCGAATTGATATGTCGGAATACATGGAAAAACACGCAGTTTCGCGGTTGATTGGCGCGCCTCCGGGATACGTCGGCTACGATGAAGGTGGACAATTAACTGAGGCTGTGCGCCGCCGTCCTTACTCGGTGATTCTATTCGATGAAATCGAGAAAGCGCACCCGGATGTCTTCAATATCATGCTGCAAATTCTCGACGATGGCCGCGTTACTGATGCTCAAGGTCATACAGTAGACTTTAAGAATTCTGTGATTATTATGACATCGAATGTCGGTTCTCAATACATTTTAGATGTAGCGGGAGATGAGGAACAAATGCGGAGTCGGGTGATGGAGTCGATGCGGGCTACTTTCCGCCCGGAATTCCTGAACCGGATTGATGAGATGATTATTTTCCACAGTTTGACTAAGGCTGAATTGCGGCAGATTGTGCTGTTGCAAGTTAAGCGGTTGGAAAAACGTTTGGGCGATCGCAAAATGTCTCTGAAATTGTCGGAATCTGCGATCGACTTCTTAGCAGAAATAGGGTTCGATCCAGTATATGGTGCGCGGCCTTTGAAACGGGGTATTCAACGGGAGTTGGAAACGCAAATGGCGAAGGGTATTTTGCGGGGAGATTTTGTGGATGGGGATACGATTTTTGTGGATATCGAGAATGAAAGGTTGGCGTTTAAAAGGCTGCCTGCCCAGTTAGTGACTGCTAAATAGCTAATAGACGCGGATTGACGCAGATAAGAAATCAGGACACGGCAGTGCCGTTTCCCTACCATGATTAATCGTAGGGAAATGGTAGTGCCGTGTCCTCTATATCATGCGGGCGCTTCGCTAGCATCAAGACAAAACTTCTCCGAACAGCACTCCATCAACTCTGGGCTGTGGTAAAATGATCGTATGTACAATTCTTATTCGTTACTTTAAAATATCATGCAAGCAAAGCTAGAAAAAATTACGCTGCAAGACAGAAATGCTGCTGAAATGGAAATTCGCGACAAGCAGAAGCAAATTAATTACGATACGAAACAGTATCCAGTCGAAATACTCGTACAAAAATATATGGAAGGAATTAACGATGATAGTAATAAGTTGTTTATTCCCAACTACCAACGTGAACTTGTTTGGGATGAAGCAAGGCAATCCAAGTTTATCGAATCGGTAATTTGGGGGCTCCCGATACCTTATCTATTCGTTGTTGATATCGGTCATGATGAAAATGATGAACCGCGTTTAGAGATCGTAGACGGTGCACAACGCATTCTTACCCTAACTAGATTTGTTAACAACGAATTAATCTTAAGTGGACTCAAAAAATTAGAGCAGTTGAATGGATTTAAGTTTGCTGATTTACTCCTTCCTCGTCAGAGGAACTTCAACCGAACTACAGTTAGGATTATCCAATTAACTAAAGCTGCAAATGAGGAAGTCAAAAGAGATTTATTTGAACGGATACAATCATTTTAATGGCGTAAATACACTTTATTTCAATAATGCACCCAATCTAATGCAACCAGTTTTAGGAAAGTAATTATGCGTATTAAATATGTCCGAGATCGACTACTAGAATAATCATGGAAACTGTACTCCTAGACTTTAATAAACGTGCCAAAGAGGTGAATGATTACTTCATTTTTCTGGAGAACTTGGAAAAACAGACAACGAAGTTAGCTTTACTAGATCCTACTGGTCAATACCAAATTCAAAGCATCGATCCAGAGTTAGCAAAAAATCTCAAAGCTAATGG
>JAYSVM010000215.1:0-70968 GCA_043718495.1 Oscillatoriales bacterium | reverse complement strand
TGAACAAGCCACCACCAGGGGATTTCCAACCACTACAATTATAGCAGCAGAAGCCGATGCTCAAAGCACGGGGCTTTAGACCCAATTTTCTGGTAAATAAGTCTAGATTGTTCAATTAGAAAATCCGCTTCTGATCTTACCGGGCGATCGACCCTATTTCTTAAGAAAGTTTACAAAATTCAACTTTTGCAGCAACTAGCCCCTTTTGCCCCATACTTCAACTACGCGGTGACTGAGCTTAATGGTGACTGAGCGTAGTCGAAGTCATGCTTAGAGAAGTAGTGCGTAGTCGAAATGCAACCTTTAACGCCTTCTCCCACTGCCGAAAGAAGGACTCCGACTAGGTGGACGAGAATTTCTACCGCTACCAAAACTCGGACTCCGTCTTTGCTGCGGGGAACTGGGTTTTTGCGATCGTCTCAAATTACTACCACCATAACCCGAACCAGTCGATCGATTGGCATCTCGCGACGGTCTGCGAGTCGCTGGTGCGTTCGATGTGGGCGATCGCAGCCGGCCCGTCGTCCTCAAAGCTTGACGGTTTCTCACCGCAGCAGGAGGTGCTTGGTAACGAGTTTGATATTGGCTCACAGCTTCGCCATAAGTATTACCATACCCGCCATATCCTCTCATAATCCCCGGCTGATAGACTGGGGGCATATAATAGCGTGGTGTAAATAACAAACTGCCGATCGCCTGGCCAGCTATAGCCCCAGCAAAAGGAGCCCAAAAGCCAGATTGCTGTCTCACTACCACCGTTTGAGGCTGACCAGTTTGAGGATTACTAACAGTTTCAGTCACATTATGAACATACTCAATTTTAAAATCTTCTGTCAAATGCAAGCTCGCTTTACTTTGCTCCAAATTTAGATAACTTTTCTTACCTTGCGCTATTTCCTCGTCAGTTAAACGAGCCATTTGCAAATCTCGCGATCGGTAAACAGAGGAAGTACCGGCCGGAGTATTAAGCAACATCAAGCTATATTCTCCCTCACTATCATCATAGGTAGCTTGCTGTACGGGATATTGCCCTTGAGTTAAATTATTGCTAATAGGAGTGGGCGCAGAACGAACTGTATTAACTTTCTGATTTGCCTCCGGTTTTGGAGTAGAAGATCCACAGGCTATAGTCGTCAAACACAACGTTACGGTCATTAAATAAACTATCAATTTTCGCAGCATAAATACTAATTTGAATTGGGAATTGGGAATTGGGAATTGGGAATTGGGAATTGGGAATGGGGCATTGGGAATTGGGAATTGGCGATTGGGATCGTACACTGAGCGTAGTCGAAGTGTATAAGTTTAGAAGTATCGAAAATCTTTCTTCCCTCTTCCTTCTTCCTTAACATCCGTTAAATCCGTTACAAAATCCGTTGCCGAACTTCCTTCCCTACAAAGGAATGAGTTCAGAGAAATTGACCAACAACTGATCATCAGTAAGTTCATCTCCCAATTGTGCGGGAGAAAAGTGAACTTGAATAGCTCTGAGTCTTTGCTGATAATTCAAATTAATCAGCGCTTTCAAACCAGTTTTCAGTGCACTCATATCAGCGAGGTCAGTTTCGAGTTCCCGAACTTCTCCTTCATAAGCAACTGTTATAATTACCACTACATTTCTAGTTACAGGCAGAGATAAGAGAGAATTTTTATCCTCAACAGAATCAATATATTGAGGTTCGCTGAGATAGCGTTGAGCTGAATCAGTAAATAGTTCCTCTACATAATCGCCTGCTTCCCCTTCGTTCCAAAAAACATCACCTTCATTTGCCGCTGATTTCCAGTAGTTATCATACTGCAATAGGTGATTACAAACTTCTACCAGCCCTTCTCCTAAAACTGTTAAGTCGCCGTCTGCATCAATTGCATCTCTAGCAGTGCTATTGAGAATTCCCAATATGGGTGCGACTTCTTCACCGCTTAGGTGAATGAACACACGGCAAACGGCAAATCTAGTTTTACCTGTAAATTGATTGAATCGATCGCCTAAAACATTCATAACCTATAGTTTAAATCTTATATAGAAATATTTTATACCATAGCAGACCTCTGTCACCCAGACCCTCTATCCTCAGATTGAGGTTGCACGTTATATCGTTTCCGGTTATACCGGAATGATATAGAGGATACGGCAGTGCCGTCTCCCTACCGAAATAATACTGTAGGGACACGGCACTGCCGTGTCCTAACTATCATCTCTCCCATTCCCCAAATCCTTAATCCCAGAGCAAATTTTCTTGAATCAACAGCGCAATCATCGCTGTTCTGGAAGAGACACTGAGTTTGATAAAAATTCGACGCACGTAAGTAGCAACCGTCCAGTGGCTGATATCTAGATGTTTGGCAATACATTTGTTGGGCAGACCTTGGGCGACTAATTGTGCGATCGCCTTTTCTCGTGGACTCAGGCTAATTATCGGTTTATAACTTGTGCTTTGCATAGTTTTGTAATCAGAAAATCAGTTAAATTCTAATCAATCAATGGCATAATTCCGAGTTTTTTTCGCACCTCAGATAAAGGAGTTTCCCAATCAGATTCAACGTCCCACTCAATTAGCCTCGTGGCTAATTTTCCGTGTCTTAAACCTTTGATAATCTGCGCGATCGTACAATTGCCAGTTAGCAGTCCAACTAACACTAAAATCGCAGAGGAAGGACGAAATACTTGAGCGCGAGTAAACGCTTGAAGTACGAATTCATCTTCGACTGAAGGTGAAAGACCAGTCAAAACGTGCCAAACGTCGTGGTTTCGCTGAATCCAGTCTCCCGATTCGATCGCCTCAAATCCTTGCTCATCCAGAAATAGCGCCACTTCGCACCCTAATGTTCCTGCCGGTAGTTGGCGCAATTTTTCCAAGTCAATTTCTAATTTTAGACAGCTCTCAATTTGAGGATTAATTTTTTGAGCTATCTTTAATATAACTTCTAACTCAGAATCTGCCATAATTTATTCTCCCTTGAGCAATGATTGAATTTTCTTCATAATTCCATTCGCGTTTGTCAAGTTCATGTTTGCTCTAGATCAACTTGATATTTTTAGTCGCTTAGCTCAGAAAGTCGTATTTTCTCTTCAACCAATCCACTTTCAGGAACATTTGCATTTCTTTACAAACAGCTTTGGCTGTGGAATTTGCCGACTTTAACAATCATGCTAATTTTGCTCAAGCCAAATACACCCTCGCCGAAGTACCCGTAAAATCCACAGTATTTAGCGGTGATTGGAACTCCTTACTTACGTATATAGATTTATTTTGCTACGAATTATTGGAACCTGCAATGAGTCAGAAGTGACAGCGTGTAGATCCTTTGATACGGGTGATTCCAAGTGAAGAGAGTTGAAAGGAGCTGAAGTAGGGTGAAGTTTTGCAGAATTGAGGCGGGCAGGATTCCCAGCCCACAAGAAGCTTCATCTTTTGTGGGGAGTAGGGGTTGGGCTTCTAGCCCGCCCTGTCGCTCAAATGAGTGACACTCGATCGAGCGACTGGTAAAGTATTTTCATTAAGAGCTATAAATAAAGTATAGATTTATCCAAAGTACGACCATGAAAAAACTTTATATCGGGTTGTCCGCAGCAGTTCTGTCTTTATTTGGGTGTGCTGCTGCTAGCGCCACTACCTATATTAATGACACGGGCAAAACTTCGTTAAACCTCTCAGAAAATGGGAACAATCCCACAGGTTTTTATTTTACAAAAGTAGGCGCTCGCGAATTTTTTGGCGCTATTAAAATTAGCCATTTTGATGGCGGGGTCGGCTCTTACTACTACAAGGGAACTTTCCAAGAGCGTGCGATCGGACCGGGGAAAAAAATGATTTGTTCTGGGGATATCAACATTGTCCGGCATCTAGTGGGAAGCAGCGACAAATTGGGAGTAAGAGTTACTTGGAAGGTGAATGGAGGAGAAAATTGTCCTTCCATCGGTCAGACATTTGAAATGAAATTAGTTGAAACTTTACCGCGTGCTCATGCTAGCGGCGACTACACTTCTAGCAATGCTAATACTTGGTTGACCGAAACTGCTGGCTTAGTAACTTGGCCATTTTGGCGAATCACCTCGCGGGATGGAGAACTCAACTGCCGCCAGACTCCCAATGGATCGATCAAACAAGTTTACCGCGCGAATCAAGATCCAATTGCTGCTGAACTCAGGGGAGGAAATGCGATTTCGACAGCGAACGGTCAACCCTGGTTGCTGACGAAACAAGGCTGTTATGTGCGCGCTAATTCTCAATACGTTCAGCCTATTTCTTTGCCGCAGTAAGTGACATCAAATCCGGCAGCATCGGAATTATATAGTGCGAGGGTCTCGCTCGCACTAATACGATCCAAATATATGATTCCGATGCCAGCGGAAATGATATCATCCCTACATCTTAAAAAAACAGAATAAACAAATCCCCGACTTCTTAAAAAAGCAGTCGGGGATCTAAGAGAAGAAAATTTACTAAAGGATTTAGATTTCTTCCAAATCTCCCATGTCTTCTGCATCTTCTAAATCTTCTGCATCTTCTAGATCCTCATCATCAACAGGAGCGACAGAATTAGCAGAAACCACAGCACCAGTAGCAAGTTTTTCTCGCACTAGCTTCTCAATTTCATTTTTGAAATCGATATTTTTCTCCATATGTTGAATGACTTTATCTCGTCCTTGAGCAATGTTATCGCCGTTATAGCTATACCAAGAACCTTTTTTGGTAATTACTCCCATTTCGTCTGCCAAGTCAGTCAGACAGCCTAAAGTAGAAATGCCTTTGCCAAATACAATGTCAAATTCGGCAATTCGGAAAGGCGGAGCAACTTTATTTTTAGCAACTTTCACTTTCGTGCGATTTCCGTACTCTTCAGTGCCCTTTTTCAAGGTTTGAATCCGGCGAATATCGAGCCGCACGCTGGCATAGAATTTGAGAGCATTACCGCCAGTTGTAGTTTCGGGGTTGCCGTAAGTTACGCCGATTTTTTGCCGCAATTGGTTGAGGAAAATCACGGTACAGCCAGATTTGCCGATGTTGCCGGTGATTTTCCGCAAAGCTTGGCTCATCAACCGGGCTTGCAAACCCATGTGAGAGTCGCCCATGTCGCCTTCAATTTCGGCGCGGGGGACGAGGGCTGCTACGGAGTCAATTACTACGATATCGACGGCGACGGAACGCACGAGTTGATCGACAATTTCTAGCCCCATTTCTCCGGTGTCGGGTTGGGAAACTAGGAGATTTTCAATATCGACACCCAAAGCTGAGGCGTAGGTGGGATCTAGGGCGTGTTCGGCATCGACGAAGGCGGCGATACCGCCGGATTTTTGGACTTCGGCGATCGCGTGTAGCGCTAGAGTTGTTTTACCCGAACTTTCTGGGCCATAAATTTCAATGACTCGGCCCTTTGGCAAACCGCCACCCAAGGCGATGTCAAGTGTCAGGGCTCCGCTGGGAATGGTTTCTACCCTCATGCGAGTGGCGTCTCCCAATCGGACGATTGCCCCTTTGCCAAAGCTGCGCTCAATCTGGGCTAGTACCGCAGTTAGGGCTTTTTGCTTTTCGGGGCTTTCAGTAATTTTTGTAGACGTATCTTTTTTTGCCATTTTGCGGTACGCAGGTAGGGCCCTTGCGGAGCTTGTTGATTAACTATACAACACGTATGTTAGCAGTTATTTTTGGGGTGGGGAGGTTCTGGGAGGATTTGATTCACAAAAAATAACACGATACGCGAGAAGCCCTGCACTTTAGTGCTGGGAGGTAAGCGAACGGCGGTTGAAACCGCCGTCTTCTTTGCATTCCCTAATTAATCTTTTAATTGCTGCCGATAAACTACATCCCCAATTATCAGCAATAGCAGTTAGTTTTTTAAACTCAATATCGTCAAGATAAGCAGGGATAGGATGTTTTTTAGTTGGCATATAATAAAGTGTAATTACTATGCTATTATATATTAAGGAGGTAAAAAAAATGTTCGGATGTCAACAAAACCTAATTAGTCCTGATAAAAAAGTAAAAGCAATACTTGATGATCGATCATGGTGTAGATAATTGGTTAACCTGTGTTAGCAATGTTGGAACCAGTTTTATTGTTGATGGCAAGCATTTAAAATCTATCAATCAAGGCTACAACAAACGTGTTGCATCTTTGATGGAAGGTAAGGCTAACGGGTACTGGTCAAACAGACTTGCTCAGATAACTGAGAAGCGCAACCGAACCATGCGTGATGCTATCAATAAAGCCTCTAAAAAGGTTGTTAGGCATTGCTTAAAGAATAAGATAGGCATAATTATTTTTGGCTGGAATACGGGTCAAAAAGACGGCGCTAATATGGGAGCAAAAACAAATCAAAAGTTTGTGCAAATTCCTACAGGTCGCCTAAAAGAAAGAATTAAGCAACTATGCGAGCAGTACGGAATTCAGTTTGTAGAAACTGAAGAGTCATATACTTCCAAAGCTTCGTTTATTGATAGAGATTTCCTGCCTACGTTCGGCGCAAAACCTGAGTGCGATTCGTTCAGTCGAAACCTAGTAATAGGGGGATGACTGGCATTTATTGAGTAACCCGCAAGGGTAGAGTTCGCACTTTAATCCTCAATAGATGACAACTAAATTTCCTTGTAGGTGAGCCTAGTAACCTAGAACGGCAAGTCCTTCCCTGTAGGTGCTACAGTGACAGCCCTATCCCTATCTTTGAGACTGATTATCAAAGAAGATAAAGCGGGATAGAAAGGCAGTAATTCCGAACTGTACGGGAAATCCCTGCCAAGCATGAACCCATGAATAAAGCGAAAGCTTGAAGACTTGTTGAACCATCGAAATTCGCAATGGACTACGACAGTTAATAGTCCAAGCCAAAAGGCAAGAATAAATCTGCGTCTAAAAGACAAGGAGGGTCGCTGGCAATTTCGGGTTTGACCAGTATGCACTGACAAAGAAATCCGGTGGATAGAGTCATTCTAAAGGTTCAATCAAAGGAAATTTGGAACGAAGTAAACCTCAAAACTCTCTCAGAAAGGTCGATGTCTGAGTAGGTAATCAACGCTCAAATCTTGGTCAGCAAAATGTCTAGCAGTCAGGAAAATAACCCAAGATAATACAGGCAAAAAGACGGCGGGGGTAGATGGTATAAAATCATTAAGCCCAGATGACCGACTAGAGCTTGTAAATAAAATAAAACTTGGAAACAAAGTTAAACCGACTCGCAGGATTTGGATACCAAAATCAGATGGAAATAAGCGTCCATTGGGAATTCCTACTATCCATGACAGAACGCTACAAACACTAGCAAAAATGACGTTAGAACCCGAATGGGAAGCCAAGTTTGAAGCCAATTCATACGGTTTTCGACCAGGGCGAGGATGTCACGACGCTATCGAAGCAATCTTCAATCATTTGAAGAGTAAAACTAAATTTGTACTGGATGCAGATATAAGTAAATGCTTCGACAAGATAGACCACAAAGCACTCCTTGAGAAAATCAACACGTTCCCAATCTTAAGAAGGCAAATAAAACAATGGTTGAAAGCCGGATATATAGATGGAAAAGAACTATTTCCCACTGAAGAAGGAACGCCACAAGGTGGTTCTATCTCACCCCTCCTAGCCAATATTGCTTTGCATGGGATTGAGAAACTAATCACCGAAAAGTTTCCCCAGAAATGGAAAGGAAAGGAAATAATACGAAGGATACCAGCAGTCATCAGATATGCCGACGACTTCGTAGTTCTACATGACGACTTCGAGATTATCAAGGAGTGTAAGGTAGCGATATCTGAATGGTTGAGTCCGATGGAATTAGAACTAAAACCAAGTAAAACCAAAATTTCTCACTCGCTTAATAAGTTTGAGGGTAATACCGGATTTGACTTTCTTGGTTTCTCCATAAGGCAATTTGAAACAGGGACATACCGTTCTGCAAAAAGCACAAATGGAAACCCATTAGGATTCAATACACAGATACAACCTAGCAAAGAGAAACAAAAGATACATCTCAAGAAGGTTGCCGAAGTAATAAAAAGTCACACATCGAACAACCAATTAGGTTTAATCAGAGAATTAAATCCAATTGTCCGAGGATGGGCTAACTACTACAGTACGATATTTGCCAGTGAAACATTCGATAGAATGGACTTTCTCACTTGGCAGAAACTCAGAAGTTGGGCACTCAGAGCCTGTCCGAAAACCCAAAAATACAAGGTCTTTTCTAAGTATTGGCGGAAGAGAGGCAACGAGAACTGGCGATTCAGCACTGAACATGGATTGGCTCTAGCGAAATATATAGACACCAAAACACAACCTCATGTGAAAGTGAAAGGTTCCAAAAGCCCCTACGACGGAGATTATATCTACTGGGCATCACGAATGGGTAAACATCCACAAATCTCTAGCAGGTTAGCCAGTCTACTGAAAAAGCAAAAAGGAAAATGCGAACACTGTGACCTCCACTTCTATGAAGGTGACTTGATAGAAATCGATCACATAATCCCTGTTAACCAAGGTGGAAAAGATGAATATACAAATCTACAAGCACTCCATAGACATTGCCATGACACAAAAACAAATCATGACAGACTGGTGCAAATGACAAATGCTAAGACATAAGAGGAGCCGTGTGAGGTGAAAGTCTCATGCACGGTTTTGAAAGGGAGGATGACAAGGCGACTTGTCATTCGACCCTAACAGGGTGGAAAGAATCTGGTAAGCGAGTATTGCGCGGCTTGTATCGTACTGCTCAAGGTTGGTTAATCAATGCGGACTGTAATGGTGCTGCAAATATGGGGAGAAAAAACGTAGCGGTGATGCTTGGGCTTGATCTAAGCGGAATCAGTAGAGGCGATTTGTCAGCGCCTTTAAGACTTAAATTATGGTCTTAAGAATCTCAGTCGCTTTAGCGCTGAGAGTGTCAAGATTCTTGATTTTGCAGAAGTTCAGCTTGCTGGCTCATCCGATTTTAGATTGGGGATTTTCTACTGGTTCCCAGGCAGAGCCTGGGAAACCATGTCCAGAGGCTCTGCCTCGAAAAGCTGACATGAAAATTTGGAGGCAGAGCTTCCGGATCTGTGTTACTAGGCAGAGCCTGGTAACAAGTAATCGCAACAATTAAGGCAAGCATGGAATCTACAATACGTCAAGACAAATCTGTCGTTAGCCCAGCCCTCGAAAAGGATCGCACCAACTCCCCTTGGCTGCTGAGCTTATTAGCGATCGCCATCTTATTAGGCATCGGATTTCGCTTCTTTGAGCTCGATCGCAAACTTTACTGGCACGACGAAGCATACACATCACTCCGAGTCGCAGGTTTCACCAGACAAGAAATCGACGATGAACTATTCCAAAACCGGATAGTTCCCGCACCAGAATTACAGAAATATCAGCGAATTAAACCAGGAAGTAGCGCCACAGATACAATCCATTCTTTAGCACTTGAAGACCCACAACATCCGCCTTTATACTTTCTGATGGCTCGCGTTTGGATGCAGGAATTTGGCAGTTCTCTCACAGCATCCCGCAGTTTGCCAGCACTCTTAAGTTTGCTGTCCCTACCTTTGATGTACGCTTTAGCTCAAGAACTTTTTGCATCAAATTTAACATCATTATTAGCCACAGCAATATTAGCTTTATCTCCCTTTGACATCTTATTTGCTCAGACAGCAAGGCAGTATAGTTTGCTAACAGCAATAGTGATTGGCAGCAGTTTATTGTTGCTAAGAGCAGTGCGGTTGCAGACTTTGTTAACTTGGGTGTTGTATGCGTTATCGATCGCCCTTGGCTTCTACACTCATCCTTTTTTCAGCTTAACACTAATCGGGCATGGGATTTTTGTAATTTGTTACTGCCTATTTGTGACACCAAAAAAATTGCGAGGTCATGTAATTAATTCTCAATTTTTCTTGGCAGTAACAGCAGCTTTAATCTTATATATTCCTTGGATATATGTCCTAGGAACTAATCTGCAACGAGCCTCAGCTACTACAGATTGGACGCGAGTATCTCCGGGATGGCTTTATCTGGTCAAATTATGGACTTTGAGTTTTACAGCACTATTCTTTGACCTGGATTTCGGGTTTAATAATATTTTGACTTATCTTGCCAGAGTGCCATTTTTGGTTTTGATTATAGCAGCTATTTACCAAATATTTCGTCGGGCAAGCCGTTCAACTTGGCTATTTGTTTTAACATCAATTTTTGTACCTTTTTTGATATTGGCTTTGCCGGATCTAATCATTGGTGGTAAACGTTCGGCTGTCAGTCGTTATCTAATTTCCTGTTTTCCGGGAGTGCAGCTAGCAGTTGCTTACTTGCTAGCCAATAGCGTGACTGCTGGGCGGCGGTTTTGGCAATTCATTTTGGCCGCAGTGTTTACTGCAAGTATCATATCTTGTGTTGTCAGTAGTTTTTCTGATACTTGGTGGAGCAAAGACTTGAGCTATTTTAATGCTGAAGTTGCCAGGAAGGTTAATCAAGAGGCGATCGCGAATCGGTCGATTAAAGATACAATTGTAATTAGCGATCGCGGTAATGATTTTACTAACATGGGAGATTTGCTTTCCCTGAGCTATTTGCTTGACAAAGATGTAAAGTTGATGCTGCTGAGCCAATCACCGGACATCGAGATGCTGAACAAATATTCGGCTCCTCTAGTGTTTCGCCATTCGGAAAAATTGCGATCGGCTTTGAAGCGAAATCAACGCCGTTTAGAGCCTGTATTGGAATACGCCAAACTTTTTAGAGTGCGACGAGCTTCCTAGGATTTCAAGAGCATATAGCAGTTTTGTCACTTCTGGAGAAAGAAAAATAAATGTAGGTTGGGTTGAACGTAGTGAAACCCAACAATAACAATTTTTTGGGCTGTTGGGTTTTGTTCCTCAACCCAACCTACAGCCTTATCGATAATAATTATCTAAATTAACGGAATCAAACAAAATGCAAGAGTTAAAAAATACCGAGTCAGAATATGGACAGCAATTTCGCAATCTTCAGATGGAACTGCGGGAACGATGGCATAAAATCGAAGGATTTGATAGCGGCGATTGTGACATTATCGTCATTCCTTCTATCAGCTTGGATCAGCAAGAAATGCAAAAAGTTCCGGGTGCTTACCACTACGAGGAACGGCATTTATTTTCGTTGATTCGTCTGCGAAATCCCCGCACCCGCCTGATTTATATTACTTCCGAGCCATTGCATCCTATGATCATTGATTATTACTTGCAATTACTCCCAGGTATTCCTTTTTCCCACGCGCGCGATCGGCTTTTGCTATTCTCTACTTACGATGCTTCTGCCAAATCCCTCACCCAGAAGATTTTAGAGAGGCCACGGTTGATCGAACGGATTCGTCAAGCAGTGCGATCGACAAAATGTTATATGGTTTGTTACAACTCTACTTCTTTAGAGCGCGAGTTATCTGTGAAGTTGGGAATTCCTTTGTGGGCTAGCGATCCAGATTTGCTTTATTGGGGAACAAAAAGTGGTAGCAGACAGATTTTTGCAGAATCAGGTGTACCTTATCCTGACGGTTCTGAGTTAGTTTGGAATGTGGGAGATTTGGCAGAAGCAGCAGCCCAATTGTGGGAACGTCAGCCCCATTTGCAGCGGATTGTCATTAAGCTAAATGAGGGCTTTTCCGGGGAGGGAAATGCGATTTTGGAACTGAAGCCGATCGCAAATACATCACATTCTGAAAAAGTAAAATTAATTAGTGATTCTTTTCCCCAGTTGCGCTTTCAAGCCATGAGGGAAACCTGGGAAAATTTCAGTAGCAGAATCCCAGAATTAGGGGCAATTGCCGAAGCATTTATCGAAGGATCAGAAAAGCGTTCGCCCAGCGTTCAAGGTAGAATTGTACCTAGTGGCGAAGTGGAAATTCTCTCCACCCATGACCAAATTTTGGGAGGTCCAGATGGGCAAATTTTCTTGGGCTGTCGATTTCCTGCGGACGAATCCTATCGTTTAGCATTGCAAGAATCCGGCAGGAAAATCGGGCATAACTTGGCAGAAAAAGGTGCTTTAGAGCAATTTGGGATAGATTATGTTGTCGTGCGACAGGAGGACGGTAAATGGGACATTCAAGCAATTGAAATTAATTTACGAAAAGGTGGTACAACTCATCCGTTTATGGCACTGAAGCTGTTGACAAATGGTCGTTATGAGGGTTCTACAGGTTCATTTTATAGTCAGCAGGGTCGTCCAAAATATTATGTGGCTTCTGATAATTTGAAAAAAGAACGCTATCGGGGATTGTTGCCGAATGATTTGATGGATATTATTGCTGATAATCAACTACATTTTGACAGTGGTACTGAGACTGGTACGGTGTTTCATTTGATGGGTTGTTTGTCGGAATTTGGGAAATTGGGATTGACAAGTATCGGCAATTCGCAGCAAGAGGCTGAGGAGATTTATAATAAAGTTGTCAAGGTACTCGATCGCGAAACCTTGTAGGATTTTAGATTTTAGAAGTAGGTTGGGTGGAGCGATAGCGAAACCCAACACCTGATTTGAAATAAAGAGTTGGGTTTCGTTACCTCAACCCAACCTACATATTTCTGAATTTCGGAGGCAAATCATACTCCAAATCAGAAACGCCGAATTTGGCTTCTTCCTTCTTCCTGAAGCGTTCCCTGAGCGTAGTCGAAGGGCCTTCTTCCTTCTGCTATAGCTAATTTTTAGCAGGATAAATGGGCGAAGGGTCGATCGAACCTATGCGATTGGGCCAAAAACGCACAATTGCCCTACCAATAATATTTTGCTTGGGTACAAAGCCCCAATAGTGACTGTCGCAGCTTGCGTTGCGGTTGTCGCCTAGCACCAAGTAAGAATTTTGAGGTACTACTGCGGGCCCGTAAGGATACTGTGGAATTTCTTCAATATATTTTTCCTGTAGTGGCTGCTTGTTGATATACACTTTTCCTTGTTTGACTTCCACGGTGTCTCCTGGAAGTCCAATCACTCGCTTGATGTAGGCATCTTTGATCGGCGGTGGCTGCCCTGTACACAAGCTGGCCGAGTCTGGAGGCATGAATACAATAATATCTCCTCGCTGAGGGTCTTGAAATCGATAGCTCACTTTATCGATGATGAGGCGATCGTTAATTTGTAAGGTGGGAAGCATTGAGCCTGTGGGAATGTAGCGAGCTTCAGCAACGAGGGTGCGAATGCCAAAGGCTAAGACTGCTGCTAAGCCGATCGTCTTAATTCCTTCTATCCAGGGGTTTTCGGTGTCTGGCGGTGTTTTTTCGTCGGCTGACTTGTCTAGACGAGTCATATGATATTGTGGTGACTGAGTTGAATACAGATTCAAATCTTAATAATACTTTGATTCTAGCACGTTGTTTACTGAATTAAGGATATCTTATGCCTCCCACATCAAGTTTATTAATCCGTCGCGCTCGTATTCTTTTGCCTAATGGTGAATTTTTGCTAGGGGATGTCCAAATCTGCGATGGCAAAATTGTCAAGGTTGCTGCTGAAATTGTCGAATCGGGCGATCACGAAATAGATGCGGTCGGTCTAACTTTGTTACCGGGAGTAATTGACCCCCAGGTACACTTCCGCGAACCGGGATTGGAACACAAGGAAGACTTGTTTACGGCTAGCTGTGCTTGCGCTAAAGGCGGCGTGACATCATTTTTGGAAATGCCCAATACCCGACCTCTGACCACAACTCAAGCTGCTTTAGATGATAAACTACGTCGTGCTGCCGAGAAGTGTTTGGTTAATTATGGCTTTTTTATTGGAGCTACTGCTGAGATTTTACCCGATTTGCTGAATGCCAATCCGACACCGGGAATTAAGGTGTTCATGGGTTCGATGCACGGGGACTTGTTGATGGATGATGCAGAAAATTTAGAAGCTGTGTTTGCAAAGGGCGATCGATTAATTGCCGTGCACGCAGAAGACCAAGTTAGAATTAATCAGCGTCGTCAAGAATTTGCTGGGATTACGGATATTGCAGTTCACTCACAAATTCAAGACAATCAAGCTGCTTTGTTAGCGACTCAGCTAGCAGTGAAACTTTCCAAAAAATATCACCGTCGTCTGCATATTCTACATCTATCCACAGGAGAAGAAGCAGAGTTTTTGCGCGAGGAAAAACCGAGTTGGGTAACGGCGGAAGTGACTCCACAGCATTTGTTATTGAATACCAGTGCTTATGAAACCATTGGTAGTTTTGCTCAAATGAATCCACCTTTGCGATCGCACCGAGATAACGAAATACTTTGGCAAGCTTTACTTGACGGCGTAATTGATTTTATCGCCACCGATCACGCGCCACACACCTTAGCCGAAAAAGCTCAAACTTATCCAAATACACCGTCAGGAATGCCCGGTGTGGAAACTTCTTTACCTTTAATGCTGACGCAAGCAGTCGCGGGAAAGTGTACAGTTGCTCAAGTTGCTAACTGGATGTCAACGGCAGTTGCTAAAGCTTACAAAATTCCGAATAAGGGTAAGATAGCCCCTGGTTTTGATGCGGATTTAGTGTTAGTAGATTTGGAAAAATACCGCCCGGTTGTGGGAAAAGAAATGGCGAGTAAGTGCGGCTGGAGTTCCTTTGAAGGTTGGAATTTAACTGGCTGGCCTGTGGTGACTATTGTGGGAGGTAAAGTAGTTTTTGAGAATGGAAAGTTAGATACAAATATGAGAGGAGAAGCCTTGACATTTGACGCTGAGTAAGCATGAATTTATGGCAAACACCCAGGTCTCGTAAGCAATCAAAGTCATCTAGCTGTTTACGAATTTTACTTTTTAGCCAAGACCACAATTATTTATCCCTACCTGCGCTTTAAAGCTAGTACACTTAGAAAAAAGCTCGACAAAACCATCTGCAAACCAACAGTCAGACAAGTCAGCGACGGAATCACCAAACGCAAAGTTTTGGAAGGATCAAGGATGCCGTAAGCAGTTTCTCTCCAAATAGTTAAGGATAATATCGAGCCAACTATCCCAATTAATATGAGGAATACTCCCACAATCAATCCCGTCTCTAGAGTGACATACCGAAATATTTTGTTGACTTTGGGGTCTTCTGGCAGTAGCTTCTCGCTGATGGCGAAAACTTTCGTGAAGAAAGCAAATGTTACTGCTTGAAAACCGATGATAATTGCGATCGCAGCATAAAGCAGCGTATGCACATCAAAGCTAATACCGCCAATCTTTTGAGTACCAGGTAACAGCCAGATGCCCACAATTAGACCCCAAATCATCAGTGCCACACCTGGATACAAAAACAGCCACCGGGGACTATAAAGCAACAAAAATCGCAGATGCCGCCACCCATCTCGCCAAGTTCGCAGGTGTGGCGGGCGACTACGGCCATCCGGCGAGAGTACCGTGGGAACTTCAGTTATTTTCAGCTTGTATAGAGAAGCTTTGACGATCATTTCGCTAGCAAATTCCATCCCTGTTGTTTGCAAGTCCAGGGTCAAAATAGTATCTCTTCTGAAACCCCGCAGCCCGCAGTGAAAGTCACCGGCGGGACTGGAGAAAAATAGCCGCCCAACCCAGGTCAGCACTGGATTTCCTAAGTATTTGTGCAGCGGTGGCATTGCACCCGGTTTGATGCCACCTTGAAAGCGGTTTCCCATCACTAAATCGCAGCCTCCCCGCAATTTTTCCACAAAAGCGCCGAGGTTGGAAAAGTCGTAGCTGTCGTCAGCATCGCCCATAATGATATAGACTCCGCGCGCCGCCATGATGCCACCCATCAAGGCGCTACCGTAGCCTTTGGCTGCTACAGAGACGACTCTCGCCCCCATCTTGGTAGCGATATCTTGAGAACCATCAGTGCTGCCGTTATCTGCTATGATCACCTCGCCAGCAATATTCAGTTCCCTTAATGACTTCTGTGCTTTTTCGATGCAGATTTCTAATGTTTCTGCCTCGTTGAGGCAAGGCATGAGTATCGATAATTCGAGAGTGTATTCCCCGGTTGCTTTGGTCTGCTCTGCCATATGTTTGTTTCACTCTTGTTCGCGAAATAATACTTGCTTTTCTAGTATCTATGCTTAAAATAAGGGTGGCAAACAAAATTCAATAAAACTTAATCAAATCTGTTAAGCCCTGTTTTTTGTCTGCTATTTTCACGCTGTTGTATTAGGTATGTGAATTCATGAGTAGAGGCGTTTTTCTGGTTTTGCTTGCTGCTATTTTGTGCAGCGTCGTTGGTCAATTTAGTCTAAAAGCTGGAGCTAAAATATTAGGGCCGATTGGCGCTGCTAATTTAGTAGAAAAAGTCATAGCAATGGCTACTCAGCCTTTGATCATAGCTGGTCTTGCTTTGTATGCAGTTTCTTCGATCGGGTTTATTGTTGTACTTTCTCGCGCTAACATTAGCATAGTCTCACCGTTATTGTCAATTAGTTACTTGTTTACTGTTTTAGGAGGCAAAATTGTATTTAATGAGCCTTTGCCACCGCTGAGATTGGTAGGCGTGGGGTTAATTATGACAGGAGTAATTTTGGTACTGAAAGGTCAAGCTGGGAGTGTAGCTGGGGGAAGCTAGAAAATGTCTGATTCTTCTGAATCTGTGAATCCAAATCTATTATTAAATCGTGTCGCCGTTCTTGCTACTATGCACCAAAAAGAACAGGTAATGACTCCAATTTTGGAAATGGAATTAGGGGTGAAAATCCTGGTGCCTGTGGATTTAGACACGGACTCTTTTGGGACTTTCACCAGAGAAGTTAAACGCTTAGGCACACAAATCGAAGCAGTTCGATTAAAAGCCACAAAAGCTCTGGAAATTGCCGGCGAAACTCTGGCTTTTGCCAGCGAAGGCACTTTCGGCCCGCATCCGGGAATGCCCTATCTGCCAGCTAATCGAGAAATTGTGATTTTGTTAGATGTCCTTAATAATCTAGAAGTGATTGGGGAATATTTTTCTGTGGAAACTAACTACAGTCACCAGTTAGTTTCGTGTACAGAAGAAGCCCAAATTTTTGCTAAAAAAGTGGGATTTCCAGAACACGGGCTGGTGATTGTCGTGGGCGATAGTACGAAAGATAATGCCGAAATTGTCAAAGGAATAGTGACGGAAAAACAGTTATTTGATGTTGTGAATGCAGGTCTAAAAAAATCATCCTGTGGTCAAGTTCATATCGAAACAGATATGCGGGCGATGTACAATCCGACGCGGATGAAAAACATCGAAAATGCCACTCTGGATTTAGTGAAGAAATTTTACCACTTCTGCCCTGAGTGCGGTTGGCCAGGATTTGGGGTTGCTGAAAGGAAAATAGGGTTGCTCTGCGGACTTTGCCATTTTCCGACTCAGTTAGTGCGATCGCAAATTTATCAATGCCAAAATTGCAGTTATACTAAAGAAGAACTATTTCCAAACGGCAGAGAAACTGCTGATCCTTCGCAGTGTCAATATTGCAATCCTTAAATAAATTTGTAACAATATTATTTAGAGTCCCCTAATTAAAATCACTAATGATTGCCATAGAAACAGAACGCAACTGGAAACCTGTTATTAAAGAATTTGAGGCTGTAGTCGGCAAAAACGGCGTTGTGCAGCGCCGCGAAGAATTGCTCGTTTATGAGTGCGACGGACTCGCCAGCTACCGCCAGCGACCAGCATTGGTGGTATTGCCACGAACTACCGAGGAAGTAGCAAAAGTGGTCAAAATATGCGATCGCGATTCCATTCCCTGGGTAGCCAGAGGTGCGGGTACCGGGCTTTCTGGCGGCGCTTTACCCGTCGAAAACTGTGTGTTGATTGTCACCGCCCTAATGCGGAAAATCCTGAAAGTAGACTTAGAAAATCAGCAAGTAGTCGTGCAACCAGGAGTAATTAATAACTGGGTAACTCAAGCAGTTAGCGGTGCCGGCTTCTACTACGCCCCCGACCCTTCCAGTCAAATTGTTTGCTCAATTGGTGGCAACGTTGCCGAAAATTCCGGTGGCGTTCATTGCCTCAAATACGGAGTCACAACTAATCACGTTTTAGGATTAAAATTGGTACTTCCCGACGGTTCAATTGTTGATGTTGGTGGCGAAATTCCTGAAATGCCCGGTTATGATTTAACTGGTGTATTTGTTGGTTCAGAAGGCACTTTAGGAATAGCGACGGAAGTTACTTTGAGAATCCTCAAAGCGCCGGAATCTATTTGCGTTCTTCTAGCTGATTTTGCCAGTATTGAAGCGGCGGGGGAATCGGTTTCAGATATTATCAGCGCTGGCATTATTCCCGGTGGCATGGAAATCATGGACAACATCAGTATTAATGCTGTAGAAGATGTTGTGGCTACAGGCTGCTATCCCCGTGATGCAGCGGCAATTTTGCTCATAGAAATCGATGGTTTAGAAGTGGAAGTTGCGACAAATAAACAGCGAATTTCTGAAATTTGTAAGCAGAATGGAGCGCGTAATATCACGACTGCCCATGACCGGGAAACACGGATGAAAATTTGGAAAGGGCGAAAAGCTGCTTTTGCAGCGGCGGGTCATTTGAGTCCCGATTATTACGTGCAAGATGGTGTAATTCCCCGTACACAAATGGCATTTGTACTTAAAGAAATTGAGAATTTGAGTGAGAAATATGGCTATCGAATTGCTAATGTATTTCACGCGGGAGATGGGAATTTGCACCCGCTAATTCTGTACGATAATTCGGTGGAAGGAGCGCTAGAAAAGGTGGAAGAATTGGGAGGAGAAATTCTTAAGCTTTGTGTGAAAGTCGGAGGTAGTCTTTCGGGAGAACACGGGATTGGTGCTGACAAGAAGTGTTTTATGCCGGATATGTTTTCTGAGATAGATTTGGAGACGATGCAGTGGGTACGCGAGGTGTTTAATCCGAAGGGTTTGGCTAATCCTGGGAAGATGTTTCCCACGCCGAAGACTTGCGGAGAAGCGGCGAGGGCCAAGATGGAAACTGTTAAGAAATTGGAGGGTGTTGAGCTGTTTTAAGAAACAACTATCAGGACACAGCAGTCAGGACACAGCAGTCAGGACACAGCAGTGCTGTGTCCCTACAATTAATTGGGTAGGGAAACGGCACTGCCGTGTCCTCCTCATGCTCTATTACCCAAAGTCAGGACACAGCAGTGCTGTGTCCCTACAATTAATTGGGTAGGGAAACGGCACTGCCGTGTCCTCCTCATGCTCTATTACCCAAAGTCAGGAAACAGCACTGCTGTGTCCCTACAATTACCTATTTATTGTTCGATCGCAATTCTGATGATAAACTCTGTTCCATTACCTAATTCGGAAATACAATTTAATTCGCCTTTGTGTTTTTCTACTACTATCTGATGGCTAATTGACAAACCCATTCCTGTGCCTTTACCAATGGGTTTTGTAGTAAAAAAAGTATCAAATATGTGTTTTTGGACTTCCTCAGTCATTCCCGGCCCGTTGTCAGTAATTTTGATTTCTACAAAATTCATATCGTCCACTCTTGTGCTGATTTTAATCTGACTTGGCTTATGTCGTATTTCTGAAAATTCTCGGTGTTTATCCCAATCTTCTAAAGCATCTATCGCATTGCTGAGAATATTCATAAACACTTGGTTGATTGGCCCAGGAAAACATTCGACAGCAGGCAAATCTGTGTATTCTTTCACGATTTGAATAGCTGGCATTTCTCCGTTTCCTTTCAAGCGGTGATTGAGAATTAATAGTGTACTGTCGATACCTTCATGAAGATTCACTGGTTTCATTTCTGAATTGTCGTTTCGCGAGAAGTTTCGCAGGGATTTGACGATTTGGGAAATGCGCTCAACTCCCACATTCATTGAAGATAATATTTGTGGTAAGTCTTTGGCTAAAAAAATGATTTCCATCGTCTCTCTTTCCGCTTTAATTTCTGCTACTGGATCGGGGTAGTGATGCTCGTAAAGTTCGAGAAGATGCAGCAAGTCTTCAGCATAATTCCTGAGATGAGCGAGGTTAGAATAAATAAAGCCTATGGGGTTGTTTATTTCATGGGCAACGCCAGCAATGAGCAATCCCAAACTGGACATTTTTTCACTCTGAACTAATTGTGTATGAGTGTCTTTAATCTCCTTAAGTGCTGTTGCTAGTTCAGTAGCTTGTTCTCTACTTTGTGCTTCGGATTTCTGCAACGCTTCTTCAGATTTTTTGCCTTCGGTTATGTCTCTTTGTACACCGATGAAATGAGTTAATTTGCCAGTACGATCTCGCACTGGAGATATGGACAAAGCATTCCAAAAAGCACTTCCATCTTTCCGATAATTTTTTAAGATTACTTGACATTCACTTTCGCTTTCTAAGGCTTTGCGAGTTATTTCTAAGGCTGCTGGATCGGTATCACTTCCCTGCAAAAAACGGCAGTTTTCCCCCAAGATTTCCTTTCGCTGGTAGCCTGTGATGGTTTCAAATGCGGGATTGCAATATACTATCGGATGTTTGGGTTGAGTCGCGTCGGAAATCACTATTCCGGTGCTAGTCGCTGCCATAGCCCGATCGTACAACCAGAGCATTTCTGCTGTGCGTTTGCGATCGGTAATATCCCGCAATGTAGCCAAATAAGCCATTTCACCTTCCCATTCAGTTTCCACCACCCGCATTTCTACCACAGCATTTTCTTTATGCTTGCGAATAGCTTTAACTTCTGTTTGTACGACGCGCATTCCTATTTTATCGGTATTGCTAAGTTGGGGAATAATATCTGTATCGATCTCTATATCGCAAGCAGAACCTTCTACTACTAAAACACCAAAAAATTCTCGACCTAAAAGTTCCTCTGCCGTGCAGTTAAACAGTGCTTCTGCTGCTTGGTTCACAAAAGTAACAAATCCTAGCTTGTTAACAATTGCCATGCCGTCTGCATTTTTTTCGATCACATTTAGAAAGCGAGACTCACTAGCTTGTAAATCTTGTTTTAGTTGTTCAATTGCTAGTTCCATCTGTTGCAATTTACACAGATTAATACTATAAGCTTCCGAGATCTGACTGTCTGCTGAATGCTTTGCTAAATTTAGTAGATTTTGAGAGTTGGAGGGAAAGCCACTATTTTTAGATGTTTTGTTCGGCAAACTGCTAATATTACCGAAATCACTTTTTGTCTCTGCATCTTGATAAAACATAATTTAAGCCTACAAAAAAAATAATTAAATTAGACTTTTTCGATTACTCAATTGTTAAACAATTTTACGAACAGAATAATTTATAATCGATGCTAGCACACTGTTTAAAACAAAATGTTAAAATATCGTTAAGATTAAAGTACAATTTCAACCTAGCTTATCTTCTCATTGTTTATTGCAATTAACTAAAAATTTTAACACAATCCATCTAGCTAAAGTAGTATCTTTTTATGAAGATTTTGTGAAGATTAGGTGTGTGATATACATAGTTCTTGTAGGGACACGGCAGTGCCGTGTCCTTACGGGGATATTGATAGTACCTATAAATCTGCAATCTGCTGTAAAATGTAACCTGTCTATTTTTGCGATCGCAACTTCAAACCAATGGCACGTCTAGCACTTCTGAGCGTATCGAATAAAACCGGGCTAATTGACTTAGCGCGGAGTCTAGTAGAAGAATTTGACTTTGATATAATTAGCAGTGGTGGGACAGCAGCAGCCCTCAAAGCAGCAGGAATCCCTGTCACTAAAGTAGCTGAATATACTGGTTCTCCCGAAATTTTAGGTGGACGAGTCAAAACACTCCACCCACGCATCCACGGCGGTATTTTAGCGCGTCGGGATGTACCACAAGATATCACAGATTTAACAGAAAATCAAATTCGTGCGATCGATTTAGTTGTTGTCAATCTGTATCCCTTTGAACAGACAATTGCTAAGCCGGGAGTAACTCTAGCAGATGCTATTGAGCAGATAGATATCGGCGGGCCCGCAATGCTGAGAGCATCAGCAAAAAATCACGCTCACCTGACTGTTTTATGCAATCCAGAGCAATATAATACTTATTTAGAAGAATTGCGACAAAATGGAGGCGAATCATCCTTAGAATTTAGACAAAAATCGGCGTTAGAAACCTTCAAACATACAGCAAACTACGACGCCGCGATCGCAGCTTATCTCAGTAGTCAATCTGCTGAAACATTTTCTCAGGCAGGAGAGTTTAATTTATCAGGAAAAGAGCTGCAAACTCTCCGCTATGGTGAAAATCCTCATCAAGCCGCAACCTGGTATCAAAGCGGAAAAAACCCCACAGGTTGGACGACTAGCACCATCCTGCAAGGTAAAGAATTGAGCTACAATAATCTAGTAGATTTAGAAGCTGCAAGGAGGCTGATTGTCGAATTTACCGACACTCCTGCCGCTGCGATTCTGAAACATACAAATCCTTGTGGAACCGCCTTGGGAACAACTATTTCAGAAGCGTATGAAAAAGCATTTGATACGGATTCAGTATCAGCTTTTGGTGGAATTGTGGCGCTAAATCGCCCGATTGATGCAGCTACTGCAACTGCGTTAACCAAAACATTTTTAGAATGTATTGTCGCTCCTGGATGCGAACCAGAAGCTGAAGAAATTATTAAAAGAAAGGCAAAAGTGCGAGTATTAATTTTGCCAGATTTGACTCAAGGGCCACCACAAACTGTTAAAATAATCGCAGGTGGTTTGCTGGTGCAAAACTCAGATGACGTAGTGGAAGATACTAGCAAATGGCGCGTAGTTACTGAGAAACAGCCGACAGTAGAAGAGTTGGTAGAATTGCTGTTTGCTTGGAAAGTGGCAAAACACGTGAAATCAAATGCGATCGTGGTAACGAGAAACTGCACTACAATTGGTGTTGGCGCTGGACAAATGAATCGTGTGGGATCGGTTAAACTAGCATTAGAACAAGCGGGAGAGAAAGCCAAAGGAGCAATTTTGGCTAGCGATGGTTTCTTCCCCTTTGACGATTCGGTAAAAACGGCGGCTGAGGCGGGAATAAGTGCGATCGTCCAACCCGGAGGTAGTATGCGCGATCGAGATTCGATCGACTGCGCTAACCAATTAGGGCTAACAATGGTTTTTACCGACATCCGCCACTTTTTGCATTAGTACCATATTTTAGGGACACAACATTATTTTAGGGACAAAACATTGTTGTTTCCCTACCGAATTGTTTCCCTAAAATATGGAGACGGCAGTGTTGTTTCCCTACCCAAAATAACATTGTAGGGACTAAGGCCAAGCCCATAGGTGTCAACTTAATGTCAAAGGTAGTCAAAGACTGCTGTTTGACTCTTAGATTTTGATCCCCCCTAACCCCCCTTAAGAAGGGGGGGACAAGAGTGTTCTCAAAGTCCCCCTTCCCCCTTGGGGGGGCTAGGGGGGGTGGGGATTTAGGGGGATCTAGACTTGATAGCAAGCGACATTCATTAAACGAGAATATATGAAATGCAGATAGGCATATTTTTAGGAAACCTCGGAAATCCGGTAATCTATTATCCCAAATTAGCTAAGATTACCGGCGGTGTCACAGCCAGTATCTTTATGTGCCAATTATTTCAATGGCAATCTCAACTTGCTAATCCTGACAATTGGGTGCAAACTAACACCGCTGAAATTGAAAAAGCTACTGGTTTAAATTCAGAAGAACAGGAATTGGCGAGACAACAACTAAAAGCGCGACTTTTATTGAAAGAAAAACCACCAAATTCTCACACCGAAACCCTAGAACTCTGGGCAGATATTGACGTATTCGAGGAAAAAATAAATAATTACTTGATAGGAAATACTGAAGATATCATAACACAAACTATTCCCCAAAGCCTCAATTATCCTGTAGATATAGTTGCTGATAATTCGGAATCTAATCCGAGCATTAAAACTGACAAATTCTTCGGTCAACCCCGTCAGCAAATAGCTGTTGCTGTCACCCCAAATTACCGATTTAGCGGCCCTTGGAACTCCCAAGAACAACTGCACAATTTTCAACGAGCTTTAGAAGCCTATGCTCAAGAACGCAGCTTGGGATTTGGCAATCCTTCGGGATGGGCATTCAAAATTATTGATAGCATCACAAAAGGCTTAACCTCGACTTTTTGGGATGAATTTATCGCCGGCATTCCATTAGGAGAAAGTCAGAAGGTGAAGCGAGATTGGGAAATTGCCCCAGAAGTACCTTATCCGGCTTTTGAAGAGGAGCGAATTCAGTATTATGTCCACAAAGGAGAACCGCTGGAAGCAGCAGTTTCTAGGGCTCGTGCTGACTTGAGAAATCCGGTTTTGGGGAAAGATTTGTGGGAGGGATTTTTGCGAAAGTGCGATCGCCTCGCGGATGATGCCATCAAAGCAAAACAGCAAGGCATTGACACCCCATATCTGCCGTCTTCCTTCAACGAAAAACCGCAAATCACCAAGGATAGCGTAATGCGGAAATTAGGGGCGATCGCGCCGCAATTTAGCCTCAATCAATCAACATCTGAACCGATACCAGAACCGCCGAAACTTGCAGAAACATTGCCAAATCCCGCTCCCAGTATTGAGATTTTGCAAAAAGCTTACAATAGTGCGATCGGTCAAAGTATAGTTGAAAGACAAATCGCTGCGAATCCAGACTGGGGCTACGAAATAGTAGACGGTGAAATAGTCGAATCAATCCCTTTTTAGGAGGTAAGGTGCGTCAGTTGGAAAAAGCTATTTTTTCTACTAAACTCAAGACTGACGCACCATACAAGCTAAGCAGATATGAAACGAATTAGCGAGATTAATCCCCTGGGCAAAGAGCGACCAAATCCTTCGGAGGAAGAGAGAGAAAATCTGCGGCGAGAAAGGTTGGAACGAGAAAGAGATGAAGGATATCAAACGTTAGTTGAACTCTGCAATTTAGGCGAATATGACATGGCTGAACAATTGGCCGATCGTAACTATAATTGGGGTTATGAAATAGTTGATGGGATTGTGATGGACAGGATAGATTGCGATCGTTTTTAATCAGGTAGGGTGCGTCGCCATGAGATTTTCGATCGGATTCAAATATCTTCGATGGCGACGCACCCTACAATTTACTACGAACCTAAAAAAAGAGGCGGGGAATTATTCCCCGCCTCCAATTAGCAATGACTGTTAACCTAAAAATTAGATTAGTCAGCCAATACTTTCTAGTAGCCTCTGGTGTTAGGCTTGTGGACGATGAAGCTGAGCACTTGGCATTGCTTCACGTTGTCAAAACCCATGACGCGGATGTAGCACTGAGGATTTTCTTGGCGGCAAGCTTGAACTTCAACCATGATTTCTTGGACGCTGCGAGCACCAAATAAAGGCAACTTCCAAAGAGTCCAGTAGCGCATTTCAGGGGCTGATGTTTCGTTGAATTCAACGCCGGGAATGTAGCCTTGATCCAAGATGTATTGCAGTTGCTTGGCGATTTGGGCGTCTGTCAGCGGGGGCAAATAGGACAGAGTTTCGTAACGACGCTCTTTTGGTAAAGTTCTCATTTTTTGTATCTCTAAGGTGTGTGTTCGATCGCACAAGTCGATCGATTAACTCGACAAATTATCCAGATTCGGTTCAGAATCTATTGAGGATGTTTCAGGATTGCTGCTAGCCACAGACCAATTAAGCTGCGTAATTCGCTCCAAATGCTGGCGTCTGTGTTCCATATTCGACTGTTGAATGCCAGTAGAAACCATTTCAGGCAAAAACTCTGTCACATCGTGCGCCAGATATTCTCGCACCGTCATGATCCGAAATCCTAAATCTTGATTTTCCAATAGCAACTCTCGAATGTATGCTTCTCCATCTTGGATTTTACCCTTCGTGGAAAAGTCGTTCAACCAGATTGCCTGAGCGGGATTGGTTTCGCTCAATTGAGCAATTACAATCCGCACGGATTGATAGGTTAGGTAACTTGCCAGCACCTTAGCGGTGTCTTTCGCAACTTGTTTGAGATCCATTTTTGACCCCAGCCCTTAAGAGTTTTAGATTGTTGATTTTAGATTTTGGATGCAAACTTACTTGTAAATCTTCTTCCAAGATAAAGAGTTCCCAGCAAGTTTGCTACCTAAAACCTAAAATCTCTAACCCAAAATCATCAAACGGTATCCATTGCCTCGAATTCAAACTTGATTTCTTTCCAAAGTTCGCAAGCAACAGCCAATTCAGGGCTCCATTTGCAAGCTTCGCGAATGATGTCTCCGCCTTCGCGCATCAAGTTACGGCCTTCGTTACGTGCTTGGACGCAAGCTTCCAAAGCAACGCGGTTAGCTGTTGCACCAGGTGCATTACCCCAAGGGTGGCCCAAGGTGCCGCCGCCGAACTGCAAGCAGGAGTCGTCGCCGAAGATTTCAACCAAGGCTGGCATATGCCAGATGTGGATACCACCGGATGCAACTGGCATGACACCAGGCATGGAGGCCCAATCTTGGGTGAAGTAAATACCGCGAGCGCGGTCTTGTTCGATGTGGTCTTCGCGCATCAAGTCTACGAAGCCCATCGTGATGCCTTTTTCGCCTTCGAGTTTGCCCACAACTGTACCGGAGTGCAGGTGGTCGCCGCCGGACATCCGCAAGCACTTGGCAAGCACGCGGAAGTGGATACCGTGGTTCTTTTGACGATCGATCACGGCGTGCATGGCGCGGTGAATGTGCAACAAAATACCGTTTTTGCGGCACCATTTGGCCAAGCTGGTGTTTGCAGTGAAACCACCGGTGAGGTAGTCGTGCATGATGATGGGGGTTTTGATTTCTTTGGCGAATTCAGCCCGTTCCATCATTTCTTCAAAGGTAGGGGCGGTTACGTTTAAGTAGTGACCCTTGACTTCGCCGGTTTCTGCTTGTGCTTTTTCAATAGCTTCTTGAACGAACAAGAAACGATCGCGCCAACGCATGAATGGTTGCGAGTTGATGTTTTCGTCGTCTTTGGTGAAGTCCAAACCGCCGCGTAGAACTTCGTAAACGGCACGGCCGTAGTTCTTAGCAGACAAACCCAATTTGGGCTTAATTGTACAACCGAGCAAAGGACGGCCGTACTTGTTCAATTTGTCGCGCTCAACGGTAATACCGTGAGGAGGACCTTGGAAGGTTTTCAGGTAAGCAATGGGAATCCGCAAGTCTTCTAACCGCAGAGCACGCAGAGCTTTGAAACCGAAAACGTTACCAACCAAAGAGGTCAGCAAGTTGGTGACGGAACCTTCTTCAAACAAATCCAAAGGATAGGCGATGAAGCAGATATATTGGTTGTCTTCGCCGGGGACTGGCTCGATGTCGTAGCAACGGCCTTTGTAGCGATCGAGGTCGGTCAGAAGGTCAGTCCACACTGTTGTCCATGTACCGGTGGAAGATTCAGCAGCTACAGCAGCGCCTGCTTCTTCTGGTGGTACTCCAGGTTGTGGAGTTACACGGAAAGCCGCCAAAATATCTGTATCTTTCGGGGTGTAGTCCGGTGTGTAATACGTTAGTTTATAGTCTTGAACTCCGGCTTTATACCCAGCCTTTGATTGAGTTTGGGTTTGCGCGTAAGCCATATCTCGCTTCCTAGTATTCGCTTAATTTTTTGGGCCTGATGACCGGCTCCTAAGAATATACCAATAAACGGACACTCTGAAATTTTAATATTCTTTTAATCATCATAAGTATTGTTTATTTAGATTTACATTTTGATAAATATGCGTAACATTTCTTATAAGATTAAAAGTACAAATAGTGCTTGGGGATCGAAAAAGAAGGAAGAAGGAAGAAGGAAGAAGGAAGAAGGAATGAAAAATTAGTTATAAATACTTAATTTTATAATAGTAGATGGTTGAGTTCGATCGCGCGATCGAATTTAACTGCGATCGAAAAATTCCAAATCCCAATGATATAAAGTCCAAGGCATTGCCGTCTCCTAATTTCTTATTGATAATGGTGCAAAATGTCAGTTCCTCAAAAGTCAAAAACCGACAGCATGAAACATAATATGGATAGGACTTGCGCGATCGCCCCGTGTTTCTCAATCCAAAAGCCCGATCGCAGCAATTAAACCTCGCCGTTAACCCGATTTCATCATTAGCTGCGCGTAAGTCTAACATGGATATTGAGTCCCATTTCTACTCTGGTTGTGCCACACCCCCATTCAAAATCTGTCCACTGCATCAACCCAGATTGCCCAAAGCCTTACTCTCAGACTTGGGGCAATAATTTTTGTCAGAGTTGCGGAGGGCCGCTGCGGCTGAAAAATCGCTATGTGCCCCTAGAAGTTTTGGGTAAAGGCGGTTTTGCAGCTATCTACACTGTTTGGGATACAGAATCTCAAACCGAGCGCGTCCTCAAAGTATTGCTGGAAACTTCCCCAAAAGCGGTGAAATTGTTCGAGCAGGAAGCTTGGGTTTTAGCGCTTTTGCGACATCCTGGTGTCCCTAGAGTCGAGGCTGAGGGTTATTTTCATGTGGAAATGCAAAATTTGGCAGGCAAGGGCAATGCTGCGGCGCGCAGGCTTCCTTGTTTAGTCATGGAAAAGATTCACGGCAAAACTTTGGAAGAAGTTCTGGATGAGTACCCTGAAGGTTGTCCGCAGGAATGGGTTTTTAGTTGGCTGAGTCAAGCTGTGGAAATTTTAGAGGAGTTGCATAGATGCCAGATTATTCACCGGGATATTAAGCCTTCAAATTTGATGCTGCGGGTTCCACAATCGCCACAACTTTTGCTGGCTAACGGCTTGGGTGGATTACAGTTGGTGACGATCGACTTTGGGGGTGTTAAACAAATGGGTGGTGTCGCACCAATGGGGAATGATTCTCCGAGCTCGACGCGGTTGATTTCTCCTGGGTACAGCCCGCCAGAACAAATTGTTGGGGGCGGTGTGGGGCCTGCTACGGATTTTTATGCGTTGGGGCGGACTTGTATCCATTTGCTGACTGGGAAGTATCCGGCGGAGATTGAGGATCCGATGACGGGGGAGTTGCGGTGGCGGCATATTTCGCCGATCGCCCCGGCTTTTGCTAATTTGTTGGATGATATGGTGCGATCGGATGTGCAGCAGCGTCCGGCTACGGCCCTTGATGTTCGCCAACGTTTGAGACAGATTCATGGGAAGAATCGACAAATGGCGATAGCGCCAACCAGTCAAGCTATTCTAAAATTCTGTCGGGAAGTATTGGTGGCGGGGACTCAGCAAGTTGTGACGATGACTGCTTTGTTGTTCGGGGCGATCGCGCAAATTGTGGTAGCTTCTCTGGATACGGGCTGGGAAATGGTGCTCGGTGGGATTGGAGGAAGTGCGGGGGCGATCGGCGGTTTAGTTTTGGGTTATGCTTCGCCTATTGGCCCGGAAGTTGCGAATTTTTTGAATGAAGGTTTGCATCAATTAATTCCTAATATGACTTTTGCTGTGGGGCCGGAGGTGCTACTGTTTGGGTTTGCTGGATTCGGAACTGCGATCGGTTTGACGGATGCGGGCAGTTTTCGCCAACAAAAACAGTATTGGCTATCAGGAATGATGGGTGTTCAAGGTTATTTGTTAGCTGGTTTGTGTTGGTTGGAGTCGAGTGCTTCTAGTGGGGTGCAGGGGATTATTTTGGGGGCGTTTGCGATCGCATCTTTGACTGTCGGAATGGGTTTGCGGAGTCACCAATTAGTTCATGCTTTGGTGGTGGCTGGGTGTTCTACGGGAGTGTTTTTGTTCCTGAATGCTTTGAGTATTTTCCCTGGGAGTTTCTTGGAAAATTTTGCATCGTCTAACGCTACACTGGGGTTATGGGAAGTTTGGTGGGCTGTGGCATTTTTTGGTTTGTTGGGAAGTGCGATCGGGCTTTGTTTGGGAGTCAGTCATTATTTGGTTGTGCCTTTGTTGCGGTGGTTGGGTTGGAAGTAATGGTTATGAGCTACGCGGGAAACGGCATTGCCGTTTCCCTACAATTAATCATGGTAGGGAAGCGGCACTGCCGTGTCCTTAATTGTGGGTAATATCAATTCCGATGCCACCGGATTTGGTATAATCATCTAAGCTTCAAAAGGAGTCAATCGATTTTAGATTTTAGAGGTTGCCGCGCTGCGCTCGCAATGCTTCGCAATTTTAGATTGACCCCACGGATAAATGCGGGGGCTTGAGGATTTTCGATTTTCGATTTGGGATTGATTCCACGGATAAATCCGGGGGCTTGTACCATTTTTCACTCAAGAGTTTTTGAGCAAGTTTAGCAATGATGAATTAGATCATAGTCCCGACTTTGATGAGTGGATTGGTTGATTCGCCTGGAAATCTGATTTTTCGTTTCGGGGAACAGTTATTAGCAGAACTTCAGGAATAAATAAAAATATCGCTCAGCTAAAAATGTCGAATAGTTGTCATTGCGATCGGAGGGAAGCAATCGTAATCTCTGCGATTGCTTCGTTTCACTCGCAATGACATATCCTACCAAAGAAACCGGGTTTTTGCCGAATCTACGGACTGTAACGAAGTATTTTCATAAAAACCCGGTTTCTGGACTCTTTCGTAAGTGCTGGTTAAGATGGTGGAGATAGAAGTAGGAATTAATGCCAAATGGTTATGTTAGTCAAGTCGCTGTCGATTAAACTTGTGTCTAGATTTTCAATAATTTGTGTTTTCGCGATCGCCCTTCTCCTCCTGGGCCCCAATCCAGCCAAAGCCGAATCACGATCGCAAGCCGTCGATCGATTAACAGACTTCCTATTCTACAAGGTAAATCCTCAGTTGAACAATCGCAAACTGCAAGCGGGCGATCGCAACTACATAACAGAATGGCAGAGATTGCGCGAGGCGATCGATCCGCGAGTCAAGTCAGCACAAGAAGTCTGCAATAGCCCCGCCCCCGGAGATACAGGATGGGAATTCACAGTAATTAACGGCCAAACCTACGAGCAAACCTACGATCGCCTCGCAGATACAATTTTCTACAGCCGCCATCCTCAACGGACTGGACAGCCAATTCCCAAAAACGATAAAATTAGCATCAGTGAATGGTCAGCAATTAGACAGTATATGTTTATTTCTAATTGTGGACTATGATATGCGATCGCATCCCGCCAAAGCACTTATGGAGGACAAACTTATATGAATAAAAAGATTATAACAGTGTTGCTACTAACATTACTCGGAATCTGTATCGAATCTCCTACGAAAGCTGTAGATACTATCCAAAACTCACAGCAATTCAGTCTTAAAAATTATGCCAGTATCCCTCAAGAAGTACCTCTCAAAAAAGGTTTGCTCTACAAAGATGCCCGTCAAATTATTATCAAAAAAGGGTGGCAACCAAACTTACAGGGTACACCCCGTAACCTTAGAGATCGTTCTGTTAAAGAGCTATTTGATTTGGGATATGAAGAGATTAAGGATTGCTCTGGCACTGGAGAAGGGCCTTGTCGGTTTGAGTTTATCAATGAAAAAGCAGAAGTGCTAGTTGTAGTCGCTACCACAATGGGATCTAAAAATACAGAACGTTTCGTTAGGAATTGGTGGATTGAGAAAAAGACGAATAGTAATCAACAAAAATCATCATCAAACACAATTCAAGAAGGTCGTTATTGGTTAGGAGGTACTGGTCAGGGTTTAGAAATTAAAGACCAAAAATATCGATATTATGACGAGTCTGACATCGATCGACCGTGGAAACCGATCGCTGAGCTACAATATGTCAAAAAAGGCGTTGTGTTTGATGGTGAAAATTATTGGTGTTTGTCTACAATGTTACCTAAAGGACAAAGAACTTCTTGTTCTAAGAACGGATGGTGATCAAGAATGGAAGAAGCTTCGCGACTCAATAATTAGAGAGCATTTTTGCTATTAATGTGCAAGATATAGCAATCATAAAATCAGTGATAAATAATCATATAGTTCTATTACAAATATTAAGAAAATACAAAATATGCACCCTAAATTGTATATAATTGAGCTAAAAAGCGAGCCAAATATTCTATAGCAAAACAAAAGGATAAAATGGGAAGAGTCACCACAACAATAACCGTCACCAACGAAGTAGACAAGATGCTAGCAGAAAGAGGCTTTATCCCCGTAGAGCAAATACGCTCTGTCACCATCGATAATGTCCTAGTAGATACAGGAGCAACTCGGCTCTGTTTACCAGCAGATATTATCGCTCAGTTAAGCTTAACTCTAGTTGGTGAAATTCAAGGAAATACAGCAATAGGAGCCAGACAATTTCGTCTGTTCAAAAATGTTGGTCTTGCCGTAGCTGGCCGGGAAGGCAGATATGATTGTGTAGAAATTCCCGCTGGAGAAGAACCTTTACTCGGCTTAATTCCCCTCGAAGATTTGGGTTTAGAACCGGACTTGAGAAATCAGCGGTTGATTGTTTTACCGATGGAAGGAATGCAAAGCTATATTCGCGTGTAAAATCCCGATAATTTTCATTTCTTATATCAATTCCGGTTGCACTCAGACATGATATTGAGGACACGGCAGTGCTGTTTCCCTACAATTAATCCGGGTAGGGAAACGGCACTGCCGTGTCCTGATGGTTCGACACTTCGGCTTCGCGGTTCCTGAGCGTAGTCGAAAGGCAGTGCAACGCTCCGCACGCGCCTACCGCTGTGGGGTAATATTAATTCTGATCCTACCGGATTTGATATCATAAGTAATACCCAGAAATAATATTATATTTTGCACTAAAATGTCAGTCACTACTCATCAATTAATTCAATGGAAAGAACAACGACGCTCAATTGTCGCGCTGACGGGCTATGATTATGCGATCGCCCAACTGATCGATCAAGCAGGCGTAGACATCATCCTCGTCGGCGATTCCCTCGCCATGACAGTCCTAGGCTACGAGACAACCATACCCCTAACCCTCGATGAAATACTGCACCACGCTAAAGCAGTCCGTCGTGGAGTTAAACAAGCATTAATAGTCGTCGATTTGCCATTTTTAACCTATCAAGAAAGTGCCCAACAAGCCATGCACTCAGCCGGCAGAGTTTTAAAAGAAACAGGCGCTCAAGCTGTAAAATTAGAAGGTGGATATCCAGCAATGGCCGCCACGGTTTTGCAACTGACATCAGCCGGAATTCCGGTGATGGGGCACGTCGGTTTAACACCGCAATCCGTACACCAACTCGGCTACAAAAAACAAGGAAAAACTGTCGAAGCGGGAGACAGGATTTTGCAAGAATCGATCGCACTTCAAGAAGCAGGTGCTTTTGCGATCGTATTAGAACACATTCCCGCAGACTTAGCCGATCGCATTACTCAAAAGTTAACCATTCCCACCATTGGCATCGGCGCTGGCCCACACTGTGACGGACAAGTATTAGTAACTTCCGATTTATTAGGACTTTCGGAAAAACAGCCACCTTTTGCGAAAGCTTATGTCAATTTGCGAGAAACAATTACTCAAGCTGTAACAGATTATTCCCTAGAAGTTAGAGAAGGCAAATTTCCAGATTTGTAAAATATCTTAGTCCGCGCAGGCGGACTTAGTTTGTGTAGTTTAACCTCGAATTCAAATGACGGGCGCTTCGCCACATTTGAATTTGAGGTTAACAGGTTTCAACAGCCGAATCATCAAAAGAGTAGCTGACTACTGACTTTTTCCCTCTTCATCCTTATCCTTATCCTTTTCCTGATTCACAGATTCATCATCAGCCAAACCCACACCATCCTTAAAACTCCGCAAGGTTTTCCCCAAAGCATTTCCCAACTCAGGAATTTTTTTGGGCCCGAAAATTAGAATCGCCACCACCGCAATAATGCCCAATTCAGGCAGTCCTAGACCAAACATACAAAATCTCCTGTAAAATTTGCTCGATCGCACGTCGATCTTACTGACATCCTTAACTTAGCAGGCGGGAAGTCCCGCGCTCTAACGCATCGTTTAGCGTCGGGATGAAAGCCGAGTGAGACGACGATTGCCTGTCCGACAATCCCAACAATCAGTAGATCTCCGAAGGAGGACAGGCATGAGAAGACGAACAAATTCCTTGCTTATCCATTGACTTATCCTATGTTATCATAAAAACAGTTCGTGATAAACAACGATGTATCAGTCTATCAAAGTCCGAATCTATCCCACCTATGCTCAATCCGAAAAGCTTTCTCAGTTTTTTGGATGCGCTCGTTGGTGGTGGAATCGCGCTCTGAACGAAACTACTACTACCTATGCAGAGACGGGGAAAGGATTGTCTAGAGAAGGACTCAATGCACTGTTGCCAGCACTCAAGAAAGAGTTTGATTGGCTTGGTGAGTGTCATTCTCAAGTCTTGCAATCTGTTACCCTCAACCTCAGTAAATCGTTTATCAATTTTTTCGAGAAAAGAGCTAAATTTCCTAACTTCAAATCGAAGCATGGGAAACAGTCTATTCAATATCCTCAAGGGACTAAGTTTGTCGATAATTTGATTTATCTCCCTAAGTTGGGATGGGTCAAAATTAGCTTGCATCGTCCGATTGATGGAGAAGTCAAGACTGTTACTATTTCCAAAAATCCCAGCGGTCAATATTTCGCTGCTATTCTTACCGAACAAGAAGGGGAATATCCCGCCCCTAGCAGTGAAGGGAATGTAATTGGTATCGATTTGGGTATCACAAACTTTGCTATCACTAGCACTGGCTCTAAGTACCCTAATCCTCGACATATCAAAAAGCATCAATCTAACCTCAAACGTAAACAACGTAAACTATCTCGAAAAGTAAAAGGTTCCAATAGTCGGAATAAAGCTAGAAAACTGGTGGCAAGAATTCACCAACGAATCAGCAATTCAAGACAAGACTTTTTGCACAAACTCTCTCACAAACTGGTGAACGAAAACCAAGTCATCGTTGTGGAAGATCTAGCAGTCAAGAACATGGTGAGAAATCATTGTTTAGCAAAAGCTATTAGCGATTGTGGCTGGTCTAGTTTCGTCGGAATGCTCGAATATAAGTGTGAGCGTTCTGGTAAAATATTGGTCAAGGTGGATAGATTTTTTCCTTCATCGAAAACCTGTAGTAATTGTTATCAACGAGTCTCCTCTTTGCCTTTAGATGTGCGGCATTGGACTTGCTCTAGTTGTGGAACTAACCACGATAGAGATGTCAACGCCGCTCAAAACCTAAAGGCTGAGGGTCTAAGACTTCTCTCGTTAGGAACTAGCGAGACTGCCGATGAAGGCAGCGTAAGACCGAGCAGGGGTCGCAAGACATCTGTGAGGCGGTCGCCCTCGAAGTCGGAAGCCCGCTCTCTATCCGTAGGATGAGAGTCGGGTAGTTCACAAGTATCTACCTTTGTTCCTGGATCCTGCAACAGTTGAATAAAGTTTTATTAAGCGATCGCCCATAAAATAAAAATGTTAGACATATCAAAACCTTCTCTACGCGAACAACAACACTACCTCATCCGCGAACTAGCCGATCGGATAGAAGCAGTATGGCATCGTTACCTCCACCTAGAACCCTACCACCTACCCGCTGACTTGGGATACGTCGAAGGGCGTTTGGAAGGAGAAAAACTGATTATCGAAAACCGTTGCTATCAAACGCCCCAATTCCGCAAAATACACCTCGAACTCGCCAAAGTCGGGCCGATGCTTGACATTCTGCACTGCGTGATGTTTCCTAGACCAAACTACGCACTGCCGATGTTCGGTACCGATATCGTAGCAGGCAAGGGCCAAATTAGCGCTGCGATCGCCGACCTTTCTCCCCTAAATTCCGATCGCACCTTATCAGAAACCTACCGCAGCAGACTAGAAACTCTTCCCATTAAGCAATTTTCCTGTCCCCGCCAAATTCCTGAATGGGGCGACATTTTCTCAGAATTTTGCCTGTTTGTACGCCCTGATTCCAAAGAAGAAGAAAATCGATTTCTGGACATAGTTGAATCCTACATGGAAATTCACTGCAAACTCGCAGTCGCATCAGAACCAGTGTCTGTCGCCGAAGCATCGAAAATTCTCGACGCTCAAATTTACTACTGCACCCAGCAGCAACAAAACGACAAAACTCGTCGCGTACTTGAAAAAGCTTTCGGTCAAGATTGGGCAGAAAATTACATGACAGAAGTGCTGTTTGATTTCCCTAAATAATTGAGATATTTACAATTATTTTCGGGAACTCGGACGCTTAGTACCTGTCTTACTAGAACTCTTAGATGCCGTTTTACTTGGACTCTTAGCAGCACCTTTTGCTCCTTTTGAACCCTTAACACTGGCTAACTGACTGTCATTAGCATTCGCAGGTATTCCCCCAGCAGCCCTAGTAGTTCTGAAAGTAACATTCACTCCTTCATTCGACTGTTCCAGCACCAACATCGGTGTTGGCTTAGCCTTTTGATCCCACTCAATGTGAACAATCCGACCTTGAATTGTCGGCTGCCAACTATCATGGTCATCAGAAGGACTCAGGTAAGTTTCCAAACAGTCAATAATTTGATTGATTGTAGCCGAAGTTGCCTGAGTTGGGAGTTTCATCAACTTAATTTGAATCCGAAACAACACTCGCTTTTCGATTTTTACTGCCGGATCACCAGTTTCGTATTCGATATCAAACATCGAATCAACTTGTCTGCCACTGCCAGCAGTCCCACTCTTATCTCCCACACTACTCTGAGTAGGACGCAGAGCAATACTAATTTTATCTTTGACTTTTACTTTAATTTGATTCACAATGGCAAAGTGAAAAACTTCTTCCGCCATCCGCATTCTCAGATAGTCTAAATTAAAATCTCGCGAGTGGATGAGGTCAGGATTTTTTTCCATTTTCGACATCGTTTCCAGAGCCATTTTATATTTTTTCTGGAGTTCTCGATTTCTAAATTCCTCAAAATTGAGCTTCTTGGTCAAACCATCCATTTTTAACTTGCTAAACACCGCTAAACCGACAAGTAATAACAACAGTAATCCCGATGCTCCCATCAAGATTTGATCGGAGGTTAAACCTCCTGGCTTAGCCTGTTTGGGCTTGGGAGAGGCTACTGCCAACCTTGGTTCTACAAGGATTATTTGGGTTGACATGGGCTTTAAAAGGGTAAGATTTGACGCTATATTTATAGAATGCCCCTGAGTGGAGATTGCATTACAACTCGATCGAGTAACATTGACCTACTTTTACCATAATCTTTCTACAACTGGAGTTCTACAATTCAAATGGGCATCCTCTAATTAATACCTGCTCTTGAACAATCAGCAGGTTCCCGAAATATCCGAAAATCGCATCATTGCAGTGGCAACCAGCAATGGTGAGTAGTCTGTGACCGATTATACCAATATAACTGAGAAAAAAACATTTTTTTCGCAGAGGCAGTTTCTAGGAAAATACGAGTAAATTTACATATATTAATACTAGCTCTCTGATTGAAACTAAAAAACATTCAGTATATCGATCGCCCGAATGATGAAAGCCCGCAAAGCACTTATGTACTAATTGCTACAAGTTCATCTTTCCATTAAGTTAGCCTCCAGGCAACGTACTTTGAAAGTCGAGCTATGGTGCGATCGAACAACATCTCCTCAGCTAACATAACACCCATATTCGATCGTGACCTACGAACCCCTCCACCACAAATATCGCCCCCAGACTTTTGCCGAATTAGTCGGCCAAGAGGCGATCGCCCAAACCCTCACCAGCGCCATCCTCCAAGACCGCATAGCACCAGCATATCTATTTACAGGCCCCAGAGGCACCGGTAAAACCTCCAGTGCCAGAATTTTCGCCAAATCCCTCAACTGTATTTCCACTGGCGCTCCTACCCCCACACCATGCGGCAAATGCAACGTTTGTCAAGAAATTGCCAGAGGTTCCACCCTAGACGTAATCGAAATCGATGCCGCCAGCAACACAGGAGTCGATAACATCCGAGATTTGATCGAACGCGCTCAATTTGCCCCCGTGCAATGCCGCTATAAAGTATATGTAATTGACGAATGTTTGACAGCCGATGCTCAGGTAAAAACTAGCCAAGGTCTCATGCGGATTGACAATCCCAACATCAAAGGAAAAAAAGTTCTCAGCTATAACGAAACTTCAAAAAATTGGGAATTTAAAAAAGTTTTGAGGTGGTTATACCAAGGTGAAAAACAAACACTGGTAATTAAGACTACCAACGCAGAAATCAAATGTACTGGCAATCACTTAATCAGAACTGAACAAGGATGGATACCAGCAAACAACGTAAAAGAAGGAATGAAGATACTATCCCCTGTGAATGTGGTTGTGGTACAGTCATTTACAAATTTGGCACAGACAGACGCTTGCGGAGATTTGCCAGAGGACATCAATTTTACGGGAATACCTACGGACAAAAATCCTACGACTTTGCCTCTATTCTCGAACAGGCTCAAGCCATCCGACCTCTCTGTGCGTGTGGCTGTGGAGAACAACTGGAATTGCCAGAATTTTTACAAAAAAAAGGCAAAGGGATTAAAAGCATTCAGTCTCATTGGCAGCGACATCCTTACAAAAAAGGACACGGAACTTGGATCTCAAGAACAGAGAAATTCTTGGCAAATGCCGAAGTTATGCAATCAGAAATTCTGGGACTTATCTACGGAACTTTGCTGGGAGATGGGTCAATTACCTATCCAAACAAATACAGCAGATTCCCAAGATTGGGTTGGACGCACGGAGAAAAACAGCAGCAATGGTTGGAATACAAAGCCTCTTATCTTTCGGCACTCCGGCCTAAGTTACGAGTTGTACCCAACCAAGGATATGGAAATATCTCAGTCTGTTGCAACACAGCCTGCCATCCCCAACTCAAAGATGTTTTTGACATCGTTAAACCTGATGGAATTAAAAAACCAGTCTCTAGAGACTGGTTGGATCTCGTCACTCCAGAAGGACTTGCTTGGTGGTACATGGATGATGGATCACTCAGTATTTCACCACAAGGAAGTCCAAATATTCAAATTCATACAGAAGGATATTCTGGGGAAGAAAATCAACTCATTGCCAGGTGGCTTACAGGCTTGGGATACCCAACAACAACCAAGTTTTACACCAAGTCTAACACAGGTAAAACCTACCACTACATACACATGGATGCCGAAACGAGCAGAAAATGGGTGGCAGACTTTAAACAGTATTCAATCCCTTCAATGGATTACAAATTCGGAGACGGTAGAATCTGTAAAAGTCGCTGGAGTAGAGAAAGTTTATGACATAGAAGTAGAAGACAACCACAACTTTGTCGCTAACGGTCTTCTGGTTCACAATTGTCATATGCTCAGTACCCAGGCATTCAACTCTCTTCTGAAAACCCTAGAAGAACCACCAAATCGCGTCGTATTCGTCCTCGCCACAACCGACCCTCAAAGAGTATTACCAACCATTATTTCTCGCTGTCAAAGATTCGACTTTAGGCGAATTGCCCTAGACTCAATGACCGCCCACCTACAAAAAATTGCCAAGTTAGAAAACATTAACATAGCCAGCGATGCAGTATACATGGTTGCTCAACTCGCCCAAGGAGGATTGCGAGATGCCGAAAGTTTGCTCGACCAACTAAGTTTATTTCCTGATGAAATAACCGTCGAAAAAGTTTGGGATTTAGTCGGTGCAGTCCCAGAAAATGACTTAATGGAACTACTAGAAGCTATTGAAAAAGACAATGCCACAGCCTTAATAGACATGACTCGTCACTTAATGAATCGCGGCCGGGAACCGCTCATCGTCCTTCAAAGTCTCGCCAGTTTTTACCGAGATTTGCTCATGGCAAAAGCTGCACCAAAACGCTCAGATTTAGTAGCTTTGACATCAGCAACTTGGGATAAACTTGTCAAGTTTGCTACTCAATGGGATACCGAGTTAATTTTGGCAAGTCAGAAACACTTGCAAACCCACGAATTACAAATTAAAAACACTACTCAGCCGCGTTTATGGCTGGAAGTAACGCTATTGGGATTATTACCTTCAGCAATTAGAACTCAGCAGCAACCAGTAAATCAACCAGCACAAATTCAGGCATCTCAACCCAGGTTCGACACAGGATTACAGCCCCAGGGTGGGCACGCACCATCCACCGCCCCTACAAAAGGGGGAAGCCAGATATATAATATTGAACAATCTTCAGTTCCCAATTCACAAAATATTCCACCTCAGTCGCCACCTATTGCTAATCACACAGAAAACACATCCACCGCACCGATTCGAGAAGCTATACCAACTGCTGATGCAACGAATTATGCACCAACTAATTCAGCTAGCGAAATTGATCTAAATCAATTGTGGGAACAGGTACTAACTCGCCTACGCCCCCTCGGTACTCAATCGCTACTTCGCCAACACGGACATTTGGTAAGTTTTAGCAATGATGCGGCTTCTATTAAAATTAATTCGCCGCAATTGCTCAAGATGGTGAAAGATAAAGTAGCTAATATTGAAGAAGCTTTTTTGCAAATCTTTAACCGTCGAGTTTCAGTGCAATTAGGTTTAAAAAATTCCAATGAAACGAATAGTTTAGAACCCAATAATTTGGCCAATTCTAACGGAGCTATTAACCCCAATTCTCGGAATTTTGATCCGGTGGATAATGCGAATCAACAGATACAAAGCTCTGAGATTTCCGAGGATTTTCCAAAGAATGGTAGAGAAGCACAAAAATACTCACCAGCCCCGGCAAATACTAGCTCCAAGCTGTCAAATGTTTCTGAACCTGATAATTTGGAGATAAATAAATCGATCGCCTTTAGCAACGATTTAAATACTTTAAACACTCAATCTGTGGCGGTGCGGGCTGATGCCCAAGATGTAATGAATGCTGCTGGGGTGTGGGCTGAAATGTTTGATGGGGAAGTAGTTGATTTATCGAATGACTTGGAGATTTGGGAGTCGGAAACTTTTAGATGGGAATCTGAACCAGATTTGACTCAGTTGCCTTCTGAGTTAGTTGAGGATGATTTTATCGATTGGTAATGGGGCATTGAGCATGGGGCATTGGGAATTGGGAATTGGGCATTGGGCATTGTTCCCTGAGCGGAGTCGAAGGGCTAAGGAGACATTGACTAAAGCGCTTTAATCGCCTTGGCGATTGCTATAGCAGGCAAGATGCCTGTTCCACAAAGAGTCAAGTTTCTTGTTGGGTGTGTGAAATGTGCAAGATTTCGCCGATCGCACAAAATCCCGCCCTAGTGTACACTCTAAATTCCTGCTCATGTAACGTCATCAAAAAAGCCACCGTCACCCCCGCATCAAAAGCCTCTGGCACCAGTCGCGCTGTCAAAGCCCCAGCCATTCCCCGCCGACGAAAAGGGACGCGCACACCAATACCAGCGATTTCCGTCGTCTGACTTGCCGGCGCGGTACACATTCCAGCCCCCGCAGGTTCGCCCGTTGCTGCTACGCGGGCGAGTACCGCGATGCTGCCTGCTGCCAGACTTTTCCGAAGACTGTCAACGTCTTCAGGGCTTGGCGCACCTTCTCCATAAGCCTCATTTTGCGCCACCACAGTCGCGAACATCTCGGCTTCAGAAACAGGTAAAATTAGTTCCATCTCCGGGGGAACCGGAAGCAATTTCTCCGAACCCGGAGTACAAATCATCAGCGGTAAGCGCCCCTCAATGGTGAAACCGGCCGATATCAGCGCCTCTTCTACAGCAGGCGCTAGTTTTGCAACATATTCCAAACGTGGCTTTCGCCCGCGCCCAGAGTACGCAGCAATCAGCCCGCTGACATCGGCGACGGAGGGTGTTGCCCCCTCGTCAGGAATCGCATAGTTCAGATAAGGGTTAGCGCTATGGCTAGTGAAGGTAGCGAGAAATGATCCAATCCGTTCGGTGTCGCGCTGCTGGCTGGCGGCAAAGCGCAGGTATGATTGAATGCGAGAATTCATGATTGCTCAACTCCAGAAAGGCTGGTTTTGAACAGGCAAGATGCCTGTTCCACAAAGAGTCAAGTTTCTTGTGGGGTGGGCATCTTGCCCGCTCATGAAAGACTGACTAAAAATGTAAAAACTTTTAAGCTGACTCCGGTTTCGGTAGCGAAGATGGAAGTACCAATAACTCAGCAGTCGATCGCTTCTCAACCATTTCCTTCGTAATCATACACCGCGTCACATCCTTCCGTGATGGCAACTCATACATCACTTCCAACATCAACTCTTCCACAATTCCCCTGAGTGCCCGCGCCCCTGTTTTGCGTCGGTATGCTTCCTGGGCGATCGCACGAACTGCATCTATCTTAAACTCCAACTGCACATTATCCATCTTCAACAGCTTTTGATACTGCTTAACCAAGGCATTGCGCGGTTCCGTCAAAATCGCCATCAGCGTTTCCTCATCCAACGGATCCAACACAGCGGCCACCGGTACCCGCCCAATAAATTCAGGAATCATCCCAAACTTCACCAAATCATCAGGTTCCAGTTGCTTAAGAACATCAGCAGCCCGCTTTTGTTTCGGCACAAGTTCTCCCGGCTGAACAAAACCCATTGACTTTTTACCAGTTCTCTGCTCAATCACTTTTTCCAGACCTACAAAAGCCCCACCGCAGATAAACATGATATTGCTAGTATCAATTTGGATGCAGTCTTGATAAGGATGTTTGCGGCCGCCTTGAGGTGGTACATTGGCGATCGTCCCTTCCAACATCTTCAACAGCGCCTGCTGCACCCCTTCCCCCGAAACATCCCGCGTAATCGAAGGATTTTCGCTCTTACGGGCAATTTTGTCAATTTCATCAATATAAATTATCCCGCGCTGCGCCTCTTCCACATCCATATCTGCCACTTGCAGCAGTCGCAGCAAAATATTTTCCACATCCTCGCCAACGTAACCCGCTTCCGTCAGCGTCGTCGCATCAGCCACCGCAAAAGGTACTTCCAGCATCTCTGCCAAAGTTTGAGCCAGCAGCGTTTTGCCACAACCAGTCGGCCCGATTAACAGAATATTTGACTTTTGCAATTCCACTTCTTCCGGTGGGTGCTTGCCGCTATTTTTGCTATGAATAAAACTCAGGCGCTTGTAGTGGTTATAAACCGCCACGGACAATACTTTTTTCGCCTCATCTTGGCCGATGACATTTTCGTCGAGGTAATTTTTAATTTCCCTCGGCTTCGGCATTTGGCTCATAGACAGGCTTTTGCCCGAAGTAGCGCGACGTTTTGTCGTTGTTTCTTGCTTCGGAGCCACCGCCGCCGGCACTGCGCTGGAGTCAAACAACTCCTCATCTAAAATTTCATTGCACAAGTCAACACACTCATCACAGATATAAACTCCTGGCCCTGCGATTAACTTGCGTACCTGTTCTTGAGACTTGCCGCAAAAGGAGCATTTTAGATGGGAGTCGTATTTAGACATAAAAGCCTCTTAATTCAGTGGAGTGACATTTTCTGCTATACAAAAACTAGACAAGTCTAGACATTTGCTTCTTACTTCATCGGGAGCATGGGAGCGGTTATCCCTCAGTAAGCTTTCACGGTTTAGCCAGCCGTGATAAATTAATCGCTGCATTTAAATCCCTGTCCATCGAATGACCACAACTTCCGCAGTTCATCGTCCTTTCTTTTAGTGGCATATCTTGGATCTGTCCACAACCTGAACAGGTTTTGCTCGATGGGAACCAGCGATTAGCAACGATTATCTCACAACCAAACTTTTTGGCTTTATATTCTAGCTGACGCTTAAATTCATGGAATCCACAATCAGCTATTACTTGGGCTAGCTTGTGATTCTTTAGCATCCCACCTACATTTAAATCTTCTACTACTATTGTTGCGTGGTTTTTGCATAAGTAAGTAGTGATTTGATGCAGAGTGTTGTTTCTAAGGTTGGCTATTTTTGCGTGATGTTTCCCTAACTGGACTTTAGCTTTATATCTATTTCCAGAACCTTTTACCTTTCTGGCAAGAACTCTTGATAATCTCTTGAGTTTTACGAGATGTGCTTTATAGTGCTTTGGGTTCGGAAATACTACGCCAGTTGAAAGTGTAGCCAACTCTTTTACTCCCAAATCAACTCCTACAACGTCATGACTTTTGACCGTTGGTTCGTGAATTTGTTCGTAAGCAAAAGCGATAAACCAACTGTCGGCAGTACGTGAAATCGTGATTGACTTGCAAGTTGTGTGAGGCAATCCTTCGTGGGTTTTTACCCAGCCGATTGTCGGCAACTTTATAGACGTACCGCCCACAGGGATGGGTTTGCCACTTGCATCAATCGTGAAAGAGTCGTGATGTCCTTTTTTTTTTGAATTTGGGGTATCCACCTTTTTTTGAGAAAAATCTAGAGAAGGAGTCTCCCAGATTATCAAAGGCGTATTGAGTTATCTTCTGGCAGATTCCGTTCTCTTTTATCCATGTAAACTCAGGTTTCACATGATTGTTGAAGAATTTATTGAGCAGGTATTTATTGGGCTTTAATCCATCTTTATAAAGATTGCTCCAAGTCGCCAATCCCCAGTTATAAGTAAACCTAGCTATTCCAGCGTGCTTACTCATGACCGTTTCTTGACCCTTATTTAGCTTTAGCTTTGTTTTGATGGATAAAAGCATTGCTCGACCTCATTATTGATATTTCGCTCCTAAGCAGTGTCTTTACTGACAATTCAAGCTTTTTGCGAATTCCTGTGGTTTGAACAAAATGGTATATCGTAGATTTGTCTACAAGTGTACCACCTTGTTTATTTAATCGCTAGCTAGGTACTAGCTCCCGCCACCGGAAGATTTTCCTTAGCGATGACTTTATCGACCAATCCGTAATCTTTGGCTTCAGCCGCTGACATGAAAAAGTCGCGCTCAGTATCAGCCTCTAATTTTTCGAGCGATTGACCTGTATGGTGCGCCAACAATTCAGTCAGCTTACGCTTATGATAAAGGATTTCTTTGGCTTGAATCTCAATATCGACTGCTTGACCTTGAGCGCCTCCCAGTGGCTGGTGAATCATAATTCTCGAACTGGGAAGAGACATCCGCTTACCATGAGCTCCTGCTGTCAGCAGAAATGCGCCCATACTCGCAGCCAAACCGTAACAAATCGTCACCATATCCGGGCGAATTTGCTGCATTGTGTCATAAATTGCCATGCCGGCCGTCACCGAACCGCCGGGGGAATTGATGTACATCTGGATGTCTTTTTCTGGGTCTTCAGCATCCAGAAACAGTAGCTGAGCTACGATTGAGTCAGCCACTTCGTCAGTTACGGGGGTTCCTAAAAACACAATTCGATCCCGCAGCAAGCGCGAGTAAATATCAAAGGCTCGTTCGCCCATCCCGGACTGTTCGAGTACCATCGGTACTACGTTGCTGGGGTGGTCGCTGACCTCAAAATTGTTATAGCTTGTGATTAGGTAGTTAGAAGATTGAGATACAACCATAAGACACCAGTCAAGGATTATAGACTATTTACGGCTGATTTTGCTTGAAATTAAGCCGCCAGCTCTTAACTATTATGCCTCTTCTAGACAGAGATTGGGAGATTGGGAATCGGGAATCGGGAATCGGGCATTGGGCATTGGGCATTGGGCATTGGGCATCGGGAATTGGGAATTGGGCATCGGGAATTGGGAATCGGGAATCGGGAATTGACAACCAATAACTCTTCCTTCTTCCTTCTTCCTTCTTCCTTCTTCCTTCTTCCTTCTTCCTTCTTCCTTCTTCCTTCTTCCTTCTTCCTTCTGGTGCTACTCTTCCCCTACTACTTCAACATCAACAACCGTCGATGCTTCTGAAGTTTCTGCATCGTCTGCATCATCATCTGATTCATCTACTGCGGGAGTCAGAGAACCTTCTGGTACGAGTTCGATTGTCCCTTTTTCTTCCAACCAGGTGAGGGTTTTTTGCTTCAGCAAGTCTTCTCGGACAAATTCCAGCAATCTTTCGGGGTCAAAATTTCCTTTGGGAAATTGCTGTCTGACTTTTGCTACTTCTGCTAGGATTTCTGCTTGTTCCACAGACAAGGATTCCAGCTTGGCTATTTCTGCTAGGGCCAGAGATTGCTTGATTTTATCTGTGGCTTCTGGGCGCAGGCGTTCGCGCATCGGCCCCATATTGTCTTCGGTAAACAATTGGTTGATATCTATGCCATAATTTTTCAATTGGGTGGCTTGTTGATTGAGCAAGAAATCGACTTCGCGATCGAGCATTGTTCCAGGAATTTCCACTTCTACAAGCTGCACTAAAGCTTCTAATATGGCTTTTTCCTTGTTCGCCGTGATTTTGCGCTCTTGGTCTCCCTTAAATCGAGTTTCCAGGGATTCGCGCAGTTCGGCTAAGGTTTCAAACTCACTAACTTCTTGGGCGAAGTCGTCGTCTAATTCCGGTAATTCTTTTTCCTTAAGTTCTTTGAGGGTAATTGTAAAGACTGCGGGTTTTCCGGCTAGTTCTTCACTGCTATACTCATCGGGAAACTGCACAGAGACTTCTCTGGTTTCTCCTGAATTCATCCCAATCATACCTTGGATAAATCCGGGGACGAACTGGTTTTCTGATAGTTCTACTTGAAAGTCTTGTGCTTCCCCGCCTGGAATTTCTACGGGTGTTTCGCCTTCTGGTGCGTCTGCAAATTTACCGGAAAAATCAACCAAAGCCATGTCTCCTAGTTGAGCTGGCCGGCCTTCTACGGGGATTAAAGCTGCTTTGTCCGATCGATATTTTTGCAATACTTCATCTACTTGAGCTTCATCATAATTAGCTTCTTCTGCTTTCAGCTCTAAGCCAGTGTACTGAGCCAGTTTGATTTCTGGTTCTACGTCAACCTTGGCTGTAAAGGTCAGAGGCTGTTCTGGATCGTACTTAGATAGTAACTCATCAAACTCGATCGCCAGTTCAAAGCTGCCAATGGCTGCAATTTTTTCTTGTTCGAGGGCTTTTTGCAGGGACTCATTAATCAAGTTTTCCAAAGCCGTCGCCTTCAAGCGAGCATGGCCTATTCGTTGTAGCAAAACTTGGCGGGGAACTTTGCCTTTGCGGAACCCAGGAATGTTAATCTCGCGAGCAAATTGTTTAATTACTTGCTCGTAGGCCTGTTTTGACTTTTCTGACGGTACTTCGATTTCCAGACCAATTTGGCTAGCTGGAAGTTTTTCCTGGGTTACTTTCATCGGCTTTTTTGATATTTAACAATTAATTGAGGTAAGATACACGCAAATCTGACTTTGCCTGCATTTTAAGTTTCTACGCTTTTAATCGTACAGGCACAACCTGACACAACTACAAACATTTTTACCGGACAAGACTCCAAGTCTTTGTTTTGCTTGGCTTTTTGGTCGCAGAACACTTTGTGGGGTTCAATCCACTAATTGCCGAAGCAACATAGCACGTATCGCCTTGGGATGTCAAAGTCAACAGCAGGTTGCTTGTTTGTGGTTGGCGATCGCCGCCTCGGACTCCATGCTAAACTAAGAATGACTAGGATTATGTCCCAGCCGTTAAGCTTGAGTGCCAAATTCGGCTAACTACGCCGTTGCTATCGTAACCGATCCTGATGTCGCGTAAGATTAATTAAGTTTGATATTGAATATTGCAGTTATTTAAATTCTAGATTTCGATCGCTTACAATCTATTTTGTGGAGGAAACTAATTTGTCTCAATCCTATCGAGTTGCCATTTTAGGAGCTACGGGCGCTGTTGGTGCTGAGTTACTAGAACTTTTACACAGCCGGAATTTCCCGCTAGCTGAATTGAAACTACTGGCTTCGGAGCGTTCTGCGGGCTCAAAACTGCCATTTGGTGGCGAAATGCTGTCGGTGGAAGCAGTGGGAGAGCGATCGTTTGATAACATAGACCTAGTGCTTGCGTCTGCTGGTGGCTCTACTTCTAAATTTTGGGCTCCGAAGGCGGTAGCAGCAGGGGCTGTGGTAATTGATAATTCCAGCGCTTTCCGCATGGATGCGACCGTACCCCTAGTGGTTCCCGAAGTCAATCCCGAAGCTGTGGCATCTCACCGAGGTATCATCGCCAATCCTAACTGCACGACGATTTTGATGGCGGTGGCCGTTTGGCCGCTTCACCAAGTTAGACCAGTCAAGCGCATAGTTGTCGCTACTTACCAGTCTGCTAGTGGCGCAGGGGCAAGAGCAATGGAGGAAATGAAAGCTCAAGCAAGAGCAATTTTGGCTGGCGAAACACCCAAAACTGATATATTTCCTTACCCCCTAGCATTTAATTTGTTTCCGCACAACACCCCAATTAATGATTTGGGATATTGCGAGGAAGAGATGAAAATGGTGAACGAAACTCGGAAAATATTTGGTACCGACGAAATCAAAATTTCTGCAACTTGTATTCGGGTTCCCGTACTCCGGGCGCATTCAGAGGCGATTAATCTAGAATTTGCAGAGCCTTTTAGTGCGATCGAGGCTAGAGAAATTTTAAAGCAGGCAAATGGGGTTAAGCTAGTAGAAGATTGGCAAGCTAATTATTTCCCGATGCCGGCGGAGGCCAGCGGTAAGGATGAGGTGTTGGTAGGCAGGATTCGCCAAGATATTTCTCACCCCTGCGGCTTGGAAATGTGGCTCAGTGGCGATCAAATTCGCAAAGGGGCGGCTTTAAATGCGGTACAAATAGCAGAGTTGCTGGTAGCACAAAAATTGCTGCGAAGCCAAGAGGCTGCTGCTTCTAATCAGCCTGAACCAGTGCATTATTAGGTGGTAATTGGGGATTTTAGATCAAAAATCAATCTAAAATCAAAAATTTAAAATCAAAAATCACAAGTTTAAAATCGGAGAAAGTGTGGTAAAGTTTGGAAGAGTTCTGACTGCAATGATTACGCCGTTTAAGGAAGACGGCAGTGTTAACTATGCGGTAGCAGAGCAGTTGGCAGTTCATTTGGTCGATCGCGGTACGGATAGCTTGGTACTGTGCGGAACTACGGGCGAATCTCCTACGCTGACTTGGGATGAGGAGTACCAGTTATTTCAGGTGGTGCAGAAAGCAGTAACAGGCAAAGCTAAAGTTATTGCAGGAGCCGGATCGAATTCTACTTGCGAGGCGATCGAAGCTACGAAAAAAGCAGCTAAACTCGGTTTAGATGGCTGCTTGCAGGTGGTTCCTTATTACAATAAGCCACCACAAGAAGGTTTATACAATCATTTTCGGGCGATCGCGCAATCTAGTCCAGAATTGCCTATAATGTTATATAACATCCCCGGTCGCACAGGCCAGAATATGTTGCCGGAGACGGTCGCTCGATTGGCAGAAATTCCCAATATAGTAGCCGTAAAAGAAGCAAGTGGCAACTTGGATCAAGCCAGCCAAATTCGATGCTTGACACCGCCTGAATTTGCCATCTATTCTGGAGATGATTCCCTAACTTTGCCGATGCTGGCTGTAGGAGGATCTGGTGTAGTTAGCGTAGCCAGCCATCTGGTAGGAGACCAACTACAACAGATGATCAAAGCTTTTGAGACGGGTCAAGTTCAAGTCGCTACCCAGATTCACTTGCAACTATTTGACTTGTTTAAAGCTCTATTTCTCACCACAAATCCCATTCCCGTCAAGGCAGCTCTGAAACTTCAAGGCTGGGATGTAGGTTCCACCCGTCCGCCCCTGTGCGACCCCCCCATTGAGGTGACTCAAAAGTTAAAGGACGTGCTGAGTCAGCTAGCACAGCCATCAGCAAGCTAGACTAGATAGGTGAGAACGAGTTTTCAAACAACTAAGTATTTAGTTGTCATCAGTCATTAGTCATTAGTCATTAACCTTTAGTAAGTAGTAAACAAAGGAGGGCGATTTAAACGATTGAGATATTGCCTAAGAAGGTCAGCAGCAAGGATTCGGATTAAAATTAAAAACTTGGTCAATGAGTTGCATAAAAAAGCCGCTCAAGCAAATGTTGAAGCATCAGGCTGTTAAATATGGCAGCACTGTAGTAGACGTAACCGAAGAATACACATCCAAAACCTGCTCAAAATGTGGATATATCCACACTAAATTAGGTGGGTCTAAAAAGGTTTAAATGTCCAGAATGTGGACACACTCTGGACAGAGATTTAAATGGCGCTTTCAATATTTTATTGAAAGCTTTGAGAGATACCTCCCTGACAGAAGAGCTTTTCGCTTTCTCTATCTTGCCATACACGGCTAGTTCTGGCTTAGTCCTGGATTTGCCGGGTTAAATGTATCTGTACGGGAGAGTAAAACCCCGTAGACAGACAATAGTCAACAGACAACAGTCAACATACAAAAAGAAATAACAAAGGATACGCATGATCAAAAATACAACTGCACAAGTTCTAAAAGTTATTCCCCTCGGCGGACTTCACGAAATCGGAAAAAATACTTGTGTGTTCGAGTACGGCGATGAAATCATTCTTTTAGATGCAGGTTTAGCATTCCCGACAGATGGAATGCACGGGGTAAATATTGTCCTCCCAGACATGACTTACCTGCGGGAAAATAGCCACAAAATTAAAGGTATGATCGTCACCCATGGTCACGAAGACCACATTGGCGGCATCCCTTATCACCTCAAACAATTTGAAATTCCAGTCATTTATGGCCCGCGTTTGGCGATGGCTTTGCTAGCCGGAAAACTGGAAGAAGCCGGAGTTTCTCACCGCACAGAATTGAGGACAGTTCGCCCCCGCGATACCGTAAGAATTGGCAAGCATTTCTTAGTCGAATATATTCGCAACACTCACTCAATGGCCGACAGTTTCACGGTGGCAATTCACACTCCCGTAGGAATTATAATCCACACCGGAGACTTCAAGATTGACCACACTCCTGTAGACGGCGAACATTTTGACTTGCAAAAACTGGCGGAGTACGGCGAAAAAGGCGTGCTATGCCTGATTAGCGATTCTACTAACTCGGAAATTCCTGGTTTTACTGCTTCAGAACGTTCTGTTGCTCCGAATTTAGACAGAATTATCGCTCAAGCAACGGGACGAGTAATGCTGACGACTTTTGCGTCTTCGGTACACCGATTGCAGATTGTTTTAGAATTGGCTAAGAAAAACAATCGGTATGTGGGAGTTGTGGGCCGGTCGATGCTGAATGTCATCGCTCACTGTCGCAATCTCGGTTACATCAAGTGCGAAGATAGTCTGTTCAAACCGCTGAAAGAAATCCGCAATTTGCCTGAAGACAAGGTGCTGATTTTAACAACGGGTTCTCAAGGTGAACCAATGGCGGCGATGACTCGCATTGCTAACGGGGAACATCACGAACTGAAAATCAGAAAGGGCGATACAGTCATCTTCTCTGCTAACCCAATTCCGGGAAATACGATCGCAGTGGTAAATACGATCGATAAACTGATGATGCTGGGCGCACACGTTGTATACGGGCGCGACAAAGGCATTCACGTTTCGGGACATGGCTGTCAAGAAGACCAAAAGTTAATGATTAACATGACTCGTCCCAAGTTCTTCTTGCCAGTGCACGGCGAACACCGGATGCTGGTTCAGCACTCCAAGACGGCTCAAAGCATGGGCATTCCCGCTAGCAATATGGTGATTATTGACAACGGTGATGTGGTAGAATTGACTGAGAATTCGATGCGATTGGGTACTAAAGTGCCTTCAGGAATTGAATTAGTTGATTCTTCGCGATCGGGCGTGGTGAAAGCGAACGTCCTCAAGGAACGTCAACAATTGGCCGGAGATGGTGCGGTAACGGTAGCGGCGGCTTTGAATTGGGAAGGCAAATTAGTTGCTAAACCAGAAGTCCACTTGAAAGGTGTAGTGACATCAGCCGATCGCGCCGAAGTGATCGGATTAATCAATCAAACCATCGAAACAGTTTTGAGCGATCACTGGTCAGAGTTTGTCCTACCTGCTACTGCTGCTGACCCACAAGTTAATATTGACTGGGTAGGAGTGCAAACGCAAATAGAAAAGGCAATTCAGCGAGTGCTGCGCCGACAATTGCAAAGCAATCCGATGTTGGTATTCCTGATGCAAATTCCTGAAGAAGCAGTGCGATCGGAAGTTGTGCAAAGAACTCAGCTTTCCATTGAAGCGCCTAAGCTGGCATCATCATCGCCATCCTCATTACCATCCCCAGTACCAGCCCCTGTGAATAAAGTAACAGGTCGCCGTCGTCCTCGGACTGCTGCTGCGACCAAAGTAGCGACAGTAGTTTCCTAGTATTAGCAATCCCTGGCGCAAGGCCAGGGATTTGTTTTTCAACGGCAGATAATATCAAATCCTGTAGCATTGGAATTATGCAGTGCGAGGGTCTACTTCGGTAGCAAGTTTGCTTTGAAATACTCACCGACTATCAGGCACGGTGATTCTTGACGCTTCATCGAGTTCTGCTACCGAAATAGTCTTACAATCCCTCAGCGTCCATTTAGAGCGCTGCGCTGAGCGAAGTCGAAGTGTCGTGGCGATTCCCCATCCCGACTTGAGCTATATTTTTAGCAGCATTTTCATCTCTATCTTGCTCAGTACCGCAATTCAAACAAAGCACTGAGCGGATAGATAAATCGATCTTCCCCCACTTAAAACCACAGTCCGAACAGACTTGGCTAGTCGGTTCCCATCGACTAATTACTTTGAACTCCCTGCCAAACTTTTCAGATTTAGCCTCGCAAAGTGTTCGGAATTCGTACCATCCTTGCTGGCTAATTGCTCTTGAAAGCTTCCGGTTCTTGACCATGCCAGAAACATTTAAATCTTCCAAAACAATCACTTGGTTTTCGTTGACTATTTTGGTTGACAATTTGTGCAGAAAGTATGAGCGAGTATCGGCAATTTTATTGTGCCGCTTGGCGATTTTAATGCGAGTTACATTTCTTCTTTTGGAATCTTTGGGCTGACGAGCTAATTTGCGCTGTAGTTTGCGAACTTTCCGGTCTAATTTTTTATAGCTAGGACTTTCGGCTTTCTCGCCATTGCTTATTACTGCAAAGGTTTTAATTCCTAAGTCAATTCCGACGCTGGAATTCTTAGCCTTAACCTGAATGGGTTGAATTTCTACGACAAAACTCAGGAAATAACGATTTGCACAATCTTTGACTACTGTGACAGAACTAGGTTCAGATGGTAACTCCTTCGACCAAATTGGGTTGACAATTCCAATTTTGGCTAGATAGACACCACCATTTTTCTTGCGTGAAAATCCACGAAGAGTAAATCTCGCCGATTGATTGCTAGTTCTTTTCTTGAACTTAGGATATCCGACTTTACGTCCTTTCCTTTTCCCTTTGCAGGAATTGAAAAAGTTCTTAAAAGCAATATCTAAGTCGGCAACGGACTGTTGTAAAGGAACGCATGACACATCTTCCAGCCAAGTTCTTTCCTCAGTTTGTTTCCCCCCGGTTATGACAATTTTTTGCAAATCTGCCGAACTGGGCTTTTTCTCAGACTGTTTGCAAAGCGCAAGAGCATCATTCCAGACCACCCGAACACAACCAAATAGCTGAGCAAGGCTCTGCTTTTGTTGGTCGGTTGGATAGATCCTGTACTTATACCTTGCTTTCATTATTTACTATTGTTTAATTATTCTATTTTACCATGTATTGCTGATCTAATTAGTAGAAACGAAGAGAATTAAAGCCGTCCTATAAGGCGCTGTGCTGAGCGTAGTCGAAGTAACGGGGCTTCAGACCCAGTTTTTTGGTGAAGCGTCAAGAAATCCTCGCTCCTTCAGGACGAGGAGGTATGTCAACAGAATATATTATATCAATTCCGGTTGCACCGGAATGATATAGAGGACACGGCAGTGCCGTGTCCCTACAGCGATTAATTGTAGGGACACGGCACTGCCGTGTTCTAGCTGTGGGTAATATATTAATTCAGATGCTACCAGATTTGATATTATTCCCATGCCACCGAAAACAATCTAAATCCGATCAGCCATAAAACGATCGCCGTCACATAAACTCTCATGACAGAGCCAGTATCATATATTGACACTCTCAGGTCTAAAGACACCCTCGATTTTGCGAACGCGAGTAAAACTCTCGCTACGACCGTCAAACGCCGTCTATTTAGTCACCAATCGTCAAGCGATAGTTACTAACTACTTTATCTAGATTATAGTACATTTTTAATACCACGGCGGTTAAAACCGCACGAGTCGCTTCCCTAGGAAGGTCTAAAGACTCGCTCGTTTCTCGCATCCCGTATTACTTTTATGGTTAATACTTGATAAATCTGTAGCCTCAAATACATTTATCATACTTTAGCTAGCTAAAGAGTGTTTTCCAAGCAATAATTGAGAGGGCTAAATCTGCGATCGCATGACTGATGTAACTCGCCCAAAGCGAACAGTAGGTGAGATAACACCACGACCAAATTGCTCCGGCTGCGAAGACAGCTAATGAGCCTAAAATCACTCCGCGCCAGTCGGTATAAGCTGATAAAACAATGATATGATGAAGTGTGAAAAACAAGGCATTCAGAAATATTGCTGGTTTTCCAGGTATCACAATTTCGCACTTTTTGTAGACAAACCAGCGCCAAATAAATTCTTCAATAAACGAGTTAATTAGTACAAAATATGCTTGGACTATCCAGAAAATAGCGGGATTGCTCAGCCCCATTTGTTGTACCTTAGATTTGGCGTCAGTCGCATCGATCCAGTATTGACCGAAAAACCAGTAAGTACCCAAAATAATCCCGAACATTGACAGTCCTAAAACTATGCCTACCAACAATTCTTGATATTTTGGTAGGGATAAGTGGAGTTGGTGGCGATCGCCCAAAACAGACCAGCCAATGGGTAGCCCTAGCAACCAAAGTCCGCAGAATACTGATACTATGGTTCCGATGGTTCCGGGAGCGATAAACAAGGACATTGCTACACCAATGCTAGCAGCAGGAACCAGCAGAATTAAAGCTAATTGTGCATTTTTCTGAGGGCTATTTTCAAGAATTATATATCCTCATGGCTAGCTTTGATTTGAGCCGAAATTAGGACACGGCACTGCCGTGTCCCTACAATGTTATTTTGGGTAGGGACACGGCATTGCCGTCTCCTCCATATCATTCCGGTGTCACCGGAATTGATATTACTCTTTGTGAAACAGGCATCTTGCCTGTTCTATAATATTGACTGATTTTTCAATACACCACCAGCAAGTGCGGTCAAAATAGCCACGCCAAAAGCTAGCCGATACCAGACAAACACCCAAGTATTCTGAGTTTGCAGGAACTTCATCAGCCAGGCGATGGAAATATAGGAAAATATAAATGCTGAAACTGTTCCTACGATCAAAGCTACGACTCCAGCATCGCCCAATCCTTCACCCAAAGCACCCTTCAATTCCACTAAACCAGCCAGAGTAATTGCCGGAATTCCTAACAAGAAAGAGAACCTTGCCGCCGCACCTCTTTCCAATCCTATGAATAATCCTGCTGTGAGAGTGGAACCCGATCGCGAACATCCCGGAATCAATGCCATTGCTTGAGCTAATCCCATCAAAATACCGTCTTGAATAGTTAACTTTTCATAAGTGCGATCGCGCTTGCCAATTTTTTCAGCGATTGCTAACAACAGTGACATGACAATGGAAGCAATGGCGATCGCGCCCAGACTCCGCAGCGGCGATTCGTTGAATTTTGGCACCAATATTTTGATTAATAATCCAAAAAAGATAATCGGTAATGTTCCCAAACCAATCCCCATGGCCATCCGAAACTCTTGGGAATCGTAGTCAGAGCGTCTAATAGCTTGAAATGCACCAATAGTTATAGTTGTCAAGTCTTTCCAGAAATATAACAGCACTGCCACAATACTGCCCAATTGAATTATGGCAGTATAAGCAACGCCCGGATCGCCCCATCCCAGGGCGATCGGCACTACCTTTAAATGAGCACTGCTGCTGATGGGCAAAAATTCCGTTAATCCTTGGACAATTCCTAAAACGATCGCCTGGAAGATATTAATTTGAGTAGGCCCAGAAACATCAGCAGCGGGAGTTTGGGCGAGTACGTCAAGCAAAGCAATCATTAAGCACATTAAAATAGTTGATCAAAAACCAATTTAACTCACTCAACAGCATTTGCCGACATTTGCTGATAAAATTAGTCATGTTTTGCACACTTTTTCGCCACTTTACAGCAACTGCCAACAAACTATGATATTTTCCAAGTACCAAAATTTAATTGCTACTGCTGCTTCTGGGCTGGGCTTGTGGCGGCGAATTGTGTCTGCTAGTCTTTTAACTGTGGCGATCGCGCTTAGCTTCATTTTGCTAACTGGTACAGCGCCGGCCTACGCAAGTCTCACGGACGATCGCTTCGACGGTACAATCTACGCCCTCTACGCCGGCAACGGTTCCCTAGTCCCTCCCAAGGTCAAACTCACAGATTCTTTCAAGCGCAAAAAACCTGCATTGCTAGTGTTTTACACCGATGACAGCAGCGACTGCAAGCAATTTGCGATCGTTGTCTCTAACCTGCAAGAATATTACGGTCGCGAAGCCGATTTTATGCCAATTTTCGTTGATTCCCTGCCTCCAGAACCTTCATCAAAACTGACTGAACCAAGCCATTATTACAAAGGTTTTGTACCTCAAACTGTGCTGCTTGACCAATCAGGAAAAGTTGTTTATGATGCCAAAGGACAAGTACCTTTTGAAGAGGTAGATGATGCTTTTCGGAAAGTATTTGACTTGATACCTAGAGAAAAATCTCTGCCACTCAAACGCCGTGTTGTGAACGAGCTTAATGTCGAATTGTCGAAGTAAAGTGTGGCAATAATGAGGAGGAGACGGCAGTGCCGTTTCCCTACCCGGATTAATGTAGGGACAAGGCATTTTAGTTTCAATCCCTGATAGGGGTTTATGTGTTTTGCGGCTCGAATATCCATTATAACTCAATGTTATCCTATAAGTGTAAACCACTTTCTATATATAATTTGCAGTTATGGCAGGAAGAAAGAAGTTAAACAGAGAGAACCTGCACGCAAGAGTCGGGCCTAATACCGCCGGCAATCTCAAGAAAATTGCTTTAATACTTGGGTATACATACAACAATGAAGGCTCGACCGGACAACTACTGGATGCGATCGCCAGCGGAGACTTGATTCTTATCAGTACATCAAAATCCCCAAAAGTGGTTGACACTTTTAGGGAATGAGGTTAAAATTAGATTGTGAGGAAAAACAGTTCATACCCTCACTCAGGAGGTGAAAAAATGACCCAAGCAGGAAACGGACACAAACCGGATGATACAGAGGTGGAGGTGACTTACCTCCCGGTTTACTCGCCAGCCGACCCAACCGAGCAGGTTGGATGGTTGAGAGTGAGTCAGGACGGGGAAGAAGAGTTTATTCTCGATATCCCTATTTCTGAATCTGAGGAACCCACCTCGGACAACTAGCGCCTAGCTAGTCTTTCTTAGACCGCCTTCAAGAGCCACCTTGAGGGCGGTCGCAAACTTTTTCATACTAATTGTAACGTCGTATGTCTGATACAGTTATCTGTCCCGATTACATCCGTATCTTAGAACGTAAACCGGGCGGGTGGGCGTTAAAAAAAGGCGACATATTTTACAACCCCCTGCCTTTCGCAGTAGATTTTCAAGACTTTGAGTTGCATTATGGCATCTCAAAGCAGCAGGTTGTTACCGAGCTATTTCGGCTCAATGCCGGTAAAGCCGGTTACTATCTAGCCGATTTACGCCACAAACAGTATTGCTACTGCGGCCAATTATTTGAGGATGTGAAAACCATGCTTTTGCAAATGGGTATTGGTCGGACTGGCTTAGATTAAGCTTGATCGTTGCGATCGCAAACACGGCTACTAAAAAGCTGTCACCTGTTGGGTTGGCAGCTTTTTAGTTTATGTATCTAATTTTTAGTCATTGTTTTGAAATAGCCCGTGAAAGTTTCAATCCCTGATAGGGATTTAGTGTAATTGCGGCGTGTCGAGCTTCCGCCTGCTGGAGTCTACCTTCAGTTTCAATCCCTGATAGGGATTTAGTGTAATTGCGGCTCAAAGCGTTTACTTCTGGCCACGGAGCCTCTGCTGTTTCAATCCCTGATAGGGATTTAGTGTAATTGCGGCTTGATACTATCGCCCTGGTCGGCGATCGGCTTGCTAAAACGTTTCAATCCCTGATAGGGATTTAGTGTAATTGCGGCTCAGGGTTTTGTATCACAATTTGATACCATTTATTTGGGTTTCAATCCCTGATAGGGATTTAGTGTAATTGCGGCGTAATCTTTCTTAGACCAAAAGCGAGGACGCTGACCTTTGTTTCAATCCCTGATAGGGATTTAGTGTAATTGCGGCTGGGATTTTTGTCTGCTGGCGGGGGCATTTGGGTTTCAATCCCTGATAGGGATTTAGTGTAATTGCGGCTCGAAATAAGGCCACCGGCTCCAGAACTCAAGGTGACTGGGTTTCAATCCCTGATAGGGATTTAGTGTAATTGCGGCTCAGTCTCAACTAATTCACGCAATCAACCTACAGGAAGTTTCAATCCCTGATAGGGATTTAGTGTAATTGCGGCAATCGCTATGAATTAACGCTACGCCAAGTAGCGTTTCAATCCCTGATAGGGATTTAGTGTAATTGCGGCTGGCGGATAGCAATAATATTATTGCCATCTTAGATATGGTTTCAATCCCTGATAGGGATTTAGTGTAATTGCGGCTCAACCCTTGCTGAAACAGAGTTAATCGGTAAGTTTCAATCCCTGATAGGGATTTAGTGTAATTGCGGCTCTCATGGATACGGGCTCTTGGACTTACCTACGCTCTGTTTCAATCCCTGATAGGGATTTAGTGTAATTGCGGCTAGAACTGGTTTAAGGCAATTTTTCACAGACATTCCACAGGTTTCAATCCCTGATAGGGATTTAGTGTAATTGCGGCGTAAGTAAGGTACAAATTCTCCCACCAGCTCTCCTTTGTTTCAATCCCTGATAGGGATTTAGTGTAATTGCGGCTCAGGCAAAACGGCTCAAATTCAGTCAGGGCAAGGGCTGTTTCAATCCCTGATAGGGATTTAGTGTAATTGCGGCTCAAACATATAAACGCGAAGCAACCGCTTCTCTTTGTTTCAATCCCTGATAGGGATTTAGTGTAATTGCGGCAAAGCTAATTGATGAAATTCCTTTAAAAGATAGGGGTTTCAATCCCTGATAGGGATTTAGTGTAATTGCGGCCAAATCACTAATAGTAATCACAACCCAAAAAAAACTCAGTTTCAATCCCTGATAGGGATTTAGTGTAATTGCGGCATGCCTCATCGGCTATCTGGCATCGGGTAGGATGTTTCAATCCCTGATAGGGATTTAGTGTAATTGCGGCTCAAGGTAGAGCAGGTCTTGTATTGGCTTCAGGTTTCAATCCCTGATAGGGATTTAGTGTAATTGCGGCTCGAATGGCCGTAAGTATCTTGGGATCCAGGTTGGGACAGCGTTTCAATCCCTGATAGGGATTTAGTGTAATTGCGGCGTTGAGCGGCTGGAATGGATTTTCAACCTTAAACCGAAACAGGTTTCAATCCCTGATAGGGATTTAGTGTAATTGCGGCGATACGGCAATAACAGAATCACGCGGCATTCCTTCAAGTTTCAATCCCTGATAGGGATTTAGTGTAATTGCGGCGTTCCCCCTCGTCGCGATCGAGCCATATATTGGTTTCAATCCCTGATAGGGATTTAGTGTAATTGCGGCCCAGTGCCAAAGTTCCGGCATCAGTACGTTATTTCAAGTTTCAATCCCTGATAGGGATTTAGTGTAATTGCGGCACTTTTTTGGATTAGCCGCCTCCCTTGCAGCCCGGTTTCAATCCCTGATAGGGATTTAGTGTAATTGCGGCACTCATTGCGCGATATCAGCAGCCGCTGTTGGTTTCAATCCCTGATAGGGATTTAGTGTAATTGCGGCTTGAATTTCGATCGAACCTGTGCGACCTACTAAGTTTCAATCCCTGATAGGGATTTAGTGTAATTGCGGCTCTAAATTTGGTCGGCTGCGTGGATTACTTCTTGAACCGTTTCAATCCCTGATAGGGATTTAGTGTAATTGCGGCATAGTAATAGCAAAAAAGGTGAAGTATTTTATATGAATAGTTTCAATCCCTGATAGGGATTTAGTGTAATTGCGGCTAAAACCAAACTGCATAAAATTAGCTTGCAAGTAACTGGTTTCAATCCCTGATAGGGCTTTAGTGTAATTGCGGCTCGTAATTCCAGTAAGCAATGTGTTGCTCGTCTTCAAGTTTCAATCCCTGATAGGGATTTAGTGTAATTGCGGCAAATTGAGCTAAATTTGGGCAGTCGAATTTTGTGCATTGTTTCAATCCCTGATAGGGATTTAGTGTAATTGCGGCTCAACTTTCTGAGTCTATAGTCGTAAATAGGTGGTTTCAATCCCTGATAGGGATTTAGTGTAATTGCGGCGCTCCGACATCGTTGTCAATCAACCGATCAGGCTGGTTTCAATCCCTGATAGGGATTTAGTGTAATTGCGGCCCAACCAAACAACCCGCACTTGCTTGACCAATATGTTTCAATCCCTGATAGGGATTTAGTGTAATTGCGGCTTATGATTGGATAAAGATTGGCTGTGGCAATGAGTTTCAATCCCTGATAGGGATTTAGTGTAATTGCGGCGCATTCGGTTGATCCGCGAAGATTTAACCGCTTATGTTTCAATCCCTGATAGGGATTTAGTGTAATTGCGGCCCCCTGAATGAATGAATGAATGAATTAATACACTGGGTTTCAATCCCTGATAGGGATTTAGTGTAATTGCGGCCGTAGTTCGGCAGGAGTGTATACGAAGTCATCGGTTTCAATCCCTGATAGGGATTTAGTGTAATTGCGGCCTGATTTGTCGCCGGGAGAGTAGGGGCAATTGAGGAGTCCTGCGTTTCAATCCCTGATAGGGATTTAGTGTAATTGCGGCGAAGGATTTAATCATAGTTGCAGCCAGAGCTTCTATGGGGAGTTTCAATCCCTGATAGGGATTTAGTGTAATTGCGGCCATTCTTCAGGACAGAGGATTAGAGTCGCTGGAACGTTTCAATCCCTGATAGGGATTTAGTGTAATTGCGGCTGGCTAGAGGATGATATTTGCGATCGTATTTTTGTTTCAATCCCTGATAGGGATTTAGTGTAATTGCGGCATGTGCGATGGAACAGAAATAGTTACTCGTCCACTTTGTTCGTTTCAATCCCTGATAGGGATTTAGTGTAATTGCGGCTTGTTAGGGAGTGATACAAGTCACTCCCGCTAGTGTGTTTCAATCCCTGATAGGGATTTAGTGTAATTGCGGCGAAAGTATGCGGACTTGCGATCGTTCTTTCCGCGTTTCAATCCCTGATAGGGATTTAGTGTAATTGCGGCGGGAGGGGTCAAGCTAGGGGGGGTGGCTTTGGGTTTCAATCCCTGATAGGGATTTAGTGTAATTGCGGCTTGATTTGATTTGAAACCTCCATAGCTGGTAGATGATGGTTTCAATCCCTGATAGGGATTTAGTGTAATTGCGGCGTCTCACTCCCGACTTTTTGCTTTTTGAGGATTAACCGTTTCAATCCCTGATAGGGATTTAGTGTAATTGCGGCCTTTTAAATTTAATATTTTTATTGTAGTCCACAATCCGTTTCAATCCCTGATAGGGATTTAGTGTAATTGCGGCTTGGGCGGTGCTCGTTTTGGCTTGTGAATTGATGATAGGTTTCAATCCCTGATAGGGATTTAGTGTAATTGCGGCAATAGGAGGTGTCAAGCTAGGCGGGGTAGCCCTGGTGTTTCAATCCCTGATAGGGATTTAGTGTAATTGCGGCCTTACTCCTACCATCGCCAAGCTCTCCGCACCGGGCAGATTGTTTCAATCCCTGATAGGGATTTAGTGTAATTGCGGCGATAGTGCTGCTGCTGCGCTAATATTTAATGTCGTTTCAATCCCTGATAGGGATTTAGTGTAATTGCGGCGGTAGAGACTAACTCTATCGGCATCTGTCCCACCCCAAAGGTTTCAATCCCTGATAGGGATTTAGTGTAATTGCGGCCTCATGGTGTTGTAGTTGTTATCGTCAGGGTTCAGAGTTTCAATCCCTGATAGGGATTTAGTGTAATTGCGGCGTTAGTGGGAGTGAAGTTGGCTTAGGCGATAGCAGGTTTCAATCCCTGATAGGGATTTAGTGTAATTGCGGCGATAAGTCTTTTTCTTTGGATGTGGCATAGAGCGTTTCAATCCCTGATAGGGATTTAGTGTAATTGCGGCAAATGATAGGGAATATGTCCCGCACCTCTTCAAGGTTTCAATCCCTGATAGGGATTTAGTGTAATTGCGGCTTTTTAGGTTTGTATAAGCAGCTTTCTTCTTAGGTTTCAATCCCTGATAGGGATTTAGTGTAATTGCGGCCAAAATGACTGAAGATTGCCAACTTCGTATCGATTCTATGTTTCAATCCCTGATAGGGATTTAGTGTAATTGCGGCGGGGCTAGGTGCCGCTTCTGCCGGTTGCTCCGAAAAGTTTCAATCCCTGATAGGGATTTAGTGTAATTGCGGCTGAGCGATCGAACTTCTGCCGTAGACAACAGCCGTTTCAATCCCTGATAGGGATTTAGTGTAATTGCGGCATAGTGTCGGCACAGTGCCAGAAATTCGGCAAAGTGTTTCAATCCCTGATAGGGATTTAGTGTAATTGCGGCTTTTGAGATTGACCCTGTGGCAGTTGAGCATTCCCCCTGGTTTCAATCCCTGATAGGGATTTAGTGTAATTGCGGCGCGCCGTAAGGGTGTCTCTGTTTTATGTGCACTGGTTTCAATCCCTGATAGGGATTTAGTGTAATTGCGGCAAGAAGATTAAGTTGTGTCATTTTTTTCCGAGTGTTTCAATCCCTGATAGGGATTTAGTGTAATTGCGGCTTACCAGCAAACCCTTTAAATAATCTAGCCCTCTGCTTAGAGTTTCAATCCCTGATAGGGATTTAGTGTAATTGCGGCCAAAATTGCCATCGGCACCCCCAATCTTTTTGATAGCAATCGTTTCAATCCCTGATAGGGATTTAGTGTAATTGCGGCCATCTACCCGAATCCGCCTCGAAAACCCACACAAGTTTCAATCCCTGATAGGGATTTAGTGTAATTGCGGCTCAAGATTTAATCAGTGTCGGAAACGTGGCATTGGTTTCAATCCCTGATAGGGATTTAGTGTAATTGCGGCTCAAAAGGAAGCCCAGAAAAAGCAGGGCTAAGTGTTTCAATCCCTGATAGGGATTTAGTGTAATTGCGGCATTTCCTGCTTTTTCTTTTGCTGCTCCTATATCGCTCGTTTCAATCCCTGATAGGGATTTAGTGTAATTGCGGCTCTTGGTGAAATGACTGAAGCTTGGGATAGGTTGTTTCAATCCCTGATAGGGATTTAGTGTAATTGCGGCCCAAGTTGATTTGTCACAGAAAAGTTACTGTTTTTTGTTTCAATCCCTGATAGGGATTTAGTGTAATTGCGGCGCTACTTTTTGCATTTTCAATTCACTCGGAAAAAAATGTTTCAATCCCTGATAGGGATTTAGTGTAATTGCGGCCGCCCGCTCCAGACCCCTTGCGCTATTTGGTTTTCAACGTTCAGTTCCGTGAACCTAAAACAAAAGTACCATTTCAGCCTTCCACTTGTCAATCCCCAAAAATTCATCCCACCTCCAAACCGTTGTCACACATACATTTCAGCTTTTCCGTGAATCGTTTTTTCAGACGAAGTGCCTCAAACCCTTGCACCACATATACTATAGCCTCAAAATCTAACACCTCCATTTTAACACCTACCCATTCACGGATTTTCACCAAAAAAGATTCAAAGGACTTACGCATTATAACGGTTTGACAAGGCTTTGAGATTGCTTCGCTTCTCTCGCAATGACAGAATGGGCGCTTTTTGGAGAGAATAAAGCAATGGCAACTTTTGAGATTGCTTCGCTTCTCTCGCAATGACAGAATTGCCTTGTCTGTGCGTCCAGGACTGATTTACCATTTCCCCAAAGCCCCCCACACAATACCCGAAACCACCCCCCAAATCGCCCCCAAACCCGCACCCACGATCGCACCCGCCACCAGCGCCAACTCCCCCACCACCCCAACACTGATCGCCGGAAACACCACCGACAAACCCGCACCCAACACAGCACCCCCGATCGCACCCAAGAAACTTCCCCAAATCCCCCCCAAAGTCCCCCCACTCACCCCCGAAGGCTGAAACGACACCGGCAACTTCGGCGCAAACCCACAAAAACCCAAGAAAATCCCAGAAACCGTACCACCCAGAGAACCCACCCCCGCAGCCACAATCGCCACCAACAACAACAAATTCGCAAACTGACTCCCCGGAGTCATCATCCCGTTATATTGCTGCCAAACCACCAACCCCGAACCCAAACAAACACCAGCCAAAGTCCCCAAAAACGCCCCCCAGACAGCCCCCAAAAATGCTCCCCGCCTGCCCCAAACCCTCCCCATCGGCACTAGCAGAGGAGGCCGAAAACTCGTCCAAACCAAGCCCCAAACAATACCCACCGCTACCCCAGACGCAATCACCTGCCCGATCGCCCGATTCTCACTAATCGCCCCAAACACCACACCCCCGATCGCCGCCAACACAAAAGCCCCCCACAAAGTCCCAACCAAAATTCCCACCCACTTCCGCAAAACTTGATTTGGAGGCACCGCCAAAATCCCCCAGATCATCCCAAAAAAAGCCCCCCAAATCGAACCCACAAAAATCGCCCCGAAAATCGCCCCACCACCCTCTGCGATCGCCGAAAAAATCCCCGCCGTCGCCGCCAAACACAAACCGCCCCAAACACCACCCCAAGCTGCATCGTGAAATATCTGCTCAAACTTGCCCAAAGGTACTGTCGGAACCGGAGTCCGAGAAGACATCGGCATCGGCAACAGCGACGGCTGATATTGACCAAGTTGCCGTGGCAAGCCCGTAGACTGCGGTTGCCTCCGCACAGCCGTCTCCCGTACAACAGGTACTGGTTGAGGCTTTTTACGCTTGGTTTTCGCGGGCTGCAAGTGCAATCCGTTGCGGACTGCTTCCCGTGAAGGAAATGGATCGCGACCTTTCAGGAGTTTTGCCCGATCGCACCAAGGACAGCGACTCAGATGATTACCGTATTTATGCTGATTATTTTTACCGCAAGTAACTAACGAATCTTCCGCTTCCCGAATCGCACTTGCCCAAGTTTTCGCATCCGGGCGCGCCGACGGACTATGGTGTCCATCCTCAAAACAACGGATAAACATCTGTCGCAGTCGGGGATGCAGCATTTCCCAAGGTGGCGCGGCGGGCATCGGGCGATAGGGAATCCGCTTAGTACCAGAGGGGAAATGGCCCGATCGAATTCTCGCTTCCATTGGCGGCGGTTCATCACTACCCAGATAAACTCCCGAAAATGGGTGCGTACCTTCCATCAGCAACTGAAAAATTAGTACCGCCAAGCCGAACAAATCATGTTCCGGGGCTCTGTCGATATCCCGAAAAGTTTGTCCCTGCAATTCCGGTGGCGTAAACTCTGGCTTCCCCACGGGACACCGATAAACGTAACCTGTATACGGATCGCGTACTTGAAAGGAGTCCGTATCTACCAGGGTGATTAAAGCTGTGTCGGTGACGAGGATATTTGACTCATTCACATCGCCAATCACGTAACCGCGCACATGGAGGGCGTTGACGGCGGATGCCAGATTTCGGGCGGTGCGATGGAGGTATAAATAGTTAAATAGCGGTTTTTGTTCGCGACGGGTTTTCGGGGTATAAAAAGTGTGAATCGGCAAAACCTTGGTGACGCGCGGCATCACAAAACCGACGATTTTTTCTCGCCCGCCGACAGTATGCAGCAAATCCATCGGCCAAGCAATAGAAGCGTGTCCCGGTGCCGCGATCGGCGCATCTGGTGGCATACTGAACATGACTGTCAGTTTGTCGCCGTCTTCGTCAGTCGGTCTGTGGTAGATTTTTGCTACTAGGGACGAGTCTTGGGCGATCGGGTAGATGCGACCTTCACCCCCACTGGCGATCGCTGTGTTAGTGTCGATCGCGATCAGTTGTCCGCTAAATTGGCGTTGCAACTGCATAGAATTCTGTTATACCGATTTTAGATTTTGAATTTGCCGCATTTATTCAGTCGATTCACAGGCAAGATGCCTGTTCTACAATACTTCAATTTTTTGATTGTGGGGTTGGCATCCTGCCTGCCCTTAAAAACTTTGAACACGCAAGATTCCTGTTCTACCATAGTTCAATTTTGCCGTTCTGCTCACAATTCATTCGGATTGATGCCCATTTCTCGGAGTTTCGATTCTAAAGCTTGCGATCGCGATCGTTCTTGTTCTAGCATCATTTCTGCTTGTGTGGCCCGCGCCTGGGCTTCTTGTCGCAGTTGATCTAGTTCCCCAAAACTCAAAAACGCTTCTCCAGTTGGCCCGAACATTTGGAATTCTGTTTCCGATATTTGAAACCGGACTCCCAGTCTTGGACTTACCCAACCATTCATTTGTTCGATCGGCTCAAATTCTCCCTCTATTCGCAACCATCCTCCCAGTTCCAAGGTTTGTGGATTGTAAAAATAGTATTCTTCCACACCATAGCGATCACAAAATTGAAATCTTTTTGTCAATAAACCGATCGAATCTTCTGACCAAATTTCAAATGCCACTTGTGGCGCAACGCTATTTTCAAACCACTGCTGATAAGAACCTCGGTATCCTTTTGGGACACCAAAAACTACCATTATATCTGGCGCTTGACAAATTTTATTATTTCCTTCTACCGGATACCATAGCAAGTCACCTGCTATGAAAACATTCGGATCATTTGCAAACACCAATTCTAAGTTTTCTTTAATCTCAACGATTAATCGAAACTGTTCGGTATTGTTTGACATTGGTTCACCGTTATCGTCGGGGTAGATAATTTTTGATTTTTCGGGAGATTGCAGTTGTGTCACCATTGCTTTTTCTCCAAATTTATTGGCTTCCTAGTTTTAGTTTAACCGATTTCCTGTTTCCTCCACCAATTCGTCAACTGCTGTTTTGATAAAATTATCCACCAGCCAGTCGCGAGTGCGCGAGAAATTTCTCCCCAATTCTAGATACTGACTACCTAATTTTGCCTTGAATTCTTTCGGAAAAATATCTTTACTCACTAAAATACTTTTCCAATGAGTTAGCTGGGCGGCACTGCGTTCGGGAAAGCGGTTGTAGAGATAGTCGATCGCGATCGCATCTAAAACATCCCCACCCAATATTACCCGCCGTTTAACAGCACTTTTGGGCAATTTTTGGGTCACATCAATTAGATAAACATGGGCACTAACTGCTCTTTGAACAAACCGCCGAATCAGCCATGTACCCGCGCGCTCAAAATCCCGATCGCACTCCAAGTAAATCGCGCCAAACACCGCATAAAAAGTATCAGACAAAAATTTATGATACTCTTTCTTATCCATCTTTTTTCCATTAGTGCCACACAATTTGAGTTCATTTAAATTCAAATCAAGTGCAAATTCTGAAAGTTGTTTATTGTCTGTTAAACGGGCTTTTATTGTTGAGATGTCATTTCGATTCAAATTGGGATAATTGAGGTAAAGATAGTCAGTCAAAACAGCACCGAAAATTGCAGCACCCAGCAGGGCTTGGCGTTGATACTTGATATCTTGCCAAGTTTGTGACTCTGAAAGGCGATCGGAAAAATCATCAGCATGAGAACGATGATTCAATGCTATTTCCAGCAAATGAGTTTTCTGGAAGTCGGGAAAGTCGATCGCTATTTTCACACTCTCAACGCTGACATCTCTAACTTTATCAACTTCTAAATCTGCTTCAGCTTTGCCCCACTGTTCCAACCAATCGCTACCAGCATTATCCACATACAAATCAACAAAATTTATTCCGTTTTCCATCCAGTCATCCTGCATTTTTCGTGCAGATTCCAATTTTTCCAAAACTTTTTGTAAATTTTTTTCAACAGTGGTTGTGCCTTGTGCTGTCATGGTGTTAATTTTGATGTGAAGGAAGAAGGAAGAAAGAAGAAGGAAGAAGTAAACCCTCACGCCCCCCAAGGGCAGGGCTGTTTCATTCTTTGTAGGGGCAATCCCCCCGTGGTTGCCCCAATCCCTGAAACAAATACAAAATTGTGGACAGGGAGGGTAGGCACGGGGCACTACCCCTACAAATACTTTGAGGTTGGTCCACTAACGGAATGTTCCCTTAAAAAACCACCCCACAAATATCCCTATACCAAAAGCTGCTATTTGACCACTAGACACAAAATGGTTCCAAGCTTTCTGAAAATTAGTAATAATCTCATAACTCTGACCCAAAATTGGTGTCAAACCTAAATGAGACTTCAAAACTAACAAATTAACAGCATCGTTTAAATTAAACGAGCTAATAAATCCAACCGTTGTTTCAATCATCAAATTAACTATCATGGTGATTTTCTGTAGCAGGTGTTACCCTCAACACAACCAGTGTCATGTCATCTCCATTCTGGTTGCCGAACCCGATAAACTGGTGAACTAGATCGAACAAATAGTTCAAAATCTCTTCAGACTTCTGATAATTATGACAAGCCCACTGAAAAGCCTCCGTCAAACTGTCCTCATCAAAACGTTCGCCTACTTGATTCGCAGCATCTGTAAAACCATCGGTATAATAGATGATAGTATCTCCCGGCTGCAATTGTACCTGTGCCTCTTGGTAGCGCGAATCAGCATCCAAGCCAATTAGCATCCCTTCAAGAGTATCCAACCGCTCAATAGAATTAGTTGCGGCTTGCCAAAGCAAAGGCGGGTGGTGAGCAGCATTACTGTAAGAAAGAATCCGAGTTTTTGGGTCATACTCCGAATAAAACAGAGTCACAAAACGGTGGGAATTTTCCAAATCCGCGTGCATTACCCGGTTTAAATGTTGCAGAATCCTCGCAGGCGAATGACGGTTCAAAACCTCTGCCCGCAGCATACCCCGTGTCATCGTCATCAACAGACCGGCAGGGACACCTTTGCCCATCACATCGCCGATCACAATGCTCCAGCGACCCTTGTCAATTTTCGACTTGAGATTTTTGATCAGGGATGGGGGGTGTTCTCCCTCATCTTCCTTACCTATGGGGTCATAGTCGGCGGGAATAAAATCATAATAATCTCCACCAACTCTGCTAGCTGGTTGACAGCGGGCTGCCACATCAAGACCTGGAATTTTCGGGCAACTGCGGGGTAGCAGTCGCACTTGAATTTCAGCACCAATTTCTAACTCTCTGTCTAGGCGCTCTTTTTCTGCTAATTTAGCATTTAGTTCATCTTTGGCGATCGCAACTGCGGTTTGATCCGCCACCAACCGGACTAACTTCTGTCTCCCAGGCGTGAACAAATACTGCGGATCACTGCTAAAAACATAAAGCCGTCCCCGTTCCAAATTATTCAGTAAAATGGGCGCACCAAACAAGTGAACATCCGGGCCCAAAAAGCGACTAACTTGAATATCAAGATTAGAAGTTTGCCCGGAGTTTCCCGACATAAAATCTGCCCCAGTTCCCACACCAGTTGTCACTTGCTTCGTGGCAATTTCCAGTGCTTTTCGCATATCTTGACACTGCTGTCCTGCTTGACAGTGTAACTGCTGGAATCTGACTTGACCATTAGGCTTGAACAGCACCAAAGCTCCCCCTTCAGCATCGGTAATGCGAGTTGCAACTAAAGGAACCAACTCCAAGAATTGATTGAGATTATTAAAAGTCCGCAGGGCAAATCCCAGGGAACTCAACATATCTTGAACATTGTGCTGGTATCGGTGCAAGCGCGCCACCAGTTCTTTGAGCGCGAAGACTGGCGTCACGTCGATAGAATTGCGACCAGAAGGGCGGTCGGCAGGTTGAGGTGAGGGGCGAGGCAAAGGCACAGCAGTCATTTTTGATTTATGATTTTTGATTTTAAATTGAGGAGGAAAGATTCAGGGCTTAAATAGGAGATTGATTGAAACCCGACGTTGTTTCTAGATTATTGGTTTTGCACTTAACAAAGTTCCTCTCAATCAAAAATCTAGAATCTAAAATCGAGCAGAGCTTCAACAAACTCATAACTAGAAAACGGGCGTAGGTCTTCGATGCTTTCACCGACTCCAATAAAGCGGATCGGTAGCCCTAATTGCTGCACCACTGCTAGAGCAACACCACCTTTAGCAGATCCATCAAGTTTTGTCAAGACTACTCCACTTAATTTTGCAGCCTCTGCGAAAACTTCGGCCTGTCGCAAACCATTTTGACCCAGTGTTGCATCCAAAACCAGTAGAGATTCTACGGTAGCACCAGGGGCTTTTTTGTCTATAATGCGACGGATTTTGCTTAGTTCATCCATCAGGTTTTTTTTGTTTTGCAGACGGCCTGCGGTGTCTACAATCAGGAGTTCTGTACCTCTGGCTTGGGCCGCAGTGATCGCATCAAACACCACAGCAGCCGGATCGGTATTTTTTCCTGGATTGGCAATAATTTCGACACCGCTACGAGCACCCCAAACTTTGACTTGTTCGACGGCGGCGGCACGGAAAGTGTCTGCTGCACCAATTAGAGTTTTGTAGCCTGATTTTTGGGCTATGTGGGCTAGTTTGCCGATCGTCGTTGTTTTTCCTGCACCATTAACTCCTACAATCAACCAGATATTAAAGGTGTCTTTTTCTGGGGCAAAAGTCAGGCTATAGGCGGGATTGCCGATCGCACTTTCGGAACAAGGTGCATCGAGAATGTCGCGCAGAATGGTTTTGAGGTAGGCTAAGGCCTCTTCTGGCGGTAGGACTTCTTCTCTGAGTCTGGCTTGGAGACGACTAATAATGATGTCGGTGGCTGCGACTCCCACATCGGCTTGCAACAGTAAAGTCTCAATTTCTGCCACTGCATCTTGATTGAGCGGGCCTTGACCAACGATCGCCTTAAGTCGATTAATTAAACTACGACGGGTTCTTTCTAACCCTTTTCGCAGCTTTTGTAACCAAGTGATTTCTTCGACGGATACTTGATCTGGGCGGCGGCCTTGACTGGCTAAGATTTCTGATGACCACAGGAAGCCTTCGTCAAAGGCGAAACCGGGAATTTCTTCGATAATTGCTGCTCTTTCGGCGGCGGCTGCAATTACGTCTGGTTCTTCAATTGCCGTTTCTTTGAGGCGTTCGATGCGCTCCAGCCGATCGGCCTGAGCTCTGGCCCAAAACGGCAAAGCTTCGGCTGGTTCACCCTCAAAGGCGATCGCAGCGGTCTCTACAACCTCTGTTGCAGGTTCGGCAATTTCTATATTTTCTGTAACTTCTAATTTTTGCTCGATCGCCCCAGCTATCGGTTGCACAGGTTCGGGAATCT
>JAYSVM010000214.1:0-9557 GCA_043718495.1 Oscillatoriales bacterium | reverse complement strand
CGCTGGTTTTTGACCAAGCTTCTAAGATTGAAGGATATAGGCGACCAAAATTAGTGATGGGTACATTTTCTAGCAAGATGACATCGAAAGTTTGGGCTGCTTCTGCTAGTTGAAAAAAGCCGTAGACTTCAGGTGTATGCAGCCGTTGGGGATATAAGTGGAGGTAAGGTGCGATCGCAAGTGGGAGTTCTTCGGGGACGCTAGGAAGCAAATCTGGACGGCTATCGAGCCAGATTTGGGGTGCGATCGCCAAATAGCGATCGCCTATCACTTTACCCTGGGGCACTTCCTCGACATCACGGCCCACCGCCCACAAATGTCGATAAATGAGAGGGGTTTCACAAGCTGCACAATGCTGTCGCCCAAATGTGTTGCGGGGTTCGGGACAGGTAGGATTGTGGCAGTAAATGGATTCGGAGAAAGTGTTGATCATATGGGTAGTTTGTGTAAAAACATTCTTGAAGATATAGCTTCCTCGGTGTCGAGGTTGACCAAGAAACTCCAGTTAGAAACACTATAATAATCCCAACGACGTGATCTTACAGCAAAAATCCACAATTTTGGAAGCAGAAGCTCAACAAAAGGCGATCGTCCTTAGAGCTCAAGTACCAGAATGATATAGAGGACACCGCGAGTGCCTTAGTCCCTACAATTAATCATGGTAGGGACTAAGGCACTCGCGGTGTCCTGGCTGTGAGTAATATTAATAATTCCGATGCTACCGGATTTGATATAAAGATTAGATCCCCCGATCGCTCTCTGGTTTCTCTACAGGAACCGATGGTTGATTCTGGGTAGAATGAAAAGAGCGATCGACCAAATCTCCAAAAGGCACAAACTGTTGTGCAGACGATTGTTCTCCCGCCCTTGTTCTCAAAACCGTGGCAGGCCCACCACCATCTTGGGCAAAATTAATTAATCTGGTTAAAACTTGACCGGGATTTTTTGCATTTCGACCATCCAGCGTGAACAAGATATTTTGAGAATTGCAGCGCCCTCTTCCATTTACAAAACAAACAACTGGTAGGTTATTTATCGTACCTGTTGTTAACTGTAAGTTTGTCAAACGTCCGCCATTATCTGCAACAGCTTTGGTCAATCTGTTGGAAACAATTTGACAGCGCTGCCAAGGTGTGAATTCGCGACCGAACTCGGTAGATTTCCAAAGAATTATGGGATCTGTAGTGACATTTCCCCGTCGGGCAATTGTCACAAAAGTCCGACCAGAAGTAACACACTGAAATGTTGTTGTTGTGTCTCTCAAAGAGTTGCTGATGAGGCGAGTTTGCCCTTGGCCTGCAAATGCAGGATTAGCGGTCAAAGCTAAAGCGGATAATAATAAAGGTGCGACAAATTGTAATTTCATAATAACTCCTTGAGTTCGGGCTAGTAGATTTATGTAGAAAGTCATATTTCCCGGTACACTGTTGTTTAGTGTCCCTAGATATTTAGATTCTGCTGGTTAACTACCTCACCCGGATCTTTTCAGATATGTGAGGTACTTAGCTTTTGTAGGGAGACAGCAATGCCGTCTCCCTACGGGGATATTGAATGTACCTTAATAAAACTAATGAAAAAATTTTTAGGATTAGTTGTGTTTGGGATGATTTTGGCGATCGCCTCTGTAGCAGTTGCCGCTCAACCTTTGTTTGTAGCTTATCCTCCTGCTAACCACCAAACTACAGTCGATCGCATCTTTTTGATCGGCACAGCGCCACCAGCCGGACAAGTATCGGTAAATGGCAACCTCATCTCCCGCACCACAGCAGGTCATTTTGCGCCCACCTTTCCGCTGCAACTCGGAGAAAATGTCTTTACATTGCGTTACCAAAATCAACAAGTCAAAATCAAGGTGACGCGCCAGCCAAATCAGCCGCAAGTCCCTGTAGGCTTGGCTTTTGCGAAGGATTCTCTAACGCCGAAAGTCGATGTGGCGAGTTTACCGGGGGAATATATTTGCTTTGGGGCGATCGCACCTAGGAATGCTCAGGTTGTGGTAAAATTGGCAGATGTCACTATTCCTTTAAAAGCGCGATCGCAAGTTGAATTACCAGACAATAAATCTGTATTATTAGGCGAAAACTCCCCCATCAAAAACGGTGGTGGCGAACAATATCAAGGCTGCGCTAAAACTCCCTCCAACCCCACCTTACCAACGGGGGAAAATGAGTCTAACTCTCAGCCAACAAATGGCAAAAAAGTAGATTTGGGAGTGCCTATTTTTGAACTAACCATGAATAATCAAACAGTCAGTCAAACTGGTACTGGCAAAATTTCGATTCTATCTCCTGCTGAATTAGAAATAGCAGAAGTCACAGTCGAACCAGGTGTAGCCAGAACCGGCGCGAGCACAGACTTTTCTCGGATGACACCGCTACCCAAGGGAACGAGGGCAACCATTACCGGGCGCGAAGGAGAATGGGTTCGACTAGATTACGGTGCTTGGATGAAAGCATCAGAAGTGCGAATTGTCAAGGATGCAGTCCCAGTGCGATCGATTATTCGCAGCGCGCGATCACGTCAAGTTCCCGGCTGGACAGAAGTCTTATTTCCCCTAGAAATTCCCGTCCCTGTCACCGTGCAGGAAGGAGAACGCACTTTCACTTTAACACTATACAATACCACTGCTCAAACTGACATTATTCGCCTTGATGATGACCCCGTAATTTCGCGTTTGACATGGCAACAAATATCGCCATTGCAAGTACAATATACTTTTAATCTCAAATCAGTTCAACAGTGGGGCTACAAATTGAGATACGATGGCACAACCTTAGTGCTGTCTTTAAAACATCCTCCTGTTCAAGCAGGCAAGATACCTGTTTCACCAGAAAAGCCGCTGTCAGGAATTAAAATACTTTTAGATCCGGGACACGGCGGGCCGCAGGATTCAGGCGGTGTAGGGCCGACTGGATACCGCGAAAAAACAGTGGCTTTAATTATGTCGAAATTAGTGCGATCGGAGTTGGTGAATCGAGGCGCGAATGTGGTAATGACGCGGGTTGAAGATGTCGATTTGGATTTATTGCCACGGGTGAAAATGATTCAAAAAGAAGAACCTGCGATCGCAATTTCCATCCACTACAATGCTTTACCAGATAACGGCGATGCAATTAATACTAAAGGTGTCGGCGCTTTTTGGTTTAACCCACAATCCCACAGTTTGGCAATATTTTTGCAAAAGTATTTAGTTGCCAAATTAAATCGTCCATCTTATGGTGTATTCTGGAACAATCTAGCGATGACTCGTCCTGCGGTTACTCCATCCGTCTTAATGGAATTAGGATTTATGATTAATCCTGATGAATTTGAATGGATTGTGAATCCAACAGAACAAAAAAAGTTAGCAGAGGCGATAGCGCAAGGTATTACGGAATGGTTTGCTTCCGTTCAATCATAGTTCTTTTAACCCAAGGAGATTAATCTAGATGCTGAGTTTTAGTCAATCAAAAGCCTTCTTTATTGCAGCCGCTATTGCAAGTTTTAGTTTCTCACTTTATAGTTTTCCAGTTTTCGGGAAAGAGCAAACTATTACACCAGAAAAAGCAGAAGCATTAAAGAAACAAACTGTATGCTCATTTATTAATGTCAAAAGTGGTACTGTTAACATTCGCAAAGGTCCCGGTAATCAGCACCCGGTTGTTGCTAAACTAAAAAGAGGAGACGGAGTTAGGGCAGTAAGCAGACAAGGAAAATGGGTCAAGATTGCCGCCAGAACTCAGGGAACTGTTCCCAATGAGACTTTTACAATCCTTGAGGGTTGGGTGAACAATCAATACATTAATGGTTGTTCGGAAGATCAATTTGATACCTGGCGGAAATAGCAAATTTTGTAGGGCGGGTTTTACGAAAAATATAAAATGAGTGAAAACAATATATATAAACCCGCCCCACACCAATAACCTACTTCTTCCTTCTTCCTTCTTCCTGAAGCGTTCCCTGAGCGTAGTCGAAGGGCCTTCTTCCTTCTTACTGATTCATTTTCAACCAGCCAAAAACCTGTTCCCACATCAGTTCCTCCGTGCTACCTATTTTCACTATAACATTTTCAAGTATCAGAACAAGATTGTATTACCAAAAATCCTGATAAAGAATACTGAAAAAAAGCCTAATTTTGCGAGACAATCTGTTGTCTAAATTCAAACACATTGGGATTTTGGGGGTCGTAAAAAGCTCGTAACCAATCTACATTTGGAGAACCAAAAGTTTCAACTCTGGTAAAGTTTTTCATTCTGGGGAGTTGAGTTTCGTCGGTGAAACGGGGTAAAGGTTTATCGATGCGGAAATAGTGAGTATCGCCATGGACGAATACGACTTGTCCTTTAAACTTACTAGCTTCAGTCTCCAAAGCTGCCATAAAATCATTATAGCCAGTTATTCTTTTATCTGTGCGATCGAGTTCAAATCCCGGATTTGCTTGGGCGACTAACATGATTCCTTTGCTGTTGTTGCGGGAGGCTAAGGCAAAAGATTCTTTGATCCAGGCTAAGTTGGCTGAATTGCGATCGGCATATTCTAAATCGCCTTCTGGAGTCCGACCAAAATTGTTGTTGCTTCCTGGCATATTAATCCCAAAGAACATAATACCCTGATAATTCCAGCGGACATTTTCGCGGTATTTAGCAAACTGTGGATTATCGCTTTGACGAGTGAGAGTCAAGGTTCGTTTTCCCTGACTTTGGTTTCCATGACTAAAAACTTCCCGCAGTTTAGCAAGTCTTTCTATTGGATCGTAATTACCTTTACGGTGACAATCTGTCCATTCATTATCGCCATAAATCAGAATAAATGGCATTGCAAAATTATCAAATAACTGTTTGCGGCTGACAAAAGTTGCATCGTCACAGAGACTTCCACCACTTTTGATGTCGCCATCATGGATAACAAAAGCTGCGGGCGATTGATTGATATCTGCAATCAAATTCGGGAACTTTGCTTCTTGTTCTGCACTATAGGGTAAGTCGCCAATCAAGGCAAATTCAAATGGTGTATCTCGTGCATTTTGAGCGTAGGTGAAAGTGCCACAACTGATAATTAAGGCAAAAATAATAAATCCAACAATCCAATACTTTTTGGTCATCTATTTTAGAATGATTTTACCTAATTAATTTAATTGTTTGAGTAGCCATGCGATCGCACCTTCGACATCAGCAACCACCGAAACAGCGGGTATTGGAGGCCTCTGCACCATCACCACCGGAATTCCCAACTCCCGCGCTGCTATAATTTTCGCATAAGTGGCATCACCACCGCTGTTTTTGCTGACAATTGTATCAATTTGATGTTCGATGAGTAATGCCCGTTCATTTTCCAACAAAAAAGGCCCTTTTGCTAATAGCAATTTGCCTTGAGGATATAGGACATCTAGGGCTGGAGGATCGATCGCGCGCATCAAAAACCAGATACCATCAAGATCCCCAAATGCCGTCAATTCCTGTCTACCAATGGTGAGAAACACACGGTGCGATCGCTCAAATAAGGCCTTTGCAGCAGCTTCATGGCTTTCGACTTCAATCCAGCGATCGCCCTCCACAGCCTGCCAAGCTGGACGCACCAGCATCAAATTGGGCAATCGACATTCAGCCGCAGCAGTTGCAGCATTGGCAGAAATCTGAGCCGCAAACGGATGAGTAGCATCAATCAAAAAGTCGATCGCGCGATCGGTCAAATATTCAGCCAGTCCAGATGCCCCCCCAAATCCACCAATTCGCACCTCACCCGTTTTTGGAGTAGAAGGCTGTTTAGTACGTCCTGCTAGCGAAGAAACAACATCCAGGTTAGCAATTTGGGAAGCTCGCGCCGCTAGTTCTGTCGCATCCCCGGTTCCCCCCAAAATTAGCAAGCGTTTTTTCACAAAATTACCCATACTTAGATCTAGCCAAGACTTACCAATATAATATGTTAAGTAAAGTTTTAACTACCAACAGCTATGATGCGATCGCTCTTCAGATTTTTGACAGTATTAATTGTAACCGGGTTAGTTTGCTTCGGAAATATCATGCCCGCCGCAGCACAAGTTGAGACAACAGATATTACCGATCCCCAACAGGAATTAGGAGAGCTCATTCAAAAAGCTTTTGAAGCAACAAACGAAGGTAAGTTTCCCAAAGCTGAAAGTTTTTGGACTCAGATCATTGACAAATTTCCCGATCAAGCTGCCGCTTGGAGTAATCGTGGTAATTCCAGAGTTAGTCAGAACCTGCTAAAAGAAGCAATTTCTGATTACGAAAAAGCAATGGAATTAGTGCCGAATGCTCCCGATCCTTACTTAAATCGTGGCACAGCTTTGGAAGGTTTAGGACGTTGGGAAGAAGCGATTGCCGACTATAATCATGTACTAGAATTAGAACCAAAAGATCCAGCAGCTTACAACAATCGAGGCAATGCCGAAGCAGGTTTAGGTCAATGGAAACAAGCAATTATTGATTATAGTAAAGCCTTTGAATTAGCTCCTGAATATGCCTTTGCTCGTGCTAATCATGCCCTTGCACTTTATCAAAATGGGCAACCCAAGGAAGCAATTCGCAATATGAAAAATATTGTTCGCAGATATCCTCAATTTGCGGACGTGAGAGCTGCTCTCAGCGCTTGTCTCTGGGAGGCGGGACAGCGTGGGGAAGCGGAGAGTAATTGGGTAGCAGCAGTCGGTCTTGACTCCCGTTACAAAGACCTTGATTGGGTGAAAAATACTCGCCGTTGGCCACCAGTTGTAGTTAGTGCTTTGGATAAATTTTTGAATTTGAAATAATATTTAGGGAATTGGGCATAGGGAATAGGGCATTGGGCATAGGGCATAGGGCATTGGTTATTTGCGGTTCCCTGAGCGTAGTCGAAGGGTTATTGGTTATTGGTTATTGAACCCTTCGACTCCGCTCAGGGTACGATTGGGGAGCAATGGCCAAAGTGCCTTGGGGACTGCCATAACAAGTAACCAATAACAAGTAACAAGCAACTAATTCCCTATGCCCGATGCCCAATTCCCGATGCCCTATGCCCTATGCCCAATGCCCAATTCCCATTAATTCCCCAATCAGTGCAGGAGTCAACTCTTCCACATTCCTCAAAACAGATACAGCACCAGCATTTTGTAGCGCCACAGTATAAGCCTCGCACCGCCCAGCATCATCCAAAACGTGAGGTGGCAAAATTCCGATTCCCAGCCAAACCCGCGATGGTTGCAGTTGACGCGCTTTGACAATTGTGTAAATATCGGCAACAGTATCTCCTGCATAAATCACAGGCAAATTTTCTGCTAAACTATTTAGCTTTTCCAACTTTTCAATAGTCGCAAAAAGTCCTGTAGGATCGGGTTTTCCTGGTGCATCTTCCATCGCCACCAACACAGGGGAATTTAAGCCAAGTTTCCCTGACAAAACATAGGCTGCTTCAGCCCGCATTGCTCCACTAAAAAAGCCCCAAACTATCCCACCTTCGGTTAAACTTTTTAGGTAAGCCGGACTTAACAGCAGCGGTTCATCACAAATGTAACCTGTCCAATTTTGGTCATCGGGCCCACGATACCGACTTTGGAAAAATGCTACTAAGTCGTTATAGTCGATCGCACAATCCACTCGCGATCGCCCAATGCGCTCAAAATAACGGTACACTAACTCTTCGGAAGCTTCCCAGTCATTGTTCCAGACTCCCTCAGATTTCAGAGAGTCAATATCAACAGAATTCGGGCGAAAAGCACCCGCCGTGAAATGCTCCACCGCATCCGCCAGCGCCCGTCGGTAGGAACCGGACACATCCCGCACCACGCCGTCAATATCAAAAACTACAATCGCTCTGTCTGCCGTCATCAATTCCCAACCCACAGTTAACTTACTGCATTTTACCTGACCAAATGACAGATTTTTGAGTAAATATGCCAAGAGTGTGCTAAGCTTAGCGATTGTAGAAATTTTTAATAAGTTCGATCGGAACCCCGGAGGTTTGCTTGTCCAAGTTCATCTTAAAAGTTCTCTGGCTAGAAGAGAACGTTGCCCTCGCCGTTGACCAAGTGGTCGGTAAAGGAACTAGCCCGCTGACAGCTTACTTTTTCTGGCCCCGCAAGGATGCGTGGGAAGAGCTCAAAAATGAACTCGAAGCGAAACATTGGATTGCTGACAACGATCGCGTCGAAGTCCTCAACCAAGCCACAGAAGTTATCAACTACTGGCAAGAAGAAGGCAGACGGCGGCCAATGACTGAAGCTCAGTCAAAATTCCCCTTAGTGACTTTTACTGGTAGCAACTAATTACAGTTAGCAGTTAGCAGTTAACTGTTAACTGTCAACTGTTAACTGTTAACTGTTAACTGTCAACTGTTAACCGTCAACTGTTAATTGACTTTTTCCTGAAGCGGAATTTATGGGCGCAGAAAGTACAATCAATCAGCACGAACAGCTACCGCTGGTAGTCAATCCTGATATTCTCCAGCAAGCGATTCTCTACAAAATAAATACTAGAATTACCGCTCGCGGAGAATTGGCTTTCCCCTGTGTACCGGGGATGATCAATCACTATCTACAGTCGATCGAGAAATTGTTCAGCACTCTCGATAGACCATTACCAGAAGATAGAAAAGACGAACTCAGGAAACTTTTAGCTACAAAATTAGAACTAGGCTATCGCTCTTCCACTGCTTCGACTTTGATAGTTCAATACGAATCTGTTCAGCCTCCGCAAACTGGTTTAGCCTGCAAAGTGATCGTTGCTAGTTCAACAGTTGGAGAACAGTATAAAAGTTGGGTAGATACCAGAGAACCTCCTCTATTTGGCTCTTATCCCGACGCAAAATTGATGGCAACTGCTGCTAAATTGGGAAGTCCAGAACGAGTACGGATTTTGGATGTGGGCGCAGGTACTGGTCGTAATACCCTGCCGTTGGCGAGATTGGGTTATGCTGTCGATGCGATCGAGCTAACTCCAACTTTTGCAGAACAGTTACAAACTGCTGTAACAGCCGAAAACTTGCCTGTGACAGTTACTCAAGGCGATGTGCTCGATCCCTTAGTGCGGATGAAACCAGCCCGCTACCAGTTAGCGGTTGCCGCCGAAGTCATCTCTCACTTTCGAGACAGCGACGAAGTTCGACTGTTTCTAGCGAAAATGTGCGATTCCCTCTGTCCCGGAGGTCTGTTGCTGTTCAGCACGTTTTTAGCCGTCGGTGACTACCAACCAGATGCCCTGGTGCGACAAGTAGCCCAACTTTCTTGGTCTACTTTATTTACGACTCAAGAACTCGCTGTGGCGATGGAAGGCTTGCCCTTAGTCCAAATATCCGATGAATTGGTGTTTGAGTACGAACGGGACAATCTGCCATCAGGGGCTTGGCCACCGACACCCTGGTTTCCCAGTTGGGCAACAGGTAGGGATGTTTTCCCCATGACAAATGCCCGCCCGCCGATGGAATTGCGCTGGATTTTGTGCCAACGGAGTTAAGTGGAAGTTCGGCAACGGATTTTGTAACAGATGTAACAGATATTGTAGGGACACGGCACTGCCGTCTCCTCAACAGATGTAACGGATATTGTAGGGACACGGCACTGCCGTCTCCTCAACAGATGTAACGGA
>JAYSVM010000213.1:0-9572 GCA_043718495.1 Oscillatoriales bacterium | reverse complement strand
GTAGGTTGGGTAGAGCGATAGCGAAACCCAACTCTTTAAAAATAATGTGTTGGGTTTCGTTACCTCAACCCAACCTACTTCCGACAACAGTCAACAGTTAACAAATCAATATGAATGATGATGATTTAAACGAATTAATAGATGCTTTTACCGCTGAAACTCAAGAGTTTCTCCAATTAATGGAGACACACTTGTTGGCGATGGAAACTGCTGATTTAAAAGAGCGACAAGCCGGAGTTAAAGAAATGTTTCGGGCAGCTCATTCCATCAAAGGTGCTGGTTCGATGTTGGGGTTTCAAAATGTGTCTGCCGCAGCTCATGCTGTGGAGGAGTGTTTTGTCATTTTTCGCGATCGCACAGACTTGTCAGCCCTAGAACCAGCAACTGTGACTATTTTGCTACAAGGCGTGGATGCTCTCAAAAAGATTACTACCGAATCAATTCACCACTCCGATGTCAACACTCCCGATCAAAGGTCAAACTTAGAGGCATTAGCCCAAATTCAACTTCAGTTAGAAGCTAAATACGGCAAGCCAGAACCACCGCCACCTCCGGTAATGAGCAAATCGCCGGCCCCGGAAACCCTAAAATTGATTTTTGAACACGAATTGCCGCCAGTCTTCAATCGCCTAGAAACCGAACTTTCCCAAGCTTCTGAGGCTGATTTGGCAAAAAGTGTGACCGCACTCAATCAGGTTTATTACCAACTCTCCGGCTTAGCTGGAATGTTGCAATTGCCAGAATTTGGGAAAGTTGCTGAACCTCTCAGAGATTTGATCGACTCAAAGGATTTGACTCTGGAACGGTTACAATCTGAGGGTTGGGCGATCGCGCAAAACCTACAAACCGCACGAGGGCAAATATTAGCAGGAAAGGCGATCCTCTTCGAGGGCTGCGCTAACGAACCCCCCGAAATCTCCCCCGTCGCCATAAACGAGGAACAAGAGGGCGGGCACGGGGGCACCGTCCCTACACCGGGCGGGCACGGGGGCACCGTCCCTACACCAGTCAGACACCCACCATCCACCGCCCCTACTCAATCCCCAGTCCCTAATCCGCAGCGGCCGACAATCCGAGTAGACTTAGAACGCTTAACAGAATTAGTGAATTTAGTCGGCGAATTAGTCATCAACCGCACCAACTTAGAACTTCAAGAATCCGAACTGCGTGGCGAAGTCAAGCGCATCCGCCGCAATATTATCGACTTGAACCAATTCGGTGGCCAGTTGCGAGAAGAGTATGACAGGATGAGTTTTGCCGACTGGAGAGGTGCAAACGGCAACCCAGGAAAAGGAAAATTTGTAGAACTAGACCAAGAATTTCTAACTATTACTAATAGCAAGTCCTCTGTATCCCATCCTCACTTTGATATTTTAGAGATGGATCAATACACAGAGTTCCACTCTACAGCCTCTGAAGTAATCGAAACCGCCGAAACAATTTCTCATTCTGCCACCAAATTAGATGCTTTAGCCATGAGATTCGAGCGCAGCATTGATCAACTGCGTCGCATCACCGAACAGCTACGCAGCCGAGTCATGCAGTTGCGAGTCGTCAGTTTCAGCCGCGCCGTCGATCACTTGCCACGAGCACTTAGAGATATGTGCCTCACATACAATAAAGATGTCAATTTACTGCTATTGGGACGCGATACCAAAATTGATGAAAGTTTGCTCGATGCCTTGCGCGATCCCTTGATACACCTAGTCAGAAATGCTTTTGACCACGGCATCGAAATGCCAGAACTTCGGCAGGAAATGGGCAAGCCAGCCAGCGGTCAAATTGAAATAGAAGCCCGACACCAAGGCGGTCAAACTATTATCACTGTCGCTGATGACGGTAAGGGCATTGATCCGGAAATCATTCGTCGCAAAATTGTGAAAAAGGGTTTGGCAACGGAGGAACAAGCCCAAGATTTTTCCATTGCGGAACTCTACGACTTTCTATTTTGGCCTGGTTTTAGCACAGTGGAAGAAGTGAGTAATCTTTCAGGGCGGGGAGTCGGCCTTGATGTAGTGCGATCGAATTTGCGGACAGTTCGAGGCACTGTGAAAGTGGATTCTCGCCTGGGAAAAGGCACGAGTTTTATCCTAAAACTGCCGCTGTTACTGTCGATTACTGAGGCCTTGATGGTAAAGACCGATCGCAATAAAATAGCAGTACCACTAGATGCAGTCGAGGAAATTCTCCACATTAAAGCTTCGGAGATTCACACTGCTGGAAATCAGCCGATGCTGTGGTGGCGAGAGGAATTTATTCGTTTGGTGCGACTCCAAGATTTGCTCGAATACAGCGTTTTGGGCCCGGACGCGCCCTCTCCCGACCCTTTGACCCAGGATCACATTGCAGTGCTAGTTTTGGCTTCTAGCGAAGGAATGCTGGCGGTGGCTGTGGAACGGCTAATTGGTCAGCAGGAAATTGTGGTAAAACCTTTGCCATCGCCTCTGTCTAAGCCTCGCGGGGTTTTGGGGAGTACGATTTTGGGGGACGGCAAAGTTGTGACTATCTTGGATGTGGATGATTTGGTGGGCCAACCTTTGGCAAATAGTTCGATCGCCCCTGTATCCGATAAAGTACCACATTTAGCGCCAATTTCGAGTCAGACACCGCAGATTTTGATAGTGGACGATTCCTATACAATTAGACAATTGCTGTCTCTGATGCTGACTAGGGCTCGCTACCGGGTAGTGCAGGCTAAGGACGGTTTGGATGCCCTCGAAAAGTTGCAAAATGGTCTCGATTGCAGTTTGGCGATTGTGGATATTGAAATGCCCCGGATGGATGGATTTGAATTTTTGCGATCGGTGCGATCGACCCAGCGTTTTGCTAAAATCCCCATAGCCATGCTAACCTCCCGCAGCGGCGAAAAACACCGTCAAATGGCAATGGAATTAGGAGCAAATCAATATTTTACCAAACCTTATAGCGAAGCATTACTATTAGAAGCTATCCCCAAATTAATCAAAAATATTCAATCTAAAATCTAAAAACAATCCCAATTCTTCAATTCTTTAATTCTTCAATCCTTCAATCCAAAATCCAAAATCTAAAATCGAATGACTCACGCTAACTACAATCGTCGCTTCCGCAGCCAGAAACAAGGTAAAGTGAGATCTCCTACTCGCAAATTCGTTTCCTTTGACCTAGGGAATGTTTATTATGCTGTTCCGATTGAACGGGTACAGCGAGTGATCAAAGATTTTAATTCCTACGCTTTTTTAGATAGTGGTAATAGTTTAGTTAGGCATCAAGAAGAACTGATTTCACTGATTAATTTATCAAAGATTTTCCCTGGTAGTAGGAGTATAGCTGACTGCAACTACCTAATTGTTTGCACTTTAAATAAAGGTGATAGACTGGGAATTCCAGTTCCTGATATGCCCAAAATCTTAGAAAGTTCCGAAGAGGATTTTTGTGAAATTCCCCTATTATACCGCCAAGATCAACTACCTGCCGCTGTAGAAAAGTTAATTCGCGCACCTGATGGTTCCGAAGTATTTTATCTCAATTTAGATTTATTTAGCTTAACCTAATACAGCGGTTCTCAAGAAAGTGAGCTATGCCCAATGCCCAATGCCCTATGCCCTATGCCCAATGCCCAATGCCCAATGCCCAATGCCCTATGCCCTATGCCCTATGCCCTATGCCCAATGCCCAATGCCCGATCGCACCTGAATCTTTCTGATAAAGGCTATATCTAGCTATTTTAACTCATCATCCAAACGAGAAATCCCAAGATTTGATCAACCGGAGGAAGTGGATAATCTGTCAAGTCAATGGACACACATTGCTCTTCTAATTTAAGAAACCGCCAAACAGTACCGCTAGTTACTGTTCCGTAAATCGTCGATATCGGCTGTTGCTTTTGTTTGTTGAAACGTTGCGCGGCAACCATTTCTGCAAGGCATTGTCCTAAAGCTGGTTTCAGGTCTTCTTTCTTAGCTTCAACTAATATAACCGCAGGGGCTTTGATAAATATTTGTTCCGGGGAACGACTCAGGAGAAAGTCAACATAGCCCGTGAGTTCAGCCTCCGGTTCTACATTAAATTCTTCCCCTGAAAAAACGCTGATTTTCCCTTGAAGTTGTCGTTTTACTTCGAGTAATACAGGATTGATGATACCCTCAGAACGGGCTTTTTCGCTACTGACTGCGATCGCCCAGGGAATCGTTTCTCTCAAAGTATCCCGAAGTAAAGGACTGGGAGTGACTGGCGCAATTTCTGGTAAAAAACGTGAGCCTTCAATGATTGTGAGGTTAAAATCGTCTACAGCTTTGCTGAGAGTAAATTTACTGTAGGGCATAGGTTGATTATTTGCGATCGCATACTATAATAATTTTGGATTGAATGAGAAATATTTTGTTTTTGGCTAAGTACACTAATTGAGTGTACCATGTTCAAATAGAATGTGCTGTAACAGCTTATAAACAAAAAGTTATATATCCATGAAAAAAATCACAATATTATCGATCGCGCTACTAATCTTTGCAGTAACTCCAGAATTATCTCATGTGGGAATGCGACTAAGTGCGATCGGGCAACCAAAACCTCCCCAACAACCCAAAAAAGACGACCCCAAAAACCTCGGCTACGTCTCCCCCGAATTTGCCGAAAAGCTATCCCAACAGGAAATTGACCAAATCAACGCCAACGTCGAAACCCTGTTACTAACCCAAAGCTGCGTCCGCTGCGACCTTCGAGGTGTAAAATTAGTTAACCTCACCTTGAAAAATCTTATCATTACAGGAGCAGATTTATCAGATGCCAACCTGAGTGGAGGTACTTTCGAGATAGCAGATTTTGTCAACACTAACCTAGCACGCACCGACTTAAGTGGCTCAGTTTTAATAGGAGCAAGAATTAGCAATACTAATTTCAGGAAAGCTAACTTAACCAATACAAATTTAGACGGTGCAGACTTGCGTTTTGCTGATTTGAGAGATGCCAATCTTTCTAATACGAACCTCCGCAATGCTAACATGGATGGTGCTAGTATGGATCGAGCAAGTATGGGAGGAACTACCATGCCAGATGGGAGGAAAAACCAATAATATTCAATAATTCAAACTAAAGCGGAAAATATGAGTGCAGACGAACATATTCTACAACTACCTCATATAAGCTTAAAAAGCAGAACACTACTGCCAGAAGAATCTGGAATATATTACGTTGTAGATGAAAAATCCATAATTTGGTACATCGGAAAAGCACAGAATCTGCGTAGCCGATGGACAGGTGATAGTCACCATAGACTAGATCAACTACAAAAGCAACGAAAAAAACAGTTTACTATCTACTACGAGTTATTGCCTAAATCGCTAGTAGATATTATCGAACTGGAACGCATTGAGAAGTACAGCCCGCAGTTGAATGGAACTAAAGTCAAAACTAAGAAATTACATCCAACCGAGACATTGTTACGGCAAACGTTATTTAGTCTTGCCCCTTATAGTTTCGTATTAGGTGTAGAATCCCCCCGAAAAGAAGACATTAAATTCATCGAAGATTCTATTAATTGGCAAGATAATTGGAGGGTGAAAAAGGCTGTTGTGCCTCTGAGCGTAATACACATTTGCATAAATCTAAGTGAATTAGGCTACGACTGGAACTCAGAAATGCGTTTTCTGAGAAGTATCTTCAGAAAGCGCAGTAATTATTATAATAATTGGGAATTTGCTTATACTTATAAAGGTAAACCCATTTATGAATTAGCCGTGAAAAGATTGTTGGTTAATGGGTTCATTATAGAAGTATATGGAATTGACGTAGAAGCATTACAATACATTCAAGGGTACGATTTGACTCAAGTCGCAAATGTAGACGTTAGGGCTGTTGATGAAGCTTCTTTAGCCATTCTAAAAAATAAGTGTTTGCTTGGCATTGGAGGGATATCTTTGGCTAAAGATAACCAAGATGACCTATATGAGAGACTTTCCCGCAAGGCTATAGAACGAATACATCCTTATAAACAAGATTTGGTTAAATTACTTTTTAATGAAGAGATAGATTTCAGTAAAGAGCAAGTATTACCAACCAACACAACAACTGTCCGGGATAGTAATACTGGCCTGCTTGTAAGGTTAGCTAACATTGCTAATAAGAAACAATATCTCGCCGCATTGTTAACTGAACGCGGTATTGACTTGAATCGTTATGAGGTACATAAGTATCTAGAGTCCATACCAAAGGATGATAATTACATAGACAGCAGTAGAGATAAAAGAATGAATATCTTTATTAACCCATTCTTTTGTAAGCTCAAAGAGCCTATTGGAGACAGAATTGTTAATTGTGAAGTCATTCGGATGAACAATACAATATATGGTGCAAAAGGGATGACGAGTCAAATCTCTCTGCGCGAACGTTACAAAGAAGTTTATTTGCAGACCACAGTAGATAGAGTGTTTTGGTTACTGCTAGAAACCTATCTGTCTGATTTTGCTAAAGTAAAGCTGAACGAAGAAGAAGGGTATATAAGCAAGGCGTATGTATCACCTAGAAGATTTATAGCACCTGCTATACTTGCTGTCACCTTAAATGGAAAATGGAAAGCAGATATTCCGTTTGGCCCTAAAGATAATATGTCGTATAATGCAAGTATAGATGCGATCGCAAGTCTCTTACAGGCAAGCGGAATACCTAAGCTGAAGTTCTCATTCACACAGGAGTCTATACGCACATAGCTTTTTGCAAAAGAAAGAGTTGTGGTATGGAGTGCGTCAGGTTTGAGATGAGGAAGCGACACAGAAATGATGATTCCCGGACACGGTTTGTTACGTGGTGCGTCAGTTGTGAGATGGTTGGTTTGGATCGAAAATAATGGTAGCTGACGCACCCTACTCGATTGTCTAATGACTCATACTTGCCAGTGGTTCCCAACTTGTGACATCTTCAAACAAAGATTGATACCCCGCCACATTCGGATGCAGCCCATCTGCAATTAAGCGCGATCGCCACCAATCACTACCCCGATCGCACCATTTGTCAAAAATATCTAAATAGGGAACTCCCCGCTCCAAACAAGCCACTCTGGTTGCTTCTTTATATCGATACTGGTCAGCATGACTGTAGTACAAACAATCCTGAAAAGGCATTTTACTTTCATCAACAGGCACCATTCCCACAAAAATCACTGGACAAAGCCGTTGCGACAAATTTAACAAGTTATCCAAAACTGTTTTAAAATGTTCAAAATCAGTATAATTTCGCCCGATCGCAGATTGAACTCTCGCCGAATCATTCAGCCCTACCGAAAGAATCATCGCATCCGGGACACGATTTCTGAGCTCACCACGTTGTCGAAACTCATTCTCTAGCCGCTGAGAGACTTGACAAGCGCGATCGCCCCGAACCCCCAAATTATACAAAACGTGTCCAGGATTCTCCGACAACATCCATTGACGCCGCAATCGTTCCACCCAGCCCCCGCCCTCACTATCGCCAAAACCATAGATTAAACTGTCCCCAAATGCCACTAATTTTAGGGGATGAGAAGCGATCGGACGCAAGTGATGTAAGGAATGGGCTGTGGCTACCTGCATAACAAAAAGGTACTCAATGAATAATTAACATATTGACACTATATTTGAATGCGACTCGATCGCGTTTAACCCGATATCCTGAACCCGTGGATTTACCCGAATTTTTTGGTAGACTAGAATCTCACATCAGATAAATAGGTAGTCTCATGGCTAAGCGTCCACCCTTTGATTCAACTCAGCTAACCCGTAGGGCCGAAGAGTTAATTAGTGCTGCATCCAACCGATATCGGATCACGGTACAGGTAGCGAACCGCGCCAAACGTCGTCGCTATGAAGACTTTGATAACAATATGGACGATCATCAAATGAAGCCGGTGATGCGGGCTATATTTGAGATGTCTGACGAATTGACACAGCCGGAAATTATCGGAGATATCTAGACTTGGAAAGTTTTGAGTTGCGAGCAATTATTTTGACTCACACTCAAAACTTACAGAAATTATTTTATATTTGAACAAATTATCAAAAACGTGAAGAAATTAAAGCTCGGACTGAGTTTTTTGTTAATTACTTTGAGTGTGGCTATATTCACACTTTTGAGTTCGATACTGGAATCGGGCCAACTCAGTGTATCCGCTTTGGAACCATCGATATTGCGGGCCAATCAATCTGTGTCTGAGGTACGAATTGCTCAAGAACCGCAGCCACAATTGAGAGTACAAGATGCGTGGAAAATGGTATATGAAAAATTGCCTGATTTCCCGATCGCCAATAATTACATATCCAAAGAAACCGGGAAAGTAGACCCCAATAATACCTTAGTCGGACGCTTGATTAAATACCATGTGTTTGTCAAAGGAAGGCCACCTAATTATCGCTTTGATTGGAAGTTGAGTTTAGCTGACTATTTGGGTGTGACTCCCGATTATTTGGTCGAAAGTGTGTATCCTGGAAACGATGTTTTACGGTCAAATCCGATCGAAGGCGATCGGGCTGCGATTCAAAGTTTAAATAGAAGTCAACGGGATGCTTTAGTTCAAGCTTTAGTTGATGTTTTTACCGGAGATTCTGGGCCAAAGCGCGCACCGACAACGGGCCCAAAACCAGAAGGGCGGAACACTCCGACAATACCAGAACCCCAGCCCGGAGATGCCAAGTTACTAACACCTTAAAATTTTGTTTTATTGATAAGTAGTTGGGCAAAAATAAACAACGTCATTGCGAGTGAAACGAAGCAATCGCAGGGCCTTGAGATTGCTTCGTTTCACTCGCAATGACATAGTTACATTTGTTTTGTGTCCTACTACTTATAACCCAATCGAAAATCCAAAAATCAAAAATCAAAAATTCCTCAATGGTTGATCGCGTAATCAAGACAGGTGAAGGCTGGCGTTTAGGATGGAACCCAGATGCGGCCGAGTTTCAGGGTTTGGTGGGAGGCGATGGTTGGGCGATCGAACTCACCGAAACTGAGTTAAACGATTTTTGTCGCCTACTAGCCCAATTAGCCGCCACGATGACTGAAATGGCGAGTGAGTTGATGGATGAGGAAAAAATTGCGATCGAAGCCGAAAGCAATTTGGTATGGATAGAAGTCGAAGGTTATCCCCAAGCTTACAGCGTGCAGTTAATCTTGAATGGTGGTAGGAGATGCGAAGGTTTTTGGCCAGCGACTGCGGTGTCCGGTTTAGTCCAAGCCACGAAAATTTTAAAAGTTTTTTGAACTTTTTGGGGATTTGATGATATACTGTTAAAACTGTCGGGGCGTAGCGCAGCTTGGTAGCGCACTACTTTGGGGTAGTAGGGGTCGTGGGTTCAAATCCCGCCGCTCCGATAGATGGAATCCTTGATTTATCAAGGGTTCCATTGTTTTTGGTACACTTCCGATATGCTAGTCGAAGAAGGCAAGCTTAGAGTTGATCCGACAGAGCAAAACTTAAGTGCCAAATAGTTTGCTAAACTTACCCATAGTTCATCACGCTTGAGAAAGTTATATGTTTGCTGTTAAACGAGCGCTAAAATTGAATAACAACGAAGCGACTTTGATGGCAAGACACGCAGGATTCCGGCGTGTAGTATTTAACTTTGGGT
>JAYSVM010000212.1:0-9633 GCA_043718495.1 Oscillatoriales bacterium | reverse complement strand
TGATTACGCACCTTGCCAATTTGATAGCATGGTCTTTACGCTGTCTACTTATTTTGAGATGTCGCTTACCTAAAATCACTCTGGCTTTGCGGCGATTTAAACTACCTTTTGCTTTCTGACTTACAAGACGCTGGGCACGTTTTAACCGCGTTTCACCTCTACGCAGAAATCTAGGATTGGAAACTATTTCGCCATTTGAATCAGTATAAAACTCTTTCAAGCCCACATCTAATCCAATTGTTTTTCCTGTCATTGGAACGGTTTCTAGTCGGTCTACTTGAATGCAAAACTGGACGTAATATCCATCTGCTCTTTTGACCAACCGTACCCGCTTAATTTGGTCTGGTTGATAGAAATTCAGATCGCGAGTACCTTTCAACTTCAGCCTACCAATCCCACACTTATCGGTAAAGGTAATTGATTTTCTATCGAATGAAAGCTTCCAAGAATTTGTTTTGTACTCAACAGAACGACAGTCTTTTTGAAACTTTGGAAACCCAACTCTTTTACCTTTGATGCCTCTTTTTACGTTATCATAAAAGCGGGAAATGCTCGCCCATGCTCTTTCTGCACTAGCCTGCCTGGCCATCGCACCTAGTTTATTTGCAAAATCAAATTCTTTAGCCCAAATCGCACAATACTTAGAAAGATCGAGCCAAGATTTAGCCCCACCATCCATCCACAGTCGGATCGATTTGTTGCGAATGAATTGACAAATTCTAATCGCTTCATCGACGGCCTGGAATTGATCTGGTTTTGCGTAAGCCTTGAATTCGAGAACAAGCATCTTAATTTCCTCCTGTTCCTACAGTAACACATTTATCATAGGAACTCTCTTCTCTTCAGAAATATGGAGAAAGTCCCCCTACAAGGGGGAGGCTCTAACCCCAATTTTCTGGTAGTGAACTCGATCGCAACTCTGACTCGACCTGCATAGCGGCTGGAGTGAGTGAGCGATCGCCTGCAATAATCGTATATGGAACATGAGGGTCTGGATTTTCGGCGATCGGGTTTTTCTGGAAGTGGCGCAACCAGAGGACGCTCATCTTGCGGCTGTGTCAGCCAGTATTGTCCATTGCGGGCTAACAATTTGTAATCTGCCTCAGCAGATGCATCAACTCGACGCACGTATAACGATGAGTTTTGATTTGCTCCGGCTTTTAAAAGTGCTTGATGCGCCAGTTCTACACCTACTTCTTCACCCTGGAAATAAACCTTCAAAGGCTCTAGTGGCAAGCTGGTTATAACTGCCCAATAACTCTCATTGTTAGATAAAATTTTGCCCCCATTAATAATTTCTACTTTGCTGCGTTGTGGTAGCACCTGAGTAACTCGCGCTTGCGATAAAGCTTCTCCAGTTTGGCGTAACTGTTCTGGATTACTTCCAACCGGAAAGATTGCTAATAAAATATCTCCACTCGCTCTGGGAATACCATGCAAAGCTCCTCCATCAATCACCCATTTATCTTTACTGCTATAGATTAAAGTGAAGTAAAAAGGACGTTCAGTAATTGCACCACCTAAAAAAGGTTGGTTTAACTCTTCCGAGTCAGTTGCCTCAACTTGAGGAGATTGATCTTGGACTTTACCGCTTACCAAGGCATTAATATTTCTGGATAAATCTCGATAGGTCAAACTTCCATTGGTTCGCTGTAATGATTCGAGAAGGAAGTAGGAAAAAGCACCTCTTGGTTGACCATTTTCTCCTTTATATTCCTTCGCCAGTTCAAAGTCTCGACAAGCAGAGAGCATAACGTGTCTTCCCTTGGGCAACACCACACCTGTCGTTTTCTTTTCCAGGTTACGAGAAGAGGTGAACAGTTCATCTAATGCAGTTTTGTCTTGGGCAAAAATATAACTGCTCAAAGGTCGTTCTCGCGAGTCTACAGGCGCACGACGTACTGTTATTTCTGGAGATAAATCTCTGGTTCCAGAACCGGAGTGGCAACAGTCCAAAATCATTACAACATGGGGATTTTTCCGTGCCACTTGGGAAATCAGGTAAGCTAATTCTTTATCCGCCAAGTCTCGGTTATCTTCTGTGCGGCTATCGTAGCAAACCAATGTTTCATTTAAGCGGTCTGGTTCTAAATGCCAAAATTCTTCTATTGCCTTCTCTTGAGCGCCATGACCAGAGTAGTAGAAAAACACGACATCATCACTATTGGCGTTGCACAAATGCTGCTCAAAGCTGTTGATAATTGCCTGACGAGTTGCATTTTCATTGGTAACTATCCACGGTACATTTCTGGGTTCTACGAGGTTCCAATCGCCTCCTTTAGTCCGCTCTCGGAGATACGATTCTACAGCTTTAATGTCGTTAACGCAACCTTTTAAAGGAGGAATGGCAGGAACAGAGGCAGGATGATATGTATCAATGCCAATCAGTAGTGCGTAAATGTTTTTAGTCATATTTACCCTGGTTCAACTTTTTTACGAAAACTGTGAAATGAGCAAGCTGCTTCTTGCTCTACCTGTGGACTTGCTATCAAGCTGATACCTTGCGATCTGTTTGCAGCAGCGCTTCGCTATCGCCTATCCTATGAACAATTTTCTTTCGTATTTCATCAGCAATTAGTATCAATGGTGGACAGACGATTAGCAGCGACCATTGCCAGGTCGATAGCGGTGCAGTCGCAAAGACTTTTTGTAAAGGTGGGAAATAGATAATAGATAGAATCAGTACCGACTCAACCGCAATTCCTAACCAGATCAAAGGGTTACTAAAAAAGCCCAAGCGAAAAATTGAAGTGCGCTCACTGCGGCAGGCGAAAACGTTTCCGATTTGGCAAGCTACGATCGCCGCCAGAGTCATAGTTGTGGCTTGATGATAAATTGCCATCTGAGTAACCGTCGCCGATCGAGCTAAAATCGGCGAAGTCATCGCCTGCAACTCCGTAATCCCGTAACCATTCGATCGCCAAACCAGCAGAAAACCGATCATTCCCACCACACCTTCGAGCAATCCTAGAAACAAAAAGGCACGCAGCATTAAAGACTTATCCAGTAATGGTTTCGACTTTTTGCGGGGTGGTTGAAGCAAGATGCCTGCTTCCGGTGCTTCAGCACCCAAGGCTAGGGCGGGAATCAGATCAGTGCCTAGATCGATCGCCAGAATTTGTAAAATCACTAAAGCGGGCGGAATCTTAAAAAAGACCATCGCCAGAAAAGGCAGCAATTCTGGTATGTTCGAGGACAGAATGTAAGTGATGAACTTACGAATATTCTGATAAACCGCTCGTCCTTCCTCGATCGCACTAATAATAGTCGCGAAGTTATCATCAATCAGCACAATATCCGCCGCTTCTCGCGCCACATCCGTGCCATTCAGCCCCATCGCAATCCCGATATTGGCGGCTCTCAAGGCTGGAGCATCATTCACGCCATCACCTGTCACCGCTACGATATCACCCATGCCGATGTAAGCACGAACCAGCCTTAACTTCTGTTCCGGCTGCACGCGAGCAAAGATTAACCCGGATTTTTGCTGCAATATTTGACACAACTGGGCATCCGAAAGATGTCCCATTTCTTCGCCCGTCACGATTCTGGCTCGATCGTCCACCAAGCCAATTTGAAGGGCGATCGCTTTTGCAGTTAGTCCATAATCCCCTGTCACCATCGTGACTTGAATACCTGCTTGATGACATTTGGCGATCGCGTCCGCAACTTCGACTCTGGGCGGGTCTATCATCGCCACCAACCCCACGAAAATCAGATTTTGTTCTAATTCATTGGCAGCTTGCGACGGTTTCTCCTGTTGCTGTTTAGTGGCAATTCCCAGAACTCGATAACCTCGACTTGCAAATTGATCGTTCGTAGCAGTCACCTCTGCTCGTGCGGCTGCTGATAATTCTTCAATTTTGCCATCTTTGAGTATTTGTTGACAGTGTTGCAGCACGTCTAATGGTGAGCCTTTTGTAAAGATTAGAAAGGGAGCCGTGAGTGGTTTGAGCTTGTCCGATTGCCCTTCTAACTCAAACCCTAAACCTGAATTATCCGAACTTCTTTGCAGCACCACACTCATCATCCTTCTGATCGAATCAAAGGGAATTTCCTGAGTTCTTTTAAGCTGATTTTGTAGTTCTTCCAGCTTCAATCCCTTTTTGAGAGCAGCTACCAAAAGAGCCGCTTCAGTCGGATCGCCAATCTCCTGCCACTGACTGGAACCTGCGGGATGATTCAGTCGGGCATTGGAGCAGAGCGCCGCACCCGCCAACAGTAGCTTTACCTGGGATTCTGGACACCCAGCAGGCAATTTTACCTCTCCCCCAGTCGGGTCATATCCTACTCCCGTGACTTCAATCTCAGTTTTAGGAATCCAGAGTCGGCAAACAGTCATCTCATTTTTAGTCAGCGTCCCGGTTTTGTCTGTACAGATCACCGTTGTGGCACTCAATGTCTCGACGGCTGAGAGGCGACGCACCAGAGCCTTCCGCTTTGCCATGCGCTTGACACCCATAGCCAGAGCCAGAGTCACTGTTGGCAGCAGTCCTTCGGGGATAAATGCCACAATAATCCCGATCGCAAAAATGAAGCTTTCCTTGAGTTCCATTCCCACCAACAGATTGGTCAGCAGAAACACCACAACACCCAGCCCAAGGGCGATCATGGTGATGACGTGCACCACGCTGTTGATTTGAACTTCCAGGGTGCTGGGTTCTCGCTTCACAGTTGTAGTGAGGTGGGCAACCTGACCAAACTCAGTCTTAGTTCCCGTAGCGTACACGACCGCTAATCCACGCCCTGCCGAGACCGTAGAACCCGCAAAAACCAGATTGCTTGCTTCCGAGGCGCGCATCTTTTCAGTGGCTACAGGTTCCGCCGATCGGGCAACCGGCAGCGATTCTCCAGTTAGCACCGAGACATCGACATAACAAGACTGAGCCGAAACCAGTCTGGCATCAGCAGAGATGCGATCGCCCTCTTCCAATTGCATGACATCTCCCGGAACCATCTCCCTGACGGGAATCTCACCTAGCTTGCCATCTCGATAGACTTTAGCGCGGGCGGGCAACATTTTATTGAGTGCTGTTAACGCTTGTTCTGCCTGGAATTCCTGCCAAAAACTGAAACCGGCATTAATCCAGATCACAGCCCAGACTGCCCAGCCGAGTTCTGGTGTACCGGACACAAAAGCCAGTCCACCTGCAACCCAGAGCAAAAGTGCCATGAAATGAGTCAACTGATCCATGAAGCGCAGTAATAGCGATCGCTTCGCTGGTTCGGGCAGTTCATTAAACCCGTAATGCTTAATTCTGATTGCTGTTTCTGCTTCTGAAAGTCCCTTTTGGGAAGTTGAAAGAGTTTCGTAGACTTGCTGAGTCGATAGTGTCCAAACAGGTGAATGAGGTGCCATAAAAAATCAACAAGTTGCCTCATAAGTTCGCATTTGCACGGTTGACAAGAGTGCTCCTATGGGTTCTTACTGCTGACTCCATCAGTCGTGCGCCCGCTCATTTCACTCGCATCAATGCGGTAAATTGCGATCGTCTCTGCACGTCCCTGACTATCGATCCAGGTGCGATTGATCGCAGGTGATAGCATGGGATTGCGCTCTTTAATTAAGTGCATTACCCGATCGATATCTGCTTGCTCAGTCACACGCAAAGCTCGACCATTGACAATAACACTGCGCCAATGAAGCGGCTCCCGTATTTCTTCAACCTGCAAACAAATTTCTGGATTTGCATCAAGATCGTGAGTCTTCATGCCGATCGTAGTAAACAGATAGATCTCCTCTGCTTCGAGATAATAATTCATGGGTATCACGTAGGGTTTGCCTTCGTGTATGCAGCCCAGATGACCGTATCCTACTTTGTGCAGCAGTTCGTGTATTTCTTTTGAACTCATTTCATCAATATCTAACATTAGTATTTTCCTAAAGGTTTAGTTAATTAGTCATATTGAAGAGAAATAGTCCCAGATTTACATCTGTCATTAGATATAGTCGATCGCCTCACAAATCTTCTGCGCGCTTAATTGATGCTTTTTTACCGACAGCTACGCTCGCCACAACCAAACAAGCCGTCAGTAGGGCGATCGGCTCCAGAGTCTCACCAAGCAAAATTGCCGAAGCCAGGAGCGTCAAAAATGGTTGCAACAACTGAATTTGACCTACCCGTGCCACTCCGCCAAGCGCCATCCCGTGATACCAGGCAAAAAATGCGATAAATTGACTAAAAATACTCACATAAGCAAAACCCAACCAGGCGATCGGCGCAGCTATCAACCCATGTTTAAATACCACAAATATTGTGGGTAAAACCTCGAAAGGAGCGACTATCACCAATGCCCAACAGATAACTTGCCAGCCACCTAAAGTCTTCGCTAATTGCCCACCTTCAGCATAACCAATAGCAGCAGCAATTCCCGCTCCAAACAAGGCTAAATCTGCGGGCTGAAGGTGTCCTGCACCGCTAATAATTCCAAAACAGACCACAGTTGCACTACCGACAATGCTAGCAATCCAAAAAGTGATATCAGGGCGATCGCCAGCCCGGATAACCCCCGCTATCGCTGTAGCCAAAGGCAACAATCCCAACACCACAGCACCGTGGGCGGCGGGTACTTGCTGCATCGCCCAAGCCGACAGTACGGGAAATCCCAAAACCACTCCCAATCCGACAACTAATAAACTCCGAAATTGCTGTTTTGAAGGAATCGGTTGATGCGTAAACCACAGAGTAAATGCTGCAAGTATAGCTGCTACCAATCCGCGTCCCAAACCTACAAACATCGGGTCTAAATCGATGACAGCAGCTCTGGTTGCAGGTAATGTCAAGCTGAATCCAACCACGCCGATAAAACCGTAAATTAAGCCGATATTTTCCGAACTTAAGTGAGAATCTTTCCAGTCTAATTTCATTAAGTCTCCAATCTTGATAAATTTAAGGTGCTCTGGTTGCACCTTAACCATATTACTTCTGAAAGTAGCAATTCTGCTCTTATATCAATTCCGGTTGCATCGGAATTAATATAACCCGAAATCAGGATACGGCAGTGCCGTGTCCTACAATTAATCGAGGTAGGGAAACGGCACTGCCGTGTCCTCTATATGACAAACAAGGACACAATTTTATTGTGTCCCTAAGTTATATTTAATGACTAATAGAAGCACCCTAGGATTAATTTTAGACTTCACCCAAATCGATAGCCAAACCCCCGCACTGTAATGATATATTCTGGTTGACTGGGTTCAATTTCTAACTTTTCGCGCAGCCAGCGGATGTGAACGTCCACTGTTTTGCTGTCTCCGATAAAGTCTTGTCCCCAAATTTTTTCTAGCAACTGATCGCGAGACCAAACTCGCCGGGGATAACTCATGAAAAGTTCTAGTAAGCGAAATTGTTTGGGAGAAAATTTTACTTCTAGACCGCGAACCAGCACTCGACATTCTTCAGGAAAAAGAGTTATGCTTTTATATTGCAGCATGACTGGTTGTGGCAACTGACCGAGGCGCTGGCGCCGCATTAGTGCTCGACAGCGAGCGATAAATTCCCGCATTCCAAAGGGTTTGGTTAGGTAGTCGTCGGAACCGGCTTCTAGGTAAAAAGCACAATTGTTTGCACTTCCCCTGGCACCGATGATCAAAATAGGTACGGGGTTTCCTTGATGCCGTAACATTCGACACAGATCCAAGCCGTTAATTGAATCCATAATCAACAAGTTAAAGGATGAGTCACCGTGATATGATGAAGCACCTTGGACAGAAGGGAGAGCGTTGCGCCCGTCGCTAGTCACCACCACCTCGTAGCCCTGTTCTTGAAGGGCTAAAGCTAGCATTTCCCGCAATAGGTCTTCACCTTCGAGTAATAAGATCCGACCTGCTGTTCCAATGGTGGACCTTGAAGGACTTTCGCTTAATTCAGCAGAAGACATAAATATCAGTGTTGGAGGTTTGTTTGTAACTGGTCGGAGCTGCCTTGTTAAGTAGCTGAGGCAGTCTCACGCTGCGATCGCAATTTATGCGATCGACATTTTAATGGCTTTATATCCTCTGCCAGTCCATCCAACAGATGCGCGCTCGACCTTTGCTACTTGCTCGTGCAAGGAATAAAGCCGTAGAGCAGTTGCCGGAGCCGCGCTGTCTGCCTTCGTGCAGGCATCACAAGCCTGGTCATTTTTAGGGGTTGGTGTTAATTTCTTGACACTCTCAGCGCTGAAGCGACTGAGATTCTTAAGAAATTTCGTTCTTAATATCCCTATTTCTAGGGTTCCTGGGCGCAATCCTATTCCCAAAAAATGGTGGGCTGCTATCCTTACCTTTCAGCAAGCTCCTCAAGCGTTTAAGGGTCTTAGCCCTTGGTTTCGCGGAGTCCCCGCGTACCTTAAATGTATGGTAGGCATTTGCTTCCCAGGTTTGCACCTGTGTATCCATCCCAATCCTAGTGTAAGAGCACAAGCCCTTTTTACACTGATAAAAATGTTAAGAATTAAGAAAGATTCACGGCGGTTAAAACCGCCCGTGTCGCTTTCATCTCAGGTCTAAAAACTCGCTCGTTTTCCGCTTGCCGAACTTGTTTCATAAAACATTGCCCGCTGAGAATTGACCAGGTAAGACCCAATACGTTAGGGGGATGCTTGATATCCTACTATTAAAAGGTTATTAACAGGTAAAGTTTTGGTTATTAAATAGTTAAATTATTAAGGTTGAGTCATAAAAATGTGAATTTGTAGTGGTTATTCATAATTTTGTTTAAGAATTAAATTATAAATTGGGATCAAGTCTATTTTCTGCAATGGCACGCTACGATCGAGTTTGTAAGTAAAAAATCTGTAAACTGCCTATAATGTTGCTGCACTTGAGTACCTGGCCGGAGGTAGAAACTTATCTAGAGAGTTCCCGCGGCATAATTATTCCGATCGGCTCGACGGAACAACACGGGCCCACTGGATTGATCGGGACTGACGCAATTGCGGCGGAGGCTCTAGCCCGTGGTGTCGGCGAAGCTACTAATGCCTTAATCGGGCCGACAATTAATGTGGGAATGGCATTGCACCACACGAGTTTTCCTGGGACAATCAGCCTGCGACCACAAACAATGATATTGGTGATAAGGGATTATATCACTTCTTTGGCAAAAGCGGGGTTTGTGAAATATTTCTTTATTAACGGTCACGGTGGGAATATTGCGACGATGAAAGCTGCTTTTTCGGAGACTTACGCCCATTTATCGGATTTGAATGTCCCGAATTGCGATCGAATTCAGTGTCAAATCGGCAATTGGTTTATGTGCGGTTCCGTGTATAAACTAGCCAAAGAATTGTATGGAAACCAAGAAGGTGGACACGCCACTCCCAGCGAAGTCGCCTTAACTCAGTACCTTTATCCAGAATCTATCAAGCAGGCTCCACTTTCGGAGGAAGTTGCTTCCGGGCATAAAATTTATAGTGCCACTGACTTTCGTCGCCGATTTCCTGATGGCAGAATGGGTTCAAATCCGGCCTTAGCAACTCCTGAGCATGGGGGACAATTTTATGAATTGGCAGTGCAAGAGTTAACTAATAATTATTTGGAATTTTTGAGTTCGGATTAAGTATTACCCAAAATTAGGAGACGGCAGTGCCGTTTCCCTACCCCAGATTATCGGAATTGGTATTACCCAAAATTAGGAGACGGCAGTGCCGTTT
>JAYSVM010000211.1:0-9676 GCA_043718495.1 Oscillatoriales bacterium | reverse complement strand
CGTTTCCCTACAATTAATCTGACGTAGGGAAACGGCACTGCCGTGTCCTCTACATCTGCCGTGTCCTCTATATCATTCCACCGCAGTTTTTTATCGCTTCAGCAACAACAGTCCGGTGCCGAGGGGTATTGCAAGTAATCGTCGGCTTTGCAAAACCAGAATCTAGCAAAGCTCGATCGATATCCAACCCAAAATACTGATCCAAATAAGGCTCTGTACTCTTGAGCAAAGTCAAAATATAAGGAGGCATTTTGGCATAAATTTCCGATTGTGGATTCATATCCATAATCGCTAAATGTCCACCAGGGCGCAGTAAACGTCTCGCTTCTCGGAATATTTCCATCGTTGCTTTCTGCGGCAATTCGTGGCAAACTAGAAAGATAGAAACTAAATCGAAAGCATTCCCAGGTAAACCAGTAGATTCAGCAGCAGCGTGTACCCAAGTCGGAGATTTTTGGTTTGATAATTCAGCTTGTTTCTGCTGGGAACGGTATTGAGCAACTGCTAAAAAATAAGGCGACAAATCAACACCGACAATCTTAGCTTGCGGGTAAATATCCTGAAGCGCAAAGGTACTCATTCCCACGCTGCATCCCAAATCCACAATATCTTGCGGTACTTTATCAATTTGAGATTTGACGATTTCATGATAACTTTCGCGGAGTTTGGCATCGCCTTCTGCACCAGCTTCTGGCCAAATTCCGGCATGAACTGCACGGGCGGCTACTTCAACTTCTGTGGCAGCTTCCCAACTCATATTACCTTTTTCGTAGGCATGAAATGAAGTTAGATAATATTTGGGGTAAACAAGATCGGGATTTTGCACGCTGAGCAATTCTGCATCCCAATTCCGCGCTAAAAGTGCTTGGGCATCTTGTCGCCAATGCACTCCTATTTTTTCGGCTCTTTTAATCATCATTTCCCGCGCTTGATGCTTGGCTAAATCAGCCAAAGGCTTGATGGAGAGTACGCCATTTACTAAACGCGATGCTAATCCTGGAGTTTTGTTAACTGCTACAGTCATATTTTATTTTGTTCTAATTAGCGCTATCCATTTTACCACGGCACTGCGATCGCGAATCGATGAATTTTCTTCCCTTTTCTGTTTAATCTTCGACTTGCCGAACCGCCATGCGTTGCAGCGGCAGACTGAGTATGCTAGAAACTGTCAATAAGTAAGACAGAACTGTGGTTAGCTTCACACTGGCCAATAACCAGTGGTCTTCTGGCAGAGGCATCTTTAGCCCTAAGACAGAGATGGAGTATACTATCGAGTAAATAAAACTCATCTTAATCAGAGTTTCTTCGCTTAAAGTGCGATCGTCTGTTGGTTGCGATTTGCGATCGCCCAGCAGGACTAGACCAACGACAGAAGCTACAAAAGAAACCATGACCACATAGTCGTGCCAGTTAAGCTCAATCATTTTTAAACTTCCTTGCTATCCTAATTTTTAGAATTAAACATCAGTCTAAAGGATCTGTTTTCTTCTATCTAGCAATAGTTACAAATTGACACAGCCATAGTTACAAATCTTAATGAAAAATAATCGCGATCGTCAGCAACAGGCTCGTTTAGTCAGCCGAAAAGGACAATTTAGCTTAAATGTTGTCAGGCTAGGCTTACCTCGCCTACATTTCGCGGATCTTTACCACTCGCTGCTAACTCTTTCATGGCCAAGATTTTTCGTTTTAATCTGGCTATCGTATACACTGACTAACTCTTTATTTGCCCTAGCTTATTTAGCCGGAGGAGATTGCATCGTAAATGCTCGGCCAGGTTCCTTCAAAGATGCCTTTTATTTTAGTGTGCAAACAATGGCAACGATCGGCTACGGATCGATGTATCCGCGCACTGATTATGCTAACATTATTGTCTGCATCCAAGCACTTTTTGGTTTGTGGGGAGTGGCCATGATTACAGGACTTGCTTTTGCTAGATTTTCCAAGCCAACAGCTAGAGTTATATTCAGTCGAGTAGCTGTTGTAACTCGTTTCAACGGCGTTTTAACTCTCATGTACCGCACAGCTAATCAGCGCTCAAATCAAATTTTAGAAGCGCAGCAGCGAGTCACCCTAATCCGTGATGAGATAACATCTGATGGCTATTATATGAGGCGTTTTTACGATTTGCAATTGATGCGAAGTCAATCTCCAATTTTTGCATTAACTTGGACAGTTATGCACGTAGTTGATGAAAATAGTCCTTTGTACAAACTTACTCCAAAAGACTTGAAAGAGCAGCAAGCGGAGATTGTAGTTACACTAACAAGACTTGACGAAACTGTTTCGCAAACTATTCATGCCCGCCATTCTTTTGTAGCTTCGGAAGTTTTGTGGGATATGCGGTTTGTTGATATTATTTCCAGAACGCCGGAAGGCAAACGGGTGGTTGATTATACTCGCTTTCATGAGGTGAAGGCTGTTCAAGAGAGGTTGTGAGTATAATAGTGTTAGAATACCTCTTGGATGACAAAAATTAATATTTATGAATTCAGTTACTGTGAATATGACACTGAAAGAATTGCAACCGCAACTCTTGGCTGTAACTCCCGAAGAAAAGGCTCAAGCTATACAATTCCTAGCTCAAAGTTTAAGTAATTTTTGGTTGGGGATTCAAAAGACTCCTGGCGTCATGGGCGGTGAAGCCTGTATCCGAAAAACGCGGATTCCGGTTTGGCTGTTGGCAAGTTATCGCCGTCAAGGTGCCACTGATGCTCATATTTTAGAAGGTCATCCCGATCTGAGTGCAGCAGATTTGGTGAATGCTTTTAGTTATGCTGAGGCATATCCTGACGAGATTGAAACAGCAATTCTCGAACAAGAAGAGGCATAAACTGTGGCGCGTTTTATGCAGATGAACAATACCCGTTTCCGGTTGTAAAATTACTGCGAAATTTTGGTCATGATGTCCTTACAGTTCAAGAAGCGGGGAAGGCTAATCAAAAGATTCCTGATGAAGAAGTTCTAGATTTTGCTATTAGCAATAATCGCGCAGTGTTGACATTGAATCGACCTGATTTTATTCGACTGCACAGGCTTAACTCTGACCATACTGGCATTATTGTCTGCACAAATGACCAAAATTGGCAACGGCTGACTGCACGTATTAATGAAGCTATTTCTAATCTGGAAACATTGAGAAGTTTACTGATTCGAGTTAACCGTCCTTCGGAGTGAGTATGACAGTCGCAGGATGAGTTGATTCATGTAACATTGATCGCACAAAGTCTTAAAATAAATAAAAAACTCTTAATACTATGCGATTAATTCATACTGCTGACTGGCATTTAGGACGACGTTTTCGAGGAATTGACCGCACTCCTGAAATTGCGATCGCCCTCCAAGAGCTTTTGAAGCAAGCAAAGGCATTAAATGTCGATGCTGTGCTGATTGCTGGCGACATTTTCGATGTACCAAACCCGACTGCTTATGCCGAACGCATTGCCTATCAATTCTTTTGCGAATTGCAAGCGGCCGAAATTCCAGCAATTGCGATCGCGGGTAATCACGACTCCGCATCCCGGATTGACAGCATCGCGCAACTGCTTTCCCTCGCTGGTGTTAGGGCTTTAGGCAAAATTAGGCGATCGGCAGACGGTGGTACAATTCATCTTAACACAAAAAGTGGCAAACTTTGCGTCGGAGCAATGCCTTTTGCTTCCGAACAAAAACTGTTAGATGCCAATTCTCTGTGGCAATCTGACGCGCGGGAACGCCGAAAAGATTACCGAGAAATGGTGGCAGATGTTCTGCAAGATTTAACTAGCGATTTTCGAGACAACACAGTCAATATCCTGATGGGACATATGAGTATTGACGGTGCTAAATTAGCCAAATCAGAAGTTGCTTATTACACGCGAGAAAAATACCTACTTTCCTCACAAACTCTACCACCAGAAGCTCAATATATCGCCCTCGGACACATCCATATCCACCAGCGAATTGCCAAGAATTCTCCCGCTTACTATTCCGGTTCTTTAATTCAATTAGATTTCGGAGAAGCGGAACAAGAAAAAGGATTTTATTTGATTGAAGTTGAGCCGGGAAGTCCCGCGCGGGTAGAATTTAAACCTGTGACTTGCCACAAACCTTTAAAAGTGCTTAAATGTGATAATCACAATTTAGATGAAACTTTAGAAGCTCATCGTTATCATCCCGGTTTTTTGAAGGTAATTGTCGAAATGGACAGTCCGCAAATCGGACTTGCTGACAGAGTCCGCCAAATCTGTTCTCAAGCCCTGCTAATCGAACCGCGCTATCCAGAAGCATCCCTAGAACCTACAGAAATAAATCACATCGATCCCAACAATTTCGATCCAGCAGCAGAATTCTGCAATTACTATCAAAACCGATTGGGAACCACACCGAAACCATTAGTATTGGAGGAATTTCATAATTTGTATAAAAAATTTAAGGAAACAGCTTAAAATCCAAAATCTAAAATCCAAAATCTAAAATCAGTATGCGTCCCATTGAACTTTTTATCGAAGGATTTACCAGTTTCCGTCACCAACAGCATTTGGATTTCTCCGAACTAGATTTATTTGCAATTACAGGTGCGACTGGTGCCGGGAAATCTTCGCTACTAGATGCGATGACTTATGCACTTTTTGGCACAACAAATCGCAGTGGAAAACAAGTAAGTGATTTAGTAAGTCAAGGTAGCGAAAACTTAAAAGTACAGTTGCGTTTTACAGTAGGTTCCGAACAGTATCGGGTAACACGAAGGTGGCGGTATCGCCCAAAAAATCCTGAAAATAAGGTGATTTTGGAAGGTTGGCAAAATGGCGACTGGGAAACTTTGGGGACGAGTATTGTGGCTGTTCAAAATACGATTGAACAGATTTTAGGAATGGATTTTGATACTTTCACACGAGCAATTATCTTGCCTCAAGGTAAGTTTGATGAATTTATCAAAGGTGATACGTCAAAACGCCGGGAAATCTTGCGACAGTTAGCTGGATTTGAGATTTTTGAACTGATGCGGAAGGAGTCAAGTGAACTGGCGAAGTTGCTCAAACAGGAACGGGAAATCGTGGAGCGTCAGTTAGCACAGTTGAGTGCACCAGTGGCGGATGAAGTGACGAAAAGGCGATCGCAACTTTTGAGTTTAGAGCAAAATCTACCCCAGTTTGAGCAAACTATGATCACAGCTCAGAAGGCGCTGGACGAAGAAGAACAGCTTTTTTTGCAAATAACTCGCTGGGAAGATTTACAACAACAATTGGCTCAATTAAATGCTAATTCACCAGGAATAAAAATCTTAATTGAGCGATTAAGAATGTCGCAAAATGCCAATCATTTACAGGCAGATTGGGCTTTTGCTCAACAAGCTCGCAGACAATTTATAACTGCTGAAATTGATACTAAGTTGGCGCAAGATCAACTAATCAAAGCAGACTTGGAATTAGCAGTACAGCAGCAGCAACTTGATTCAGCAAAAGCAACAGAAAAGGAAGTGGCAGTACAAATTAAAGCTCGTGAAGATGCTCTAGCTACTGCTCGAGTATATGAAGAACAGCGCTGTGAATTAGAAAAAGAAGTGGCGATAGTCCAAAAAAATGTACAGGAAAAGTTCCGTTATTTAAAAGCAGCAGAGAAAGAACTTGAAACTGCCAATAACAAAATGCAGGGGGCTGGTTTCCGCGCTACTCAAGCAGTAGCACTGATGGAACAGTATTCTGCTGGGGGAAAACCTTTGGAGCAGTTGCAGCAAGCAGCACCTTTGTTGATGGAATTTCAGCTAATACAAAAGCAGGCAAAAAATCAGCAGCAACAGTTAAATACGGTTGTTAGAGATAGAGAGAAATTTCAACATAATTATACTCAAATTTCACGGAAATTAGAAGTAGCAGAAGTCAGGCTGAAAGAATGCGGTGATGAGTTAGAAGTAGCTCAAGCAGCTAATGTGGAAGCGGTACGCTTAGATAGTGTGGCGGCTGTCAGAATTTCTCTTAATTCTGGGGATATGTGTCCGGTATGTGGGGGGGTACATCCTGAGAGCGATCGCCTCCCATCTTTGCCAACATCAAGTATTGTGGATATCGCTCCTTTGCGTGAGAACATATCTACGGCAAATCAGGTTTTTCAAGTGATTCAACTATCGGTAGTCGAAGCAAAAAGCGCTCTTTCTACGCTTCATCAAAAGGAGTCAGAAATTTCTCAGATGTTAAAAAAAACGCTGAATATAGTTGCAGAGTTACAGCAGCAGATTACAGTAATTTTGGATAAATATGATTGGGAAGCTTCTCAATTACACCAGGAATTAGTAATTCTTAAAGAGAGCGATCGCTTATATCGAGAAACTGAGCAAAACTTCCATCAAGTAGCACTTGAATACGACAAATCGCAACAATTATTTACTTTTGCGTCAGCCACACAAGCAGCTAAGCAGGAAGAATATCAAAATGCGATCGCTGAGTTAGAGCGCCGACAGCAGCAGTTGCGAACTTGTGCAAATGCACTTTACCGAATTACTGAAGATAAACCTTATGACCATTTAGTACAATCTCTAAAACAAGACAAGCAAAATTTAGAACATCTGCTAAAATCCGCAGAAAACAATTATCAAAAGGCTCATACTAATACAATCCAAGCTACTGAAATAAATAAACAAACCAGAAATATTCTCGAAGAAGCGATTGCGAAAAAACAGCAGATAAACCAAGATTGGCAATCAAAATTAACAGTTGCTAGTTTCACGGAAGAGACTTTTTTGGCAGCCGTTGTCCCAGCCAAAAAACAATTAACATGGGAAAGTATGATTGGGGAGTACCGTGAATCAAAAATCCAGTTGGAAACTAGGGAGAAAGACTTGAGTGAGCTGATTGCAGGCAAAACAACGGATGAAGATATTGTAGCAAGAGTGCAAGCAGAAAAACATACCGCTCAAGAAAACTTCAAAAAAGCTAATAACAACCGCGCCGAACTATTAGTTTGGATTCAAGTAGCGGAACAACATCTCGAACAAGCCGAAAGACTTTCGCAGCAAATTACTAATTTCACAGAACAGGAACAAACCTATCATACCTTAGCTCAGAATCTCAAATCTAACGAATTTCAGTCTTACATTTTAGAACATTTAGAAGCAGAGTTAGTTGGTAGCGCCACATTGATTTTGCAAGAATTAACCGAAAATCGTTATGCTTTAAAAATCCAAGATGGCGAATACTGGGTAGCAGATAATTGGAATGGTGGCGAAGCGAGACGAGTGCGAACACTTTCGGGTGGCGAAACTTTTGCGACTTCTTTATCAATGGCTTTAGCTTTATCAGAAAAACTCTCGCAAGGTGCACAATTGGGCAGTTTGTTTCTGGATGAAGGATTTGGCACTCTCGATGCTGAAACTCTTGAAAGTGTGACTCAAATATTAGAATCTTTGCGACAACAAGATAGGCTAATTGGAGTGATTACCCATGTTCGAGGATTGGGAGAAAGATTGCCGGCACAAGTTAAAGTGTTCAAATCACCGCAAGGTTCTAGAATAGAAATTGAGAAGGTTTAAGGAGAAGTCATTAGTCATTAGTCATTAGTCATCAGTTATTTGTTATTTGTTCATTCTAATAACCAATGCCCAAAAGCACCTGCTCTGATAAAGGCTATATTCTATATTTCTTGTGTTTCTTCTTCTGTAAAGATGGGAGGCCACAATTCAGAAACGGGTAATTCCCAGCCGGGGAAAAGTTCTGGTATTGTTAAAATATCGCCATTTTGTAAGATTTGTGGTTCGCCAGTAGAGCGATAAATCTTCACTGTTTCGGCATCAGGATCGATCGCAATTCCGACAATCGCTCCGAGCTCAACAAATTTCAAAACCTTGGTTTCGATCGGTTTAAGGCGATCGCTCTGAGATTTAATCTCTACCACTAAATCGGGGACTAACTGTCCGAAATAACGCGGACTTTGGCGCAATCGTGCGGCGCGCACAAAGGAAACATCGGGTGCTTTGACGTTAGTATCTGGCATAATGAAACCGCCTGCGGAGTCAAAAACTCGTCCGAGGCGGCGGGGGTAAACCCAGTTACCTAGCAAGCGAATCAGGATAGAGCCAATTTCGCTGGATACAATGTCTGATGGGCCCATAATCGAAAGTCTCCCGTCTTCTAGTTCAATTTGGTAATCTAAACCAGCTTCGGAAAAAGCGGTTTGAACTTGCTCAACATCTTTGACAGTCATGGTTGACATAGGAACTTTCTCCTGTTATGAGCTGATATTTAATTTTAGCATGATTTTGCGGTAGCATAAATTATCAGATAACGCCCCAATAAACAAATATTATATGAAAATTCATCCCACTCGAATGCAATCGGTACAGTCGCCAATTATTCCAGTTGTCGGCGAAATGATCCGCCAAAATCCGGGTACTATATCATTAGGACAAGGCGTGGTTTCTTACAATCCTCCACAACAATCTTTTGCAAAAATTCCCGAATTTCTCGCAAATCCAGACAATCATAAATACAAAGCCGTCGAAGGAATTCCACAATTACAGACTGCAATCGCAGCGAAACTCAAAATAGATAACGGCATAAAAATTAACAGCAAAAACTGCGTTGTTGTGACGGCCGGTAGCAATATGGGATTTGTCAATGCCATTCTCGCTATCACTTCCGCTGGGGATGAAGTGATTATTCAATCGCCTTATTACTTCAACCATGAAATGGCGATTATTATGGCAAATTGTCGTCCTGTAATCGTAGAGACTGACGAAAATTATCAACTAAATATCGATGGAATTAAACAAGCAATTACCGAAAAAACGCGAGCGATTGTCACAATTTCACCAAATAACCCAACAGGTGTAGTTTACGATTCCAAAGCACTTCGGGAAGTCAACGAAATCTGCCGCCAACACAATATCTATCATATCAGCGACGAAGCCTACGAATATTTTACTTATGATGGTGTTAAACACTGTTCACCAGCAGCTTTTCCCGATAGCAGCGAACATACAATCTCCCTATTTACCCTCTCCAAGGCTTACGGTTTTGCCAGTTGGCGGATTGGGTATATGGTAATCCCAGAACATTTGCTGGTTTCAGTGAGAAAGATTCAAGATACAATTTTGATTTGTCCGCCTGTAATTTCGCAATATGTAGCTTTGGGAGCCTTGCAAGTTGGGCGAGAATACTGCGATAATCATGTAAGGGCGATCGCATCGGTGCGTCAACTTGTCTTAAATGAACTAAATGCTATACACAACTTGTATACAATTTCCCCAGCTTGCGGGGCATTTTACTTTTTCTTGAAAGTTGATACACAACTCGATACAATGGAATTAGTAGCACAATTAATTCGCGAATATCAAGTGGCTGTACTTCCAGGTACAACATTTGGGATGAATCGTGGGTGCTATTTGCGAGTTGCCTACGGTGCTCTTGAACTGGAAACTGCGGCCGCAGGAATTAGCAGATTAGTTAAAGGTTTGAAGACAATTATAGGAGCTTAAAGAATGGTTGCTGCTAACTTAAAGACAAATATAAACACTCAGGAATTAACTCGCTCGAAACTGGCAAATTTGCGAGATGCAATGCTGAATTATGACTTAGATTGCTATTTCATCCCAGCAGTGGATGAACACTTAAACTTATATGGTTCAGAAGCTAAACAGCGCAGGGCTTGGATTAGTGGCTTTACAGGTTCGGCTGGCGATTTGTTGGTTGGCAAAAATTCAGCT
>JAYSVM010000022.1:0-8058 GCA_043718495.1 Oscillatoriales bacterium | reverse complement strand
ATTTCTCCGATACTAGGATGCTTCAGCACGTAGATGTTTTTGTTCTTACTCACAATCTAATTATAGCATAAATACCACGGCGGTTAAAACCGCACGAGTCGCTTTCCTCTCAGGACTAAAGTCTCGCTCGTTTCCCGCATCCCGTATTATTTTATGATTCAGATTTGTGGGGGCGATCGCCCGCGATCGCAGTTTCTGAAAAAAAAACTTATAAAAAAGACTTGACAAACTCAGAAAATTAAGACATTATAGTTAAGACCGCAGGAAATGCGGGTGTGGCTCAGTGGTAGAGCGTCACCTTGCCAAGGTGAATGTCGCGCGTTCGAATCGCGTCACCCGCTTTGAAAAATAAAATAACAAACATTTTGTTAAGCCGAAGTTTTATGATTAAAACTTCGGCTTGATATTTTGTAAAGGCACGAAAATTGTACAAAGCCTGAAATAGTTGGTAAAAATATCTAAGTCAGTGGTAAGATTAGAGTGGGAACTTTTAACTCAAAATTGCTTATCAAACTAAGGTTAGCAACAAACCGTTGAAAGCCTAGATCTACCAAACTCAAAAGTTTGATGGAATTGAGATTTTAACGATTATTTTTGCACAAACGCTTTTGTTATTTGATCGCCCGTGGCATCTCAAAAATCTCCAAAGATAGACTTAAATGGTGATTATCCCTGCCCTTGTCGGCGCCGGGGTCGTCTGGTTCCAATAATACTGACAGAGGCTTTTGGTTGCAACCGCTGTCAGCAAATATTTGTATTGGACGAAAGTGGCTATGTGATTGAGCAACTATCAACAAACCATCCTTACAAACAAACTTGGCGGTGGACTGGTCAACAATGGAACAGAGCTCATGGGGGTTTGAGGAACCATTACTTGCCACTAGCCCTGGGCATGATTTTGGTGCCTCTAATGATTTGGTTGCCACTGGCGCTGCACTCGCCGGGCACAAATGTGATTCTGTGGGCAATTATCGCCGTGCTACTAGCCATGCTGCCGGCGCTGATGGTTTGGCTGGCTTACAGGCGTTAGCTAGATGATAATTGACGATTCTAAACCTTTACAGGATTCGGCAAATGTTGCCCGCTGTGCTTACCAAGCTTCTTTGGAATTAGCGGGGACAAAAAGTACGGATCGATCTGCTGCTTTGCAGGTGATGGCGAGTGCGCTGAAACGCCGACAAAATGACATTTTAGAAGCAAATACTCTGGATCTAGAAGCGAGTCGGGACATGGCGATTCCCGAATTGATTGTCGATTGGCTAAAGCTGACGCCCGATCGCATCAAGACAACTGTGCAAATTCTTCAGCGATTGGGAGAAATGCCAGATCCGATCGGGCGAGTGATCAATGCTTCTTATCAGGTCGATCGATGTCAAGTGTACTGTCAATCGCTGCCACTAGGGGCGATCGCGCTAATTTACGAGGCGTTTCCAGAGTTAGGGGCGATCGCAGCCGGTTTGAGCCTTAAAAGTGCCAACAGCTTGATTCTCAAAGGCGGTAGCGAAAGTTGGCAAACCAATGCAGTCATCGGGGAAGCTTTGCAGTCGGCAATCGATGAGGTAGGTTTGCCGTCAGGATGTTTGCAGGTATTGCCGCCGGATGGAGGCACTTCGATTCGGGATCTAGTCACTCAAGACCAATATCTCAACTTAATTATTCCCTACGGCAGACCTAGTTTGGTGCAGCAGGTGGTGCGACAATGTACAGCGCCTGTGTTGCGATCGGCTATGGGCAATTGTTACCTGTATTGGTCGCCGACTGGTAGTTTGGAGATGGCGAGGTGGATGATTTTGGACAGTCATCAAAGTGTGCCAGATCCGGTAAATGCGATCGAGAAAGTGCTGATCGATCGCAACCAAAAGCCTTCTTCCCTAGTCAGACTATGGAACAGTTTAAAAGAAAAAGGCTTTCAAATTAGGGGAGACGCAGAGCTCGTTGCAGATTTCCCAGAATTGAAGTTAGCCGAAGCATCTGAATGGACTCAACCGTATTTGAACAAAACCATAGCGTTTAAAGTTGTCGATAGTTTAGAAAGTGCGATCGGGTGGATCAACCGCTACAGCAGTGGCCATGCTGACAGCATCGCCACAGAATCTTACCTAGAAAGTCGCCAATTTGCTCTGGATGTCAACAGTGCATCTACTTTTATTAATGCCTCCCCTCGGTTTTGGCGCTATCAAAATCGGGGAGATGCGATATTTTTGGGAATGTCAAATCAGAAAGGTTATCGTCGGGGATTGATTGGTTTGGATACGCTGACTACAATTAAACAAATAGTTCAGGGTAACGGACAATTTTAATGTTATTGGTTATTTAGGATTGGTTACGGGGATTAAACCGAACTGAAAAGTGGGAGAGTATTATCGATAGGTAAGCCTTTAATAGTTGTTCCAACATTATCTTTATACGATACAATAATATCTTGGTACAACAATCAGGCAGCCTTGATCTAAAGCAATTTGATCGCAAGCTCCCGGATAGCCGCCCTGGAGACAGATAAAATCTCCACATCCTCACAATAAGCCGCCGGATTTATGTGTGACTTCAATCTAAAATCGGGTACGGGTTCTAATTAAATTTAGAAACTTATTAAGTTCCATGAAAATCCTCTTAGCGAACACATGAAATCAGAAAAATTACTCAATACTCTAGACCAAGCAGCAACGCCGACTTTAGGCGAAGAAACGCTAATTCCCCAATCAGTATACGCTAAGAAATTGCGCCCACTTCTGCCATCAGAAGCCTTTAAACCCGATTCTAGTAAGTTGGTTATACTGTTCATTAATATGGTCATTTTGCTATTGGGTTGGGGGATTGCCGATTGTCTAGATCAGTGGCCCATCTATCTTCTATGGCTTTATTTACCTTTAGCTTTAATTATGGGTAATAGTATCGTAACTATGGGATTTTTCGCCCATGATTTCATGCACGGTAGCGTCAATAAAAAGTCTCGTATGACTTATCATATAATTAGTTTTCTAGGGTTTGCAATGATGTTTATGCCTTCTACTCAGTGGAAATATGTTCATAACATTGTACATCACAGTCAAACAAATTATCTAGAAGATCCGGATCGCAATTACCTTTACCACCAGCCGAATAGTTGGGGGAAATGGATTCATAATTTCTTTGCGCCAGCGATTGATAATCCATCTTGGTTATTAATAGTAGGACTTCCAGCATCGTGGTTATTTCATCAATTTTGCCACCTCTCGTCGAGCCTATTGTTTAACAATAAAATTGTGGATTATGTGCCCGCTGCATTCACAGTCAGTCAGAAAGATAGATTGAAAATTGCTCTTGAGTTGTTTGCGGTTTTATGCCTGCATTTTAGCATTTTATTCTATTTAGAGTTTCATGCGCTAAAAATCGTTCTTGGGTACTTGCTACCCTTAGCAATCGGTCATACAGTTGCAATGTTTTATATCTACACAAATCACTTGATTTGTCGGATGACGAGTGTTAATGACCCGCTGATTAATAGTCTTTCAATACGGGTTCCTAAAATAGTTGATTTGTTGCATTTCAATTTTTCCTATCACACTGAGCATCATATTTTCCCTAGTCTTAACTCAGACTATTACCCTTTGGTTCAAGAGTTGATACAAATTCACTATCCTGGGCGGATGAATTTACTTGATGCTGGTGAAGCTTGGCAATTATTAATGGCAACTCCTCGGCATTACAAAGATGAAGTTACCTTAACTGATTATTTAGGGAAAACTTCGGTAAATTGCCCTCTTGATAATTCTGCTGTAGCCCCTGCGCCATAGATAAATACACCCGTTAGTCTCACAAGTTCCCCCCAGACTCCAACTAGAAACCGACCCTAACGACCAATACAGAGTAAGGTGTGCACTGCACACCTTACTTTGAAATGTTGTGCTTTTTTTTAGGTTGTTCTACTTATCAGCGATTAGGCACTAACCATTAAATATTGGCCGTTGCCGATATATTCACCATCGCCACTCGCGAAAAGAGTTTCCGCCCAAATCAAGAAAAACCGCCAGATGCGACGAAATTTGGCATAGTCCATGCCGTAGTCTAAATCTTTGACTATTGCCTGAGAATCATCAAAATTTTTCAGCCAATTAACTAAGGTTGTAGAGTAATTGTATCCGTTGAGATACCAGTTTTTTATCGTTTTGAGGTCTTTGTTGTGGCTGGAAACGGCATCGTATTTCCAGATACGACCGTGGGGGAAAATGTATTTGTGGAGGAAAGGGCTAGACATATTGTTGGGAATGCGGACTGTGATAATGTGAATGAAAACTTTGCCGTTATCCTTCAGGAAAGAGGCAAGCTTTTGGAAACCCTTCGTTAAATTGCCTATATGCTCAAAAACTCCGATGGAGAGAATTTTGTCAAATTTTGTCTCGAAGTTGGCGTCGTTCAAATCGCCTTCATATAGGGTAAATCGACCGGAACTAAGGTAGCTTTCGGGGTCTTGCATCTTCTGACGCATATACTCGCATTGGTTGTGGCTGAGGTTAATGCCAGTAAACTGGACATTGGGGAATTTGGAAAGAATGTAATTGGGAACGCAACCCCAACCGCAACCAAAGTCTAAAATGCGATCGCCATCCTGAATGTCTAGCTTCTCAATCACATCATCAATCATCTGCATTTGCGATTGTTCAAGGTTGGCCGCTCCTTTTTCCCACAACCCCATGGTGTATTTAGGATAAATGAGTTTGCCGTCGCCTAACATCGGATTCAGCATTGATTGAGGCAAGTCGTAATGAATTTTCATTAAATCCCGGGACCCTTCGGCGGTGCGGTCTGTTTCTGTCAGTACCCATTCGTATGGGGCAAGCAGGGACGGACAATGCTTAAACAATACGGGCATACAGGTATCAAAAAGCGATCGCAATACTGAATCCGGTACTTCTAAACCGTTGATGTAAGACTCTGCTACTGCCATTTGCAGCATGTTAACTGCACTGGTTGCAAGGCGGGTTGCTCCGTAGGCGATCGGACTTTTGGTATGCACATTTCCCACAATGGGGATGTGTTTTTCGATGTTTTGTAAGACTGTTGATGAGCTCATGTTTATACTGTTTTTAAAGATGGTGCTATTGTATCTCAAGAAAATTTGGTGGTTTTTAGGGGTACAAAAGCTAAAACTCTTGCTAAGCAAGGTTTACACCGCAAAACTATATAAATATTTAAAAAAATGCGGCTGGCTCATCGGATTAGACAACGAATTTATGAGGCTTTGAGTCAGAGTTAAATTATTAAAAATTGTGTCATTTTTTTGAGCAGCATACTTTTGATAGGACTTATGCTCAAAAACCGAGTTGATCGGCAAAATTTCTGGCCTGATCAGGGGAAATCTATGAATAAACCGGGTTGATCGGGCAAATGTGCGTAAGTGTTAGAGTTCGAGAAACGGGGTTTGCGATCGCACAGATTGACTGCAATAACAGATTTCCGCGAGATTTCTCGCGCCATGAAGGTTGGAGACGCTACATATGCCTCACATTCACTATCTGCCCGACGATCGCACGATCGAGGTAGACGATGACGATATAATTCTAGAAGCTTCGTTGCGGGTTGGCATTCCGCACACCCACATCTGCGGCGGTAGTGCCCGGTGTTCCACCTGTCGAGTATTAATTGTCGAAGGTTTAGAATTTTGCTCTCCCCGTACCTCGCTAGAAGCAGAATTAGCGAAAAAATTACGATTAGAGCCCGAAATTCGGCTAGCTTGTCAGACGCAGGTTGCTGGTGGGAAGGTTATTTTGCGGAGATTGGCGATCGATTCTGAAGACATGGAGTCATTTAACGACGAAATGGCAGGGAAGTCAATTTCTCCTCCTGTTGGCCAAGAGAAAAAAATTGCCATTTTGTTTGCTGATATCCGAGGATTTACCCCTTTTGCCGAATCGCTGCTTCCCTACGACGTGATTTATGTCTTAAATCGCTATTTTCAGAAAATGGGTTATGCGATCAACCGCAACGGCGGGATAATCAATAACTATATGGGAGATGGTTTTATGGCGCTGTTTGGGCTGGAAAATTCCGAGACAGCCGCTCAACAGGCGGTGAGGGCTGGGGTGCAGATGCTGGAAGAGCTAGAAAAACTTAATCCTTATTTTGAAAATTTATACCACCACCGGTTGCGAATTGGGATTGGCATTCACTATGGCCTAGTGGTGGTGGGGAATTTGGGTGCTACCAAAAGCCAGACGGTGACGGCAATTGGGGATGCGGTTAATTTAGCAAGCCGGATCGAATCTGCGAATAAGCAAGTGGGTACAAATCTGTTGATTTCTGAGGAAACCTATGCGGAGGTGAAGGAATTGGCGATCGTGAATAGGCGCGTATTAGTGCAAATTCCAGGAAAAAGCGGGGAGTATCCGCTGTATGAAGTCGTTGGGATGCCTCCACTGCCGATCAAAATCGAGGAAACTTCTCAGGTAAAAAAAATTTCTATTTTTCAAGCCTTCGTCAAGAGATTGATGGGTTTGTTTGCTGGGGCGCGAAATTGGATTAGAAAAATATTTTCGTAAAATCTGTAATAACATCCACCAACCCGACTTGGTATGATAAACTAGGAGACACTTGTTGGTGAGTCTTTCACGTTTGACTTTGTCTAGACTCGATCGAAAATCTCAACCTCCATCCACATCTGATTTAGGAGACATTTCATGTCGATTTACGTAGGTAACCTTTCTTATCAAGTTACCCAAGAAGACCTTAGTAGCGTATTTGCAGAGTACGGAACCGTTAAAAGAGTTCAGTTGCCGACCGACCGCGAAACTGGCAAAATGCGCGGATTTGCTTTTGTAGAGATGGGAACTGAGGCTGAAGAAACAGCCGCGATCGAAGCGCTTGATGGCGCTGAGTGGATGGGTCGTGACCTGAAAGTTAACAAAGCTAAGCCCCGCGAAGATCGTGGACCTGGCGGCGGCGGTGGCGGTCGCTCCGGCGGCGGTGGCGGTGGCGGCGGCTTCAATCGTCGTTACTAATCCGAGTCTTAGTCACAGGATACATGGGCGATCGCTCTAAGTAGCCAGACAGACATAAACTTTCCAAACTGAATGAAGTCAAGCAGTCGCGAACTAAGTGATTGCTTGATTTTGCTATGAATAAACGCAGAGAAGCATAAATTCATCTGCGTTTATTTTTGTCTATTTGCGGTTAAAAAAATCCCAAAATCTTAACCATGTTGTCAAATACCAATTCAGAGTACGAATCATTGCTGCAACGAGCGATCGCGATCGCCACCAAAGCTCATGAGGGACAGGTTGACAAGGCCGGGCATCCCTATCTCGCTCATCCGCTATTTGTGATGAAAAATGTCAATTCTCTCGAAGAGAAAATCGTAGCAGTGTTGCACGATGCAGTGGAAGATTCTGAGCTGACATTTGACGAACTCAGAAGCGAGGGTTTTCCAGAAGTTATAGTTTTGGCGATCGCCGCGATTACCAAAATAGAAGGAGAAGCTTATGCAGCTTATTTAGAGCGTGTTATTGCCAATGCGATCGCCTTGCGAGTCAAGATCGCAGATGTTACTCACAACCTCGATATTCGTCGCATCGCTAATCCGACAGAGGCAGATTTTCAACGGATTGCCAAATATAAAAAAGTCCTCAATCAGTTGTGTGCCGCCTTAAACTAATTATTTTTATCTAATAAAAATGGATAATCTCTCCGATATTCTCAACAAAATAAAGAATAAACCTTCAGTGTATTTGGGCAAACCGTCAATTAATTGTGTTCAGGCTTTTTTGTCTGGATATAATGTGGCACAGTACCAGCTTGGCTTACCTCTACAACAGGAAAATCCTCTAGATGGATTTCAAGATTGGATACAGAAAAAATTTAATATCGACTCATCTCAATCATGGGCGAATATAATTCTATTCTTTTCTCAAGATGAAAGAGATGCGCTCGATATTTTTTTTCAGCTATTTGAAGAATTTTGTCAAAGTAAGGCGCGTCATGCACATCGTGAACTACCTACACCAACCGCAAAGCGGTATGGTCTAGGCTTCCCAATTCATCGGGAATCGCCACTAGAACTCCGTAATTCTGTTGGACTTACATTCC
>JAYSVM010000210.1:0-9697 GCA_043718495.1 Oscillatoriales bacterium | reverse complement strand
GTAACTAGCTGAAGTTTGTGGTTGGAGAATTTTCAAGTTTTTTTCGGAACTTGGAACTTAGAAGTCTGAATTTTGGCAATAGCCATTTTTTCAAACTTCAAAATTTGTCTTTGCACCTTCGAGGATACCTCTGCTAGTAACGCTTCTAAAAACCTACAGAAATCTGTAAATTAAACTTAGCGGTCTATGTTTAGCCTAGATTAAGTGCTATAAGCTTCCTGATTGCTCAGGTTGGCCTAATCTTCCCCGTTAGAGACTGCCCTTATCAGCAGAGGACTTCCATACTTGGTTTTGTGATGATTAATTTGTGCCAAGTGTGTTTCTGTGGTTTTCAAACCCAGTCAGCTTTAGCAACCCGCACTAATCAAGCGTTTCTCTAGTTTATAACGATTATTGCTTGCTTTCGTCAAAGTCTGAAAAATCTAGACAAGTCTAGATTTTTCGGCTACTGTTTCAAACCCTACCTTCATCTAATCTGACACAAATCTTTCCAGACTGGTGGGCCGCTCGGATTGGGGTTTTAGAGCTGGCGCTACTGGTAATTACTGGTAGGGCTGCCCGTGAGGGTTTATACAACAGTCGAGGTCGAACTCTTGTCTGTTTTTCGTCTGGTTAAGCCACAGTCAGGTGTCAAGTCAGATGTTGCTAAACGCTGCCAAAGTGTTTGGTAGAGTTCTTCAGCCACAGGCGCTTTGAGCGATCGCCCAAGTCGGTTTTTTTTCTGAGCTGCTTTGAGGCATTCTGCTTGCGGACAAAGGTAAGCTGAACGACCCATGCCAAGATCTAATTGTACCTGATGGGAAGGATAGAGCCTGACTACTCTCCAAAAAGCTTCTTTTGGAGCGATTTTTCGACAACTTGCACAGCATCGGTAGTTCGGTTTCATCATTCTATGATCAGACGTTGGCTTCTGTTTCATCCATTGTGGCAGGCTCTTCTTCCTCAGATTCCAAAGCTTCCCTGTCACTGTCGAATTCTGCTTCTGCTTCTGCCTCTGCTGCTAATTCATCAAGTCTGGTCTCTTCTGCGGCCAACTTAGTATCTTCGGCCTCGCGATCGTACTTAGCAATATCTTTGATATCAATTTTCCAACCAGTCAGGCGGGCTGCCAGGCGGACATTCTGGCCTTCTTTGCCGATCGCGAGACTCAATTGGTCTTCCGCAACCAAAATGTGTGCTCGTCTGCCTTCTGGGGCAACTAAACGCACTTCATCTACCCTAGCTGGACTCAGAGCGTTGGCGATATAAGTTGCTGGATCTGGAGACCAGCGGATTACGTCGATTTTTTCACCCCGCAATTCGTTAACAACTACCTGAATCCGCGATCCCCGCGCTCCGATGCAGGCTCCTACGGGGTCTACGTCGCGATCGAGAGTATCAACAGCTATTTTAGTCCGCGGGCCGACATGGCGGGAAGGCGGATTTGCCTCTCTAGCTACAGCAACAATTCTCACTACTCCGTCTTCAATTTCTGGTACTTCGTTGGCAAACAAGTACACTACCAAACCTGCGTCAGCTCTCGACACGAGCAACTGCGGGCCTCTAGTAGAACCTTCGCCTACTTTTTTGAGGTACACCTTAAATGTAGCATTAGCGCGGTAATTGTCATTAGGCAACTGTTCGCGTTTGGGGAGTTCGGCATCTACTTCTGGCTGACCAAAACTGCTGGTGACTGCTAAAATTACCGACTGTCTCTCAAACCTCAATACCCTTGCTAGAAGAACAGTTTCTTCTAAATCCTTAAACTCTTCTTGAATCATTTTGCGCTGTTGATCGCGCAGTTTTTGAGCCAGCACTTGTTTGGTTTGGATAGCAGCCATGCGACCAAATTCTTTTTGATTTGGTGTGACATCTACTAGAACAATGCTACCCGGTTGAGCTTCAGTAGCTACTTCTTGCACTTCCGCAAGTGCTATTTCGTGATCGGGATATACGACTTCTTCGACAATAGTTTTGTTGGCTAAAACGCGAAAACCTTCTTGTTCTGCGTCTAGTTCTACATCAAAGTTATCAAAGTATTCTTCACTGAAATGGTCTAGTTTTTGGGTGCGGCGATAGCGTTCATATCCTTTGAGCAGTGCTTCTCGCAAGGCTGCTTGGACGGCGTGTTTTGGCAAATTTCTTTCTTTGCTAATACCTTCGACCATTTCTTTTAGTCCGGGCAGGGGAACCATTGACATATAAAACACTCCTTTTTGTAATTGGGTAATCGGGCATTGGGCATCGGTCATCGGTCATCGGCAATTGCCGAGGGTAAATTATGAGTGATGAGGGATTAGTAGAACTCAAAACTCAAAACTTCCTTTACATCTCTTTTCCTTCGTCTAGTTCAACTTTGGCAATCTGAAGACGTGGAATTTTAATCTGTCGCCCTTTTTGATTGAGATAAACAGTTGTTTCATCACGGGAGACGAGCAGTCCTTTCCACTCTTTGATTCGCGAGTCTGGTTCGGCGGCTTTGACTGTCACAGGAAAACCTTTAAAGGTAATGAATTCTCGATCGCTCAATAGCGATCGGGATATACCAGGGCTGGAAATTTCTAGCACGTAGGCGAAGGGTATGATGTCGGCTGTTTCTAACTCTTCTTCGAGGGCTTTACTCATCCGTTCACAGTCGGCTAAACCGGTGTCTTGCTGGAGGTTGCGGATGTCTACCCGCAAGATGGGTGGATTTTGGTTGGTGTGAAACAGTGTTCCCACTACTTCCAATCCCAGTGTTTCCGCAACGGGGGTAGCTAAGTCAATGATTTGTGGAATTAGGGGATGAGTCATGTTGAATATTTAACTTAAAACTCCTGAACTCGGACACGGGGCCTGGATCAGTCCTAAACTTGCAAGTCTGATGCCTTGAGCTTTTTTTCCTGCGACTAATGCAACAAAAAAAGTGGGCTTGACCCACTTCTAGGTAAAATAATTTTTTCCAAGAAGTTAGAGAATTTCCTCTGATATCACATTTTGTACCATTGTCAAAAAGTTTTTCAGGGGTGAGCTCTCCAGCCCACTCCACAAGCAAATTTACTTTTTGTGAAAGAGGCATCTTGCCTGTTGGCAACAGAGGTGCAAGCTTTGAGTTCGATCACAGTTAATCTCAAGTCTCAGTCTAGCTCGATCGCCCGCCCGTTGACACTCGATCGGGCTAAAGTGGCTAAGATGCTGTAGAGATTTCGTTTCTATTTGAGTGGTAGACGGATTGTAAATGTACTGCCTTTGCCCAACTCGCTCTCAACTTGAATGCTGCCTTGATGAGCTAGTGCGATCGCACTCGCAATCGATAGCCCTAATCCAGCCCCTCCTGTGGCTCTAGAGCGATCGCTCTGCACTCGGTAAAAGCGATCGAAAATTCGCGTTTGTTCCGTTGAGGCGATACCAACACCCGTATCCTGAACTTGAATCACCGCTTCCTTGTCGGTGCAGTCGAGAATGGCAAGGATTATCCCTCCTGCGGGAGTGTAGTTAATCGCGTTGGTAATTAAATTCGTCACCATCCGGTAAAGTTGGGCTTCATCCCCAAGAATTACAACGGCTTGCGAAGCACGAATTTCTAACTTCAAGTCCACCTCAGCTATTATTGCCAAACCTGCAAGTTCTTCAACCAAATCGCCGATCAGATCGTTCAAACAGCAAGACTGCAATTGAGTCTGAATCTGTTGTTGCTCAATTCGACAAATCAACAGTAAATCTTTGACTAACCTGGAGAGGCGGATGTTTTGTCGTTCGATAATATCTAGGTTTTGATTAACCTCTGGTAAGTCTTCAGCAAGACGAGTATCCTCAACGGTAGTCTGGATCACAGCTAGAGGCGTTCGCAATTCATGAGCAGCATCCGAGGTGAATTGTTGCATCTGGCGATAGGACTGATAAATTGGTCGCATCGCTACTCCCGCTAACCACCAACTACTTCCTCCCACTAACAGCATTGCAAAGGGTAAGCCTAAAAACAGAAACAATCGCAAAGTGTTCAGATAAGCATCCCATTCTTTGAGCGATCGCCCAATTTGCAGATAACCCCAAGGCAAACCGCTGTTGGTTCTCAGTAATAGAGAAATTTGATAAAAGCGATCGCCCTTAGAACAATTCAGAACCTGCCAAAACTCCTTTGGCGCCAAACGTTTTAATACATTTGGCTGCTCTCCACTCGTCGCCAAAACACGTCCAGATCCCTCTAAAAAGCGGAGATAATAGCCCTCCTGCTGAAACACTCTAGCAGTATGTCGCGCCCCGTTATTATCTGAAGAGTGACAGTTTTCATTCCAGAGACACAAACCAGGCAAGATAGTTTTCAAGCTAGATGAAATCTCTCCCGGTTGTTGTAATTCAGGTTCGATCGTGTCATGCAGCGTTCCGGCTAAGTCCTGTAGTTTTTGCTGGAGGATGTATCGCTGCGTGTGAAACACAACCTGATATACTGCAACACCGCAGATACCTAACAACAGACCCATGACCATCGCATACCAGCCTGCGAGTTGCCAGCGCGTGCGGTTAAATAGCTTGTTCGAGTGCATATTATCTGTTGACGGTTGTATCGGAATTAATATTACCCAAAATGAGGACACGGCAGTGCCGTGTCCCTACGCCCGATGAATTGTAGGGAAACGGCACTGCCGTGTCCTCGTTTGTCATTCCGGCTGCGCCGGAATTGATATTACTTGTTGAAGCGATACCCGAATCCATGAACCGTTTCAATCATCCCGTCACAGCCATAATCTGCCAGCTTGCGACGCAACAGACGAATTCTAGCAGCAACTACATTGCTCATCGGGTCAGCATCTACATCCCACAAACGAGTCAAAAGTCGATCGCGCGTCAGGATTTGATTGGGGTGCTGCATGAAATATTCCAGTAACCGAAACTCATTAGCCGTCAGAGGAATCATCCTTTGCTGTCCTCTGTCATCCGCAGTAGAGATGGTTGATTTAGTATAGTCAAGCAGCAATCGCCCCACCTCAAGTTGGGCCGGATTGAAATAGGGCGACTTTTCAGGAGACAAACTCCGTCCCCGTCGCTGAAGTGCCCGCAACCGGGCTAACAACTCCGCTTTAACGAACGGTTTCATCAGATAGTCATCAGCCCCAGCATCCAGCCCAGCCACCATATCCTCCGTGCGATCTTTTGCAGTCAACATCAAAACGGGTAAAGGATTATTCTGCCGGCGCAAGCGTTGACACAGTTCCAGCCCCGAAGTTCCCGGTAGCAACCAGTCAAAAATGGCGATCGTGTACTCTGTCCATTGGTTCTCCAGATAGTTCCAAGCAGTCGTACCATCCTGCACCCAATCCACCAGATACTTTTCGCGGCTCAAAGTGCGTTGTACGATCGCACCTAAATCTGGTTCGTCTTCCGCCAGCAGAATTCTCATTTTATTGCAATCTCGTCCGATATTTTTTGCTAACAAACATATACGAATTCTCGAAATTTATCCAACATTTTGGATCGGAATGATTTAACCGCAGAGAGCGCAGAGAACACAGAGAGAATAGAGATGAATACAGGACGATATTACCGGATTTGATATCATATTGTTTTCGGTTGCATCGGTATTGTTTAAACAGTTAACTGTTAACTGTTAACAGTTATTAGCTTACTTCTTTCCTTGGTGTCTGCTCAATACCATAGTTTCTCAACTCGGTTGTTTCCATCATCCGTTTAGGCATCAGATACTTGCCAAATCGAGCATACAATGCAGGTAAAACCAGTAGAGTGAGAGCAGTTGAGGTAAAGAGTCCGCCGAGGACAACGATCGCCAAAGGCTGCAACAATTCCTTACCAGCCCCACCGCTTAACACCAGGGGAATCATCCCCAAGGCCGAGGTGAGTGCAGTCATCAAAATCGCCAGCAACCGTTCCATTGAACCTTCCACAATTACCTTAGAAAGCGGCATTCCTTGTGCGAGTTTGGTGTTGTAGTTGTCTACAAGCAACAATCCATTGCGCGTCGCCACGCCAAACAGCGTCACAAAGCCCACCATTGAAGGAACAGAAAGAACACCGCCCGTTAGCAGCACGGAGATGACACCGCCAACCAGTGCTAATGGTAAATTGACCATAACCATCAGCATCGCAGGAACGGATTTTACGGTGAAGTACATCAATACTGCGATCGCCAGCACTGCTAATATTCCGAAAATTAGGAAGTTTTGAGCAGCCCGTTGTTCCGACTCATACTGTCCGCCGTACTGAATATAGTAGCCTTGAGGCAGTTGCACCGATTGCTTGACTTTGGCGCGAATGTCATCGACAACCGAACCAACATCGCGGCCCTGTACGTTGGCTGAAATCACAATTAAACGCGAGACGTTTTCCCGGTTAATCGTGTTCGGGCCATTCCCAAAATCAACCTTTGCTACTTGCGAAAGCGGGATGATTTGACCTGTTGGGGTATTAACTTGGAGGTTGCGAATCGTGTTGAGATTGCGGCGGGCAGATTCGTTGACCCAAACTAGCACATCGACCAATTGTTGACCATCGGCTACTTGACCAACCACTCGACCATTCAGGGCTGTTTCGGTGAAATCTGACAATTGGGCGATCGTCAATCCGTAGCGAGCGGCTGCATCTCGGTTAAATTGAATTTGTACTTGACGGATCGGTATTTGGGGCTCAAGCTGAAGGTCTACCAATCCCTTCACGCCTTTCATTGTGGTTTCGATTTGTTCTCCAATGCGGCGGAGTTCTTGTAAATCGTTACCAAATACTTTAATGGCGATCGCACTTCTGACACCCGATAGAACTTCATCCATCCTGTGGCTGATAAATCCACCGACATTGCCGGCAACTCCCGGAAACTGACCCAATACTTCCCGCAAAGCTTGAATCGTCGCAGGACGGTTTTTCATCGCTGCTTCACTCAGTTCCACATCCAAGTGTGCCAAGTTCACCGATGCCGCATCTGGATCGCCCGGAGCACGGCCCGATCGCAGTTGTACTGATTCAAATCGGGGGTCATCCTTCAGGGCTGTTTGAATCGCTAACCCGACGCGATTGGTTGATTCGAGTGAGGAACCCGGATACAGGGCGATCGCATTCATCAGCGATCGTTCCTGGAAGGTTGGCAGAAAATCCCGTCCTAATGTCGGCACAATCAGCATTGCCGCCACCATTGACGCTGTAGCCAATCCCAAAATTAAGGTAGAGCGACGCATCGCCAACTGTAGCAACGGATGGTAAACTCGCTTGGAAAACATTGCTAGGAACGGTTCTGTGGTCTGCATCCGGCTGTGGGGCAACAGAATAGCACACAATGCAGGGGAGATTACCAAGGATTCCAAGCTGGAGATGATTACTACCACCAGATAGGCAATGCCCATTGGGGTAAAGATGCGCCCTTCCACACCTGAAAGCGTGAAAATTGGTGAAAAGACAATAATTCCAATTAACGTGGCTCCAATCAGGGACTCGCGCACTTCCTGAGAACCCTCAAAAATCACCTCCATTGCTGGTTTGGGATTGGGTGAGAGGCGATTTTCCCGTAAGCGACGGTAGGTATTTTCGCAGTAGACGATCGCATCATCAACTGCTGTCCCGATCGCGACTACCAATCCACCGAGGGTCATCGTGTTGAGTTCCAGCCCAATCCAGGAACACACTAACAGCGAGAACAGTAGCGAGAGAAAGAAATCCAGCAAACAGATGGTGAGGGTGCGCCAGTTCATCAGGAACGGAATCAGGATGGCTGCGACAATCAAACTGCCTTCGATCAAGGCCGATCGCACATTACCAACCGAAGCATCAATGTAGGCATCTTGCCGGAAAGTGACATTCGCCTTCACATCTTGGGGTAAACCTGGTTTAATTTCCTCCATCGCCTCGATGATGGCTTTGGTGACGGTGGGACTATCTACCAACGGTTGTTTGTTCACCATCACAACCACAGCCCGTTTTGTATTCCAACTGGCATCGCCTCGCGCCAGTGCAGCTCCAATCTTCACCTCTGCGACATCCCGCAGCAGGATGGTTTTTCCTTCCTGCACCTTGACGACTGCTTTCTGCAAATCTGCGATGTTCTGGATTTGTCCCTGTCCCCGAATCACCAATTCGCGATCGGGGTCAATTAACAATCCACCGGCGGTTTTGGCATTTGCCTCGGAAGCCGCCTTAACGACTTCGGAGAGGGAAACCTTCAGCGCCTTGAGTTTTTCAGGATTCGCAATCACCTGAAACTGCTGAATTTCTCCGCCGTAAACCAGCACTTGCGATACGCCGGGAACTGCTAGCAAGCGATTGTTGATTTTGCCATCCACCAAACGCCGCACTTCCATGATCGATGTAGTCTCAGACGTAAACGCATACTGAATCACCGTCCCAATGGGGGGAGCTAAGGGCGATATCTGCGGTGTACCTATGCCTTCTGGGAGTCGGTCTTGCGCGTCCTGCAAGCGCTCTGCCACGAGTTGACGAGCTTGATAGGGGTCAGTACCCCACTTAAACACCACCCGCAATACCGAAATTCCTACGGCGGAGGAGGTACGGACGACTTCAACTCCTGGTGTGCCGTTGACCGCACTTTCTAGCGGTAACGTCACCAACGATTCCACCGCTTCCGAGGCTAGGCCGGGGGCTTCTGTCTGTACTTCTACTTGAGGGGGCGCAAAATTGGGCAATACATCGAGGGGCATTCGACTTACAGTATGCAGGCTCCAGATGGTTAGGGCGATCGCCCCGAACACCACTAACCATCGTTGAGCAATAGACCATTTGGGGATGACGTTTAACATAAAAATGAAATTTGGATAGCATTAGGCAAGCTTTTAGGAGACGGAGTAGAGAGATTTACTCAGTCGCGATCGACATTAATCCAGAATCTTATTTCAATGTCGAATTATCCTTGCCTTTTAAGCCAAAAACGGCGAATCCACCAACCAGTAAAACTCCTGCGCCTGCAACCCAGATCAAAGGTGACGATCCTTGAGCGGGCTGCGCTTCTGCTTGTGATGTAGCGGGTGATGCTGGCGCTGCTGCTTGCGGTTTACCTCGCAATGCCTCGGAGTACAAGAGTGTTGCGCCCTGCGTCACAATCTGATTTCCCGAAACTAGATTGCCTTCTTTAATTTCCACCACATCTCCAGAATCGCTACCAATCTGAACTGAGATTGGTTTGTAGGTTGTTCCTTCCTGGATGTAGACAAGCTTTTGCCCATTGGCATCAACTAAGCTGGTGCTCTTAACTTTCAGAATACCTCCATCGGGAGTAGGGGCGATCGCCTCTGTCTTAATTCCCAATGCGGTTGCTTTACTGGCATCAACTTCGATCGGCTGCATAATCTTGGCAGCATCCCCACCTGCAAACTCGCTGTTATGCCCAACGTGCGCCAGCACAGGATCTGTCCGCAACATTAATCCCAAAATAAAATTGCCACCTGTAGACTTATTATGCCCAATGTGCCCTAGCACCGGATTCGGAGCCGCCCACAGCATTAATCCCAAAACAAAAGTAGACCCGTAACGGACGATCGATAATGAATTCAACTGGAACGACTTCGATAGCATAAAAATTTCCTCCTGACATTTAGCGAACCGGTGTGATCAAAACATCCACTCCTCCCAAGGGCAATCTATTCCTCACCCCGCAAGTTGTGAACCTTCTCCAGCTAGAATGTCAGGCCCAAATAAAAATTTGATGAAAATTTTAGGCAATTCTAAGAATTTATATCAAATCCGTTTGCATCGGAATGATCTAAACGGAGGAGACGGCAGTGCCGTG
>JAYSVM010000209.1:0-3245 GCA_043718495.1 Oscillatoriales bacterium | reverse complement strand
AGCTCATCTTGGGGTATAAAAGAATAATTGTCGGCTTCCGTTCCTCCATCCGACGAGCCTTTCATCACGCTCGGTAATTCCCAACGGGGTACTTCGCGTAGCGCTCAGATTCATCCCCTCTGAATATACCCTTAGACTTCCCGGCTGGCAGTTAAACCTTCTCTACCAAATCGGCTAGTTAAAGAAGGTTTGAACGCCGAACGATCTTTTGCAGCAATTGGCGATCGGCAAATCGGCCTTCATCTCCATATAAAAAAAACTCATGAATAAATCTTAAGTTTTTATTAAACTTTGTATTATGATCTTACTTATCTCCTAATAAGTATTTATTCTAACCATGATAGCGGATCAATTTCCTTGGCTGACCGCGATTGTCATCCTACCCCTCGTAGCTTCCATCGCCATCCCTTTTCTGCCCGACACAAATGGTAAAACTATCCGGTGGTACGCCCTGGGTGTGGGTTTAGCAGACCTTTTACTAATGTGTTGGGTGTTTTTGACACATTACGATCCGAGCATCTCCACTTTCCAAATCGTAGAGCAATATTCCTGGATACCTTCTTTAGGCCTCAACTGGTCGGTTTCGGTTGATGGATTGTCAGTGCCACTGGTACTGTTGGCTGGACTGGTGACGACGTTATCAATTGCCGCAGCCTGGGAAGTCGATCGCAAACCAAGACTTTTCTACTTCCTAATGCTGGTAATGTATTCGGCACAGATAGGAGTGTTCGTCGCCCAAGACATCATGCTACTGTTCATCGTCTGGGAACTAGAACTAATTCCGGTTTACCTGCTAATCTCGATTTGGGGCGGGCAAAACCGCCGCTACGCAGCTACCAAATTCTTGATTTATACCGCAGGCGCTTCAATTTTCATTTTAATCGCAGCCTTAGCAATGGCATTCTACGGCGGAGGAACTCCAACCTTCGACATGGTAGAACTAGGCTTGAAAGACTACCCACTGGGTTTAGAATTACTGCTTTATGCGGGATTGTTCATTGCTTTCGGCGTGAAACTGGCGATTTTCCCCTTCCACACATGGCTACCTGATGCCCACGGCGAAGCATCATCTCCCGTATCGATGATTCTAGCGGGTGTGCTTCTGAAAATGGGCGGATATGGACTGATTCGTCTGAATTTAGAACTGCTTCCCAAAGCACACGTTTACTTTGCACCGATTATGATGGTACTCGGCGTAGTCAATATCATCTACGGTGCGCTGAATTCCTTTGGCCAAAAGAACATGAAGCGCCGCCTAGCAAATTCATCAATTTCCCACATGGGATTCGTGCTCCTCGGTATTGCTTCCTTCACGGATTTGGGAATCAACGGTGCACTGTTGCAAATGATTTCCCACGGTTTAATCGCCTCAGTATTGTTTTTCCTGGCTGGCGTAACTTACGATCGCACCCAGACAATGGTTATGGATGAAATGGGCGAGATTGGCAGAGTCATGCCCAAAGTGTTTGCCTTGTTTACCGTAGGCGCTTTGGCATCCTTAGCACTTCCTGGTATGAGTGGCTTTGCTAGCGAACTCTCGGTATTTGTCGGTGTGTCAACTAGCGATATCTACAGCGATTCTTTCCGCGCCGTGATTGTCTTACTCGCAGCGGTTGGAGTAATTTTGACGCCGATTTATTTGCTCTCGATGCTGCGTCAGTTATTTTACAATTCTGGAGCTGCTGCGGCTTGTGACATCGAGGATTTAGATTTGCAGAATCAGAGAAATAATCTAGATGAAGCGGTTTGTTTCGGTAATAGTTGCGTTTTGCCGGCAGATGCAGTGTTTATTGATGCTCAACCTCGCGAAGTGGCGATCGCATTTTGCTTTTTGATCCCGATTGTTGGCATTGGTTTTTATCCCAAAATGGTGATGCAAGCCTATGACGCGAAAACTGTCGCAGTCAACACCGAAGTCCGGCAATCTTACGTCCAAATCGCTCAAGAAAATCCTCGGATTTATGCGGATGAACTTTTGCTTCCCAAAATGGTACACGCTCAAAGAGCACCTAGTTTGGGTAAAATTAGTGGGTCTGAATCTGCATCGGTTTTGGGGATTATTAAGTAGTAAAGTTGCACTCAGCAAGGTAGGAAATGACATTGGACACGGCAGTGCCGTTTCCCTACCCCAAAATAATTGTAGGGACACGGCAATGCCGTGTCCTGATTTTTTAATTATAAAATCTAAAATCTCACATCGATTGGTTCTGAAGAATTCCCATTTTCGCCGGCAAACTCCGAGTGCGATTGACTGTGATAAAATCGCTGGCTAATCCCCAAGTTGACTTGCTTCATTAGCCAATACAAACTGGTAATTACTACAAAAGTTGCAACCATTACTACAACCGGACGTTTCCCAATCAAATCGTTCATCACGGTGATCACCAAAGCATCGGGATTAGTAATGAGATCCCAACTGTTGAAGCGGATAAATCGCCCTAAATAAATGCCGATCGCCGAAAGTGCGTGTATGGTTAATTCTGTTACCAGGACAAATTTGCCCCAACCCTGTTGCGTCAAATAGTAGCCCACACTCATCACCGACAGCACATAAGCCTCAAGCCCTGCTAGCATAAAAGCTAGATATTGCGGAATCAAAGCCAGAGTCACAACCCATATTGATGGTCCTTGTTTAATTTGGTCAATCAGGTGAATGATATCTGTCAAAACGTAAGGCGCATTGGGCAAAAAGGCGATAAACACTAAGAAACCAGCCCACCAGCGCAGAGAACGAACTCCGCGCTGTCGCAGTACCCAGATATCTACCGCCATTAATGCGAGGGTAATGCCGATCGCCCCCAAAACGTAACTTTTGCCCAAATCTTGCAAAATGTGCTTCAGATGCGATAAAGCCAGCTCTGTACTGGGCAAAAAAGTGGCGCCAAGGAGAAAACCCGTTCCCCACATCAGCCAGCGCGATCGAGGTTTGTGAAACAGCCAAAAACTTAGGGCCAGCGGTATTAAACCTAAAAACAAATTCCAAGACATCCAGCGGACATTGTGTCCCATTGCCCGCAGCGCTTCTATGATTAAATCCATAAGTTCTAATTTTCTACAATTAAAGGGATTGAGGCACGATCGCTTCGCCAGCAGCTTGAATCTATTTTAGCCACTAATTGGTTTGGGTCAATTAGAGGACACGGCAGTGCCGTGTCCCTACCGCGATTCATTGTAGGGACACGACATTGTCGTGTCCTGCTGTGGTAACACACGACTAATTTCTTTGGGTCAATTGGAGGAGACGG
>JAYSVM010000208.1:0-31840 GCA_043718495.1 Oscillatoriales bacterium | reverse complement strand
GCCGTTTCCCTACCCAGATTAATTGTAGGGAAACGGCACTGCCGTGTCCTCTTATTGTCCAATCGCTATTAGAAAGCAATTGCAGTAGATGCCAAATTCCCTATTCGCAATTCCCAATTCCAAATTCGCAATTCCCAATTCCAAATTCCCGATGCCCAATTCCCGATGCCCGATGCCCAATTCCCAATTCCCTATGCCCTATTCGTTCATATTTTTGTAAGTAGCCACAGCAGAAGGCGAACTCCGATTTAAGTAGCGGAATATCCAATACTTAAATACCGTATCCAAGATCACAGGAAAGGTGGCAATAAACAGAAAGATAAACTGCCTATTTTCCGGGAGTCCGAAATGTCTGGATACACCTTCGAGAATGATTTCCCAACCGTGAGGTGAGTGGAATCCGACAAACACATCGGTAAACAAAATAATCACAAAAGCCTTAGCACTGTCACTCAGGCCATAAACTACATCGTCCATAAAAGATTTGAGAACTTCAATTTCTTTCTTGTTGCTGATGAGAATAAGCACAAAAGCAACGCAGGAAATTAAATCGGCAAAAATATTTTTGATCGCACCAGAGCTTTCATTCCCGTATTCTTCGGCTAGTTCAACAGCTTTCTCTTCAATTTGCTTTTTTCTTTCTTCTGAAGAAATCGATGGAGCCTTACCAATTAATGTTTGAAATTTGAGGTGTTGCTCAAACTTTTCTAGTTCTTTAAATGCTTCTTCTTCCAAGTCAATATTGATGAATAGAGGAGCATTATTATTGACTCTCACCCGATCGACTATCGGCCCGACTATAAAATTTTTGGTGAGTTGATTTGTCAACAGCGGAACTAAGATCAAAAGTAAAATAAATCTTAAAGAAATGACTGTTTTTATTTTTGAGTTCCGAAAATTCTTAACTACTTCTTTTTCCGCTGACGGGTCTAATTCTTTGGTAATTCGATTCAGAGTTCCCAAAAGCGATCGAGGCAACAAACTCACTTCATCAATATAAGTATCAACTTCACCAGCTTCACTTTGGTTTAAGTTAGGTGAATCGTTATTTTGGTAAGGCTGAGGACTACCATTTTTAGAATTTACTGGAAGATTTTTTCGACGGTCAATCTGCACAATCGCTGTTGATTTACCATAAATGTACTTAGTGATGACTCCATCAATAAACTCTAGCTTCTCAAATATAAGGGATGCTCGATCTTTGGTATTTATGCCTAATCCTTGTTGATAGCGATCGCCCAAAGCAGCCTTTGGTTGAGCAGCCACCCGTTGCGGTAGTTCTAAAAAAGAACGGCTGGCATTAAACTCAACCATTCTAGTTTGGATGACTTTGAGGTATTTTTGCAGATCGGATTTAAAGTAAGATAGAGTGCTTTGTCCGTAATCTCCTAATCGATCGGCAATTGGTTGACCGCCAAAATGCTCATCTTCGATCGCCTTAATTGCCAAAGCAGCTTCATAGGCTTGTTCTAGGGCTCTTTCAGGGGTTTCTCGATACCATTGGCGGGCACTGTAGAGATATTTTACGAATTTGTTCCAGAGAGAAGTATTCATAGCGAAAAGTGTTGAGTTTGCTGCGAGGATTAGTGATTAAAGTATTCATGGCATTATAAAACTTCTGATTATATTTTGCTTAGATCCTGTGACTGACAAGGGTTTGATTCCCCACTAGCCAAATTAGGGTTAACATCTGTTTCAATAAATCTGTCTATTTCTACTTAAATCTACTCATTCGCCCAAAATTTGAAAACTGGTGACACTAGCTGTATAATTCAGTTACGCTTGATTCATGCGAGTTGCTCTCGTCTTAGTTGGTGTGACAACCGAACAAACACCTGGCACGAATGAATCATTAACTACAACTAAATATTTTCACCTCAAAGTCGCAAACTCTAACTGGGGAATTGTCGCCCGTGCTTATTGTTGAGCGCTCTTTCCGAGCAGTAAGCAAGCAGTGATGCGCTACTTTTTACATTGAGGAAGTTACACCGCAGACTTGGACTGACTATAGTTTTGCTCTTCATGAGTAGATTTAGATAGGTTGTTAGAAGCGGTATAGTGGGAGAATTCCAGTCTGCTTAGTTAAATTATAAATCGTGTCGTCGGATTCAATTTGGATTGTCGGAACCTCGCGCAGTGGCAAAACCACTCGCTTAATTGAACAGTTTTGTATCTGGAGCAATACTGTCGAGCCTTTGTCAGCAAAGGTTTCAAGTCGTTCACGTTCGGGGCGTGGCAGGATCGGACAGACTGGCCCAGCAATTTTAGTTTTAGCAGCTAACGGGGAAAATCGCCTGGAATTGGCCGATCGCCTCACAATCGCCACCCAAGGAAAATATACGTTTAACTCAACCACACCTTTTGGCTTTTTCGAGCAAGAGGTGATGCTCTTTTGGCCATTGCTAGTGGATTCCCTAGACTTGAAGGCTCAATTTCCGATTCGACTCCAACCTGAAAAAGAACTGGAACTTGCTGCTAGACTATGGCGTCGCGAGATAGACGAAGGGATCTTGCAAGAAATAGGGGTGAGTCCAAATCGCATGGTGCGTCGAACTCTAGACTTGTTACAACTGGCTGCGGTTAGTGGCACTCCGATCGAACAAATTCCCAGTATTCTGGAACAGGGATTTGCTCAGGAGAGTGGCTCAAGCCATCTTTGGACTAGCATGGGAGATTTGCTGGGACAATGGCGGGAGTGGTGTTTGACGCGCGGGTTCGTGACTTACGGGATTATTTGCGAACTCTACTGGCGCTATCTGTTGCCGAATGAGACTTACCAACAGCATTTAGCCGATCGCTACCAAGCAGTAATTGCAGATGATGTTGATGATTATCCAGCTATCAGTCGCGATTTGTTTGAGTTTTTGCTCTTGCGGGGAGCAACGGGGGCTTTCACGTACAATCCAGACGGAGGAGTGCGTTTGGGTTTAGGGGCTGATACCGCATATATGGCTCGACTGGAAACACGCTGTGGAAGAGTGGAAAACTTGGACAGACAAGCGGGTTTAGTCGCAGATGTTGGTGAGTTGGCGGTAAATTTAACGGTTAATTCTGATAATTTTTATCCTTTTGGTTTGAGTTTGCCGGAATCTGTGCGATCAATCCAAACGACTTCACGGGCTCAATTGCTGCGAGAAACCGCCGAAATAATTTCTGAGGCGGTAAAGTCAAAAGTGGCTGCGCCGGGGGATATAGCGGTAATTGCGCCCGGTATAGATGCGATCGCCCGTTACACTCTGACCGAAATTCTCGCCCGCGATAACATTGCTACCGAATCGCTCAACGATCAGCGTCCCTTGTCGAGTACGCCAGCGATTCGAGCTTTGTTGACTTTGCTAGCGTTAGTTTATCCTGGACTTGGCCGTTTAGTCGATCGAGATGCTTTTGCCGAAATGTTGGTAGTCTTGGGTAGCCAGAGACACCGCCAAGGGGAAGAGGAAGAGGCAGGAGAGGGTAACAATCGAAAATCCCAAATCCTAAATTCCAAATCGATCGACCCCGTAAGGGCCGGTTTAATTGCCGATCACTGTTTTTGTCCAGAACTCGATCGCCCCCAATTGCTACCGATTACAGCCTTTCCCCGATGGGACAGACTCGGATATCGGGCGGCGGCGGCTTACGAGCAAATTGTGGAGTGGATCGAAGAACAGCGCGCGCAACAACAGGAGCGACTACTAATGAGTCCAATTTCCCTACTCGATCGAGCTATCCAGAAATTTCTGATCTTCGATCGATATCTGGCGTACGATCGGCTAGCAGCCCTGCGAGAGTTGATGGAAACTGCCACTCACTACTGGGAAGTAGACGGACGAATGCAGCAAATAGAACCGAACGCAGGTAGCGACTCTGAGACGATCGCCCGTTTTATCCAATTGTTGCGCCAAGGAACTGTCACCGCCAACCCCTTTCCAGTCCGTCCAGATGGGCTCGATAGTCAAACAGTCACCCTCGCCAATATCTTTCAGTACCGCAGCAGCCGCCGTGCCCACAAATGGCACTTTTGGCTAGATGCCGGATCGTCTCTGTGGTTGGAGGGTGGGGCGGCTACCCTGTATGGTGCTCCTTTGTTTTGGCGATCGCGATCGGGACGATCGTGGCAAACTGAAGACGAAGAAGCAGAAGGGGAACAGCGACTGCGGCGAATTCTGGTAGATTTGTTAAGTCGCTGTTCTCAACTTTACCTATGCCACAGCGAACTCGCCGTCAACGGACAAGAGCAAACCGGGCCACTTATGCCCCTAATTCATAACTCTGTTTCTTACCAAAGGCGATCGATCGGCAGAAAGTAGAAAGGAGAAGGAAGGAGAAGAAAGAAGGAAGAAGGAAGAAGTGATTAATGATTTGTTATTTGTTGTTACTCATTAATGATTAATAGTTGTAAAACAAAAATGAGCGAATAAAAAATACCTATAGCCATTGCTCAATTAATTTAGTATGTTAGAAATGAACCAGATTATTCATCAATCTAAAGCCAACATTTTGGCAATAAACTGATACTAATCAGTTTAAGAAATCAATCAGAATCATAGTAGTTTAAAGGAGCAAAAATTATGCCGAGTGCAGTGCCACTTATTCGGATTCCGGCCCCAACGCCAACACCCGCCCCAACACCCGCCCCAACACCCGCCCCAACGCCAACCCCAACACCAACCCCAACACCAACTCCAACCCCAACCCCAACTCGAACTCCAACTCCAACTCCGGCCGACGATACATTTGGCGGGATAGATGACACATTGGGCACAGGCCGCAGCACGACACCGGCAATCATCGGTGGCATTATCCGTGGCACAGACAAAAATGACTCCTTGGTAGGCAGTATCGGCCCTGATGTGATTTCCGGGCTGCAAGGTAACGATAACCTCCAAGGTGGCGACGGCGATGACCTGGTATTTGGCAATGAAGATGATGATGTACTCTTCGGCGGGCCAGGCAACGATGTTCTCAATGGCGGTTCAGGACTCGATACCCTGTACGGAGGGAAAGGCAGTGACTCCCTAGATGGGGAAAATAACCCTGACCTGCTTTATGGTAATGACGGCAGCGACACAGTCGTTGGTGGTGAAGGCAGAGACACAGGTTTCGGCGGGAAAGGCAGCGACAGTATGCGCGGCGGGTTAGGCGATGATAGTATGTTTGGCGATCGAGGTGATGACGTTCTTTGGGGCGACCAAGGCAACGACTCTCTATTCGGTGGCGACGGCGAAGACCTCATCTTTGGCAACGAAGGAGGCGACTGGCTTTACGGGAACCTCGGCGCTGACACAATTTTTGCTGGTGATGGCGACGACATCGTTTTCGGCGGCGGTGGCGAGGACATCATTGATGGCGGTGGTGGCAATGACGTTCTGTGGGGCGAAGCAGGAAAAGACTTAGTGGCTGGAGGCGAAGGCAAAGATGTCTTCGTCATGGGCCGCTTTAGTTCTCCCGGCATTAGTGGCAGCACAAATCCCGTATTTGTCACCAGCGGCGGCCCCGACATTGGTGATGCGGATATTTTCACGGATTTTCGTCAAGGCGAAGATTTAATTGGGTTGAGCGGTGATCTCAAATTTGAAGATTTGATCATCTTCCAAAGCACCGATGCCAAAGCTGGCAGCACGATTATTCGTAATGGTGTCAGTGGCGACTTTTTAGCAGTATTACCAGGAGTTGACAGCAGAACGCTCAGCAGAGGTAGTTTTGTGATTGGCGCGTCAGTTCCCGGCAGCGCTACCCCTCTCCCAGCACCGACTCCAGACCCAACTCCAACTCCCACAGGAACTCCGACACCAACTCCCACAGGAACTCCGACTCCGACTCCCACAGGAACTCCGACTCCGACTCCCACAGGAACTCCAACTCCAACTCCGACTCCCACAGGAACTCCAACTCCAACTCCGACACTAAGTCCAAGTCCGACACCGACTCCGACACCAACTCCGATCGTCCCTTTGAATCAGGCTCCAAAAGCAGTCAACGATAACTTCACCACGGTTACAGGTCAAACACTTAATCTCAACGTGTTGTTAAATGACAGTGATGCAGATGGTAACGCTCTGAGTGTCAGCACTTTTACTTCCACAACCAAAGGGCAATTGACTCCTTTACCGGGCGGGGCGTTCCAATACACGCCGAATGCAGGCTTCTCTGGTGCTGACAGCTTCAGTTACTCGATCTCAGATGGTCGAGGTGGTACTGGCCAGGCGATCGCGACAATCAACGTCAGCAGCGCGCCGAAACTAGCGATTAACAATGGCGTAGTTGTGGCCAAAAGTGTTCCGATTGGGACAATTACAGCCGCCGAATTGTTGATCACAGACAGCGACAACACACCGTCGGAAATTGTTTACACGATTACTCAAGCCCCCAGCGCCAACAAAGGCTTCCTTCAAAGGGGCAACACCTTCTTGAATGTCGGTAGCAAATTCACTCAAGACGATATCAACAACAACATCATTAAATACAACCTGTTACCGACAGGTGGCAACGATAGCTTTTCTTTTACAGCCTCGGATGGTGCTACAAAGATCGAGCCGACATCCTTCAGCATCACTGTGGTAGATAATATTGTCGATCGCAGTAACCTCCCCGCCAGCACCTTTACAGGCAGCAACCTCAGCGACTTCATCGTCGGCGGGCCTGCTAGCGATACAATCTTGGGCGCTGATGGCAACGACATCATCGATGGCAGGGCAGGAAACGACCTCGAATTTGGTCAAGCAGGCAACGACTCCGTACTAGGTTTTACAGGCAATGACACCCTCGACGGCGGCGACGGAAACGACACCATCGACGGCGAAGACGGCATCGACTCCCTAGTCGGCGGAGTCGGCAATGACCTAATGTTTGGTGGCAATGACGACGACATCCTGTTCGGTGGTGACGGCAATGACATCATGGATGGTGGCGCTGGGAACGACTCCGTACAAGGAGAAGCTGGCGACGACTCGATATTTGGAGGAATTGGCAACGATAACTTATTTGGCGGAATTGGGGACGACTCCTTCGATGGCGGTGCTGGCGACGACATCATCGAAGGTGGCATCGGCAGAGACTTCCTCGATGGCAGTATCAATAACGATTCCCTCTCTGGCGGCGACAGTGAAGACACCATTTTGGGTGGAGAGGGCAACGACACGGAACTCGGAGGTGCCGGCAACGACTATCTTTTGGGAGAAGCGGGCAATGACTCTCTGTTGGGTGAAGCGGGCGACGACACCATCGATGGCGGTGGCGGCAGCGACAGTCTCAGCGCAGGGTTCGGCAACGACTTGGTGTTGGGTGGCAATGACAACGACTCGCTTTCCGGCGGTGCGGGCAATGATATTGTGGGCGGCGGCGCTGGTTCCGATTTGCTCACGGGCGATGTTGGCAATGACTTCTTCTACTACGAAACTCCTAGTGAAGGCGTGGACATTATTTCTGACTTTAACAACGGTAATGGCAACGACACCTTCTTGTTCAGGTCAGCAAACTTTGGTGGTTTTACCAATTCTGGCACTACTAACGATTTCACCAGTTTTATCGTCAGGAATATTGGCAGTGGCGGAGACAATATCAGCAAGCAAGCTGTCATTTTGTTTGAAAACAAATTCGACAATGCTCAAGCAGTAAATGCTGTGTTGAAAAATCAGAATGGTTCTAGCAAAACAGGAGCTTTCTTTGTGTATCTGAACAATACTTTTAATAAGTATGTTCTCGGCTTCGATCCGAATGCTGCTGATGATAGTCTCCCAGCTTTCGATTTGGCTGTGTTGAATTCAATTCCTACAGTTCCAGGTGCTCTGAGCACGGTGATTACTTCGTCACAGTTCAAGTTTATTTAGCCTGAAGTTTTGCATAATTCTTAAGAACAGGCAAGATGCCTGTTCCACAAGAAGTGAATCTGATTGTGGGGTGGGCGTCCTGCCTGCCCAGAAAAGACTTGTTGAGAATTGATTGTTTAATCTTTGAGTAGCGTCACAAGGAGGCCGAATTATGCCAAGTGCAGTATCATCATTTTTTCTACAAACCGGTAAAGATCCTTCGTCGCCCGGTACAACAACTTCATCGCCCGGTACAACAACTTCATCTACTGGTACAACAACTTCATCTACTGGTACAACAACTTCATCTACTGGTACAACAACTTCATCTACTGGTACAACAACTTCATCTACTGGTACAACGACTTCATCTACTGGTACAACGACTTCATCTACTGGTACAACGACTTCGTCGCCCGGTACAACGACTTCATCGCCCGGTACAACGACGATTTCAATCACGCCTGTATCACGGTCAACTCCGATCGCGCCTCCGACTCCACCACCACCGATATTTGTCGATGGCATAGTGGTAGGAAGGAGTATCGCTGATTATTTCATCGGTAGCTTGTTCAATGACACGATTTCCACCCGTGAAGGCGATGACACGATTCTCGGTCGCGATGGCGACGATTTACTCAGAGGAGAGGATGGTAACGATTCTCTCAATGGTGGTGCCGGTAAGGATATTGTTGATGGTGGCCCTGGTAACGATACCACACGCGGTGGTAAAGGCGATGACTTGGTGATTGGCGATCGGGGTAACGATCAAGTTTTCGGTGACCAAGGCAACGATACTGTCTTGGGTGCTGAAGGTGATGACACACTTTTTGGCGGTAAGGGAAATGATTCTCTGCGCGGAGGTGCCGAGGATGACTTAATTTTTGGTGATAAGGGCAATGACACTGTTTTTGGCGATACGGGCAATGATTGCTTACAAGGCGGTGCTGGCAATGATTTGCTGGTTGGTGAAGAGGGTGGAGATATCATCAGTGGCGGCGTTGGCAATGATACTGCTGACGGCGGCGAAGGAGATGACCGACTCTTTGGGGGGGATGGCAATGATGCTGTGATTGGTGGCGCTGGTGATGATTTTCTGGCGGGCGATCGCGGTATTGATACTCTAACAGGAGGCGATGGTGCAGATATCTTTGTCCTTGGTAGGGTTGGCACATCGGCGGGCGGTGGTTTTCAGACTACTGGTGGACCAGGAATCGGCGATGCTGATTTAATTAGAGATTTTAAGGCTGGAGATGCGATCGGTCTAGCTGGAGGTTTGAGTTTTACAGACTTAGAAATATCCCAGGGTCAAGGTTCAAATTCTAGCAACACCATCATTAAAGATAAACGTACAGGCGAATTTTTGGCTGTCTTAATCGATGTGAGGACTAACGCCCTAGATGAATCGAAGTTCACAACAGCTAAAATACCGCCCGTAGATCAAAATCCCTTCTTCATTCAAGGGACAAACCCTTCTACAACTGGGACAAGCCCTTCTACAACCGGGACAAGACCTGCCACAAGCGGGACAACTACGAGTCCAACCGGGACAACTACGAGTCCAAACGGGACAACTACGAGTCCAAACGGGACAACTACGTCTAAAACAAATGGGTCAACAACGAGTCCAATAACAACAAGTCCAACTCCGACAACGGCAACTCCGACTCCGACTCCGACAACGGCAACTCCGACTCCGACTCCGACAACGGCAACTCCGACTCCAACTCCGACAACGGCAAGTCCGACTCCAACTCCGACAGTGGGATTGCCAACACTGATTACGACTCCGACTCCAAGTACGGGGACAACTCCGAATGGTTCGATCGTCCCAACTCCCACTTTACCCAGTCCAACTCCGCCTGCTTTTCCATCAGCAACTCCTAACCAGCCACCCATAGTCGAAAGTGGCAAAACGATCACCGGTTTTCAGAATTTACCTTTGTCTTTGAGCATTTCAGCGCCTAGCGATCCAGAAGGCCAGACTATCTCAGCCACTGTCAATTTACTTCCCAATCCTATTTTCGGTTTAGTTGTGACTGGTACAATCCCGATCGCCATTAACCAAAAATTGACCGTTCAGGAATTAGTCGGGCTGAATTTCCAACCCGCAACTAATGCGATCGGACAAGCTGGATCTTTCAGCTACAGCGTCACTGACGAACAGGGCGGCGTAGCAGCAGCAGCGATCGCGATTAACATCAATTCCTTCGATACCTCGGCAAATGCTCCCCTAGGCCCGATCGCAGGTGATGACGGCATCGTATTCACAAATACCAACAATTTGCTACCCACATTCATCGACGTGCTAGCCAACGATGTCAGCCCGCAGAATGGCAAACTCAACATCATCAACGTCGGCACACCGAAACTAGGCCAAACTGTCAATCTCGTCTCCCAAGTCCAATTCATCCCCGGTAATGTACCCGGTAGCACTACTTTCACCTACAATATCAGCGACGCACTCGGCACAACTCCAGGCACCGGTGTTGTCAGCGTCCAAATATTACCAGCAGATAGCGGGCCAAACAACCTAATTGGAGGCTCTTTGGCTGACAATTTCAACGGTTTAGCAGGCAGTGATACGATCGACGGTCGAGGTGGTAACGATACGATTAACGGCGGCCTCGATAACGACGTATTGGTAGGCAACCTTGGGGCCGATACCATGACTGGCGGTGGCGGTAGCAATCAATTCCGCTATACCAGTCCTGCTTCGGGAGGCCCGACTTTTGATGCTGCTTCTTCGGCGGCAATCAATGCTGCGATCGCCGCCGGCGGATACGATTTAATTACTGATTTTACTGGTCTGGGAGTGCCGATCGCCGATCAGTTCAATTTCGCCCCCGGATTCGGGAATGTTAGCATCACCAGCCAAGTTTTACTGCCAGTGCAAACAACCGTTTCATCTAATATCTTAGGAGGAACCGCATTCTTGTTTTCCTATGATACTGGCGGCAATACTTACATCATCTATGATGGCAATGGTAATAACCTCAACGGCGCTGATTCTCGAATTCTGGCTAAGTTAAATGGCGTAACTGGCGTTTCTTCCATGTCGGAATTTGACTTTACTTTCATCTAGAAACGAAGGAAGAAGGAAGAAGGAAGAAGGAAGAAGGAAGAAGGAAGAAGGAAGAAGGAAGAAGGAAGAAGCAGAAATTACTCATGCCCAATTCCCAATTCCCAATTCCCAATTCCCTCTTCTCATGACTAACTAAATCTCATTATCTTCAGAAAAAAGTCCCAACAAAGGGCCAAGAATAGCACCGAAAACAAACCCGCCAGCATGGGCCCAGTAGGCAACTCCCCCCGATTCCATACCAACATTCGCTGGCGCATTCAAGGAAGCAAGGCCATTAAATGCCTGCTGTACAAACCAAAATCCTAGAAAGAAGAAAGCAGGTATTCTGACTGTAGTAATAAAGATTCCCAAGGGGAGTAATGTCAGAACTTTAGCTTGGGGATATTTGAGAATATAAGCCCCCATCACGCCTGCGATTGCGCCACTAGCACCCAGAGAAGGAATGGCAGAGGATGAGGCAAAAAACCACTGAGTTAAGGATGCTAAAACGCCGCAAGTAAGGTAAAATATTACAAACTTTATGTGTCCTAAACGGTCTTCTACATTGTTGCCAAAAATCCAGAGGAATAACATATTTCCCGCGACGTGGAGAAAGCCTGCGTGTAGGAATTGAGAGGAAATTAGTGTTGTCCATTCGGGAAATGGCGAAACAGGTAGAGAAACTCGACAGATATTAGTTAGTTGACAAGGAACTACAGCCCAAGAGTAGAAGAATTGAGTTAATTCGCGATCGGCCAAACTGAGTTCATATAAAAAAACTAACACATTTGCAGCAATCAGTCCATAGGTAACATAGGGAGTGATCCGCGTTGGGTTGTCATCACGTAAAGGAACCATAGGATTTTTTGCTCATCAAAATATTGAACATACGATAACGCACTTATTCTTAAGGTGTCTCCTGTCTATAGGAAGATGTTTGTTAACTGTTGCCAATTCCCAATTCCCAATTCCCAATTCCCAATAAGCAATTCCCAATAAGCAATTACTAATCACTAATTACTACCACAACTCCCGCACTTTCCAAAGCCATTTTACTTACCGCGCACAAAGCATAAGTTCCCGGTTTTATGGCTACTTCTGCTGTCTCCCCATTCAGAATCTTAATCAGTTTCCAGCTATTGCCAGTTTTTTGATAAAGTGTCCAAGAACCAATGTTATTATCCGCAGAATTGTGCCAACCCAAAACCGTGCTATTTGCCACCTTTTTGACTGCGACTCCTGTCGGAATAGGTGGCGGAGTTCCCTTTAGCCAAGGCATCGCTGGAACCAGTGCAAGGTTTGCATAGGTAGTTGATTTCAAAACATCATAAATTTGCTGGCGATTTTCACTAAAAGATTTCATACTGAAAAATATATTGCCCAATGCTAACTTTTTGTCTAAGTTTCGCGTGATTTCAATTTGTTTGTTGATTTCCCCAGCCGTCCACTTTTTACCATCGAGTAAACCCAAGTTATTTCCAGCATAAATATGTTTCTGTTTCGGGTTATTTTCTACCCACCAATTCAGCAGCATTGGATAACTTTGAGCTGTTTCATCTATGCGCCAATAAAGTTGCGGAGTCAGGTAATCTACCCAACCTGACTCTAACCATTTTTTGGAATCAGCATAAAGTGCTTCGTAGGTGTCTAAACCGCGACTTGCAGGTGGTTGTCCAGGGCGATAAATCCCAAAGGGACTGATACCGAATTTAACATGAGATTTAGTCGATTTAATTCCTTCTGCTACTCTTTTAATTAAGATATTGACATTTTCCCTGCGCCAGTCTCCTAAACTCAGTTTACCTCCTTGCGATCGATAATTATTGTATGTCTTGCTGTCTGGAAATTCTTTGCCTTGAATCGGATAAGGATAGAAATAATCATCGAAGTGAATCCCATCTATATCATAGCGCTTCACTACATCTAAAATGACGTTATAAGTTCGGTTTTGAACTGTCGGAATTCCCGGATCCATCCACAGTTTATCACCCCAGGGATAAACGCATTCGGGATTAGTTGCACAGATGTGTGGGCTGACGTTTGCAGAGGTTTTGGTGGAAACCTTGGCGCGGTAGGGATTGAACCAAGCGTGAACTTCGATGTTGCGTTTGTGGCTTTCGGAAATGGCAAATTCCAAAGGGTCATAATATGGTTCTGGTGGCTTGCCTTGGGTTCCTGTTAGCCAAGCACTCCAAGGTTCTAATTCTGATGCGTAAAGGGCATCGCCTTCTGGTCTAATTTGGAGGATGACAGCATTAAAATTCATTGCTTCTAATCTGTCAAGGATTTTCAGCAGTTCATTTTTTTGTTCTTCTGTTGAGAGTTTTGGGCTGGATGGCCAGTCGATATTCCACACGGCTGTTACCCAAGCCGCCCGAAATTCTCGCTGATGGTTGACTTGAACTGTTGATGGTGGCTGTTGGGAATTGTTGCCACTGGTTACTATATATTGAGATGGAATCTTTGGCGCTTTTTTGAGATAAACTAAAGCTTGATAAACCCAGGCTGCAACATCGGCGCGGGTTGCATTTCCGGCGGGATTTAATAATTTTAAGTTTGGGTAATTAACGACTATTTCGGATTGTGTAGCTTTGGCGATCGCACTTTTGGCAAAGTTGGGAATTTCTGTGCTATCCTGATAGATGTTTGATAGGATAATATTGGTCGGTGGTGCAGCACTTGCATCGAAAAGACCGCTGACTAAGGCAAGTAATGCCTCGACTCTGGTAATCCTATTTTCGGGTTTGAATAAATTTTTGGGATAGCCAGATATAAAGCCTCTTTTAAATGCTATTTGAATGGCTGCTGCGGCCCAGTGGGTAGCAGGAACATCGGTAAATGGAATGTATGCTCGTTTGTCTGGTGTGGGGAATGCTTTGCTGGCTATGGTGGCAAATTGGGCGCGGGTTAGGTTGGTGTTGGGGCCGAAAGTGCGATCGGGAAAACCGCTGATAATTGATCTCTCGGTTAAGCCTTCAATGAATTGTCTAGCCCAATGATTCTGAATGTCGGAGAAACTGATATTGTTGGAAACCATAATTATAAAAGATCGCGATTGGTATCGACCATTTGAGCTACATCCGTCGGATTTGGCAGACGAATTGTAGCATATTCTTGGCGAATAATCTCAAAAAATTCCTTGACTTTTTTATCAAAACGTGATACAGTAAAATACTGACTCCGTTGCTGAGCAACCTCTTGAAATTCTGCTAACAAATCAGGATTAACCATGAGTTGATGTGAATGCTGACAAAGTTCCTCAACTGTGTTGAACAAAAAGCCCGATCGCCCATTTTCGACAATTTCCGGTTGTCCACCACCATTAAACACAATCGGAACACAACGGTTTTGCATCGCTTCCACCGTCGCCATCCCGAAATGTTCAAATCTTTGGGGATTGACTTCTCCCAAACCGCAGCCGTGCCAAAATATACTAGCTTTAGCATAAAGCGATTTTATCTCATCCAAGTCAGCATTCACCTTCAGTTCGATCGCCCTTGCATCTTGCTTCAAAAAATTCTGAACAGTCTTTAAATAAGGATTGCGGGGCACACTGCTTCCCACTAAAATCAGCCGCCATCCAGTCATTTGTTCAGGATAATTCACTAACAAAGTGCGGAAAGCTTTAATTAATTCAATTTGCTTTTTAGTTCCCCCAGCTTCAAACTGTCCCACAGCTAAAATTATCTTTTCTTTCGGGACTTCAGCAGTTGCCATTCCCACAGGCGGATACAGTAAAAAAGTAGGTTTTAGGTTCCAGCGTTTGTCCAACCACTTAACAGTAAATTGACTATTAGCAATAATAAAAGTGTAATCATCAACAGCAAAATGACGGTTACGAAAAGTATTCGGAAAGTGGCAGAAAAATACTGAAATCGGCGACAGTGGCTTCACTTTTTCCAGTTGGTTCGCATTGACAAAAACATCATAATGCTTGCTTTCTCTAGCAATTTCATCAAAAGGATTTTCCAATTCATCCGTAATCATGCTGGAATCAATACACTGCATTCCCCGCTTCTCATAAAACTGCAACGGAATCACTTTTATTTGACATTCTGAAAGATTCACACCATACCAAGATTCCAAGTCAGAAATAGCAACAGGTTTGTTAGCAATAAAAGTAATGTCAAATTGATTTTGCAGCAGCGAAGCCATCGTAGCCACGTATTTTTGTCCGCCACCAATGAAATGTAGTCCATGATCGTAAATTGCGATCGACATTTGGCGATCGCCTCGAATCACCTCTAACCGTGATAAAATGCGATCGACTTTCAGCCGACTGTAAATCACCGCCAACTTTTCCGACAATTGTGGCAGTACAATTTCCACTATTTCCGGATTCTGATACTCTAGCAATTTTTTAATCGCTACAAATATACTCTCGAACAACAAATCATACTGTTTATTCGTAAAAAAATCGGAAGTATGGATTGCCGAAACTAATTGTAAAGGTTCATGTTTTGCCAAATACAAAAAACGATTCCGATTGCAAAAATACTCCGTGAGTTTGCTTCCCCGACTCGAACCCCGGTATTCATGATGTGCGATTGCTGTCGGAATGTAAAGCATTTCCCAACCTCGTTTTTGACAGCGCTTAGCAAACTCAACATCCTCAAAATACATCACAAAATCTTCATCTATCGGCCCAACATCTACGAGACATTCCCTGCGAAAAAGCACCGTAGCCCAACAAAGACCTTCTACTGTACCTTCAACATCATATTGTCCCGAATCTTTCTCGCCAAAGCCGACATCTCGCCAATAAAAATTAGGTAATTGCTGAATTCCCACACTATTAATTCGCCCGTCTTTGAATAACAATTTGCCACTCGCAGCACCTACTTTCGGATTTATTTCTAGCCGTTTAACCAAAATTTCTAACCAGCAACTATCCAGAGTAGCATCGTTATTCAGAAATGCAATATATTGTCCTGTGGATTGGCTGATACCCAGGTTAAGAGCTTTCGCAAAGTTGTTGACGGAATTCACAAAAATGCGAACTTTGGGAAATAATTCACCCAAGCATTTAACTGAGTCATCTTGAGAACAGTTATCAATTAAAATTAAATCTAGTTGTGCTTCAGGATAGGCAAGTTTTTGTAGAGATTTTAAGCAATCTTTCGTTTGCCGAAAACCGTTATAATTGACTATAATTATTGAGCATATTGGTGGTGTCGTCATCTTGGATTTTTCACTTTTGTCGATCGAGCAATTGAGCAGTAATTTCCTCTAACATAGCAGTATGCTGCTGCTGTACAGCTTTTATTTGCTCTATTTCAGATTGCAGCGCTGTTATAGCTTCTTGTTGAACCATAATTTTGGCTGTTACTTCAGGAGACTGGTTGCTAAACTCAGATGTAATCTTTTTCTCTAAGGTTTGCTGACTCTGCTGCAATTTCTGCAACTGGTTGCTCAATGTTTGAACAACGCGAGTATTGGCAAAATTGTAAATTACCTGTCTTTCCAATACTGGTTTGAGCAATTTTCGGACTATTTTTCTAACTGCGATGACAACGGAACCAAGTCGTCTTTGATAAGAGGTAATTGGGACATTATAAATATCAAAACCAGTTTTTAGCAAGGCGATATCTTCGTCTTCTTCATCAAAGGCGATCGCACTTTTCTCACTTCCAGATAAAAGCGGCTGAGCAATACCAATTCGCGGCTCCAAAGCTTGTCGCAATTTATCGATTATTTCTTGAGTTGGTATTTCTTCAGAATGCAAATTTTTACCTTCTTTGGATAACTGTAGGGACACGGCAGTGCCGTGTCCTTACTGCGGTCTCTACCATATCTGTAGGGACACGGCACTGCCGTGTCCTTACTACCATATCTGTAGGGACACGGCACTGCCGTGTCCTTACTGCGGTCTCTACCATATCTGTAGGGACACGGCACTGCCGTGTCCTTACTGCTGCTAGCAATATCAGAACTTAAACCAACTCGATTTGACTATCATCACCAATCATAAACCTGAGTGCTTTAGGACGAATAGGAGCATTAGTTAATTGAGCTCGCTGCCCGATTACGCTGTCCACAATTCGCTGCTGAATCCCAGATATTTTAGCAGATTCCAATATCACACTGTGTTCGATATCCGCATCAATCATCGTGACTCGATCGGCAATACTGCTGTAAGGCCCAATAAAGCAATTTTCGATGTGGCAATTTTTACCAATTATTACCGGCCCGCGAACTGTAGAATTAATTATCTCACTTCCTTCACCTATTTGCACTCGCCCGATAATTTGACTTTTGGTATCTACTCTTAATTCTGTTGAAGCTACAAGACGGCTATCGAGAATAATTTGGTTTGCACTCAGCAAATCATCTTTTTTCCCCGTATCCAACCACCAACCCTCTAAATTGGAGGCTTCTACTTTTTTCTTTTGATTGATCAACTGTTGAATAGCATCAGTAATTTCGAGTTCACCACGGGGCGAAGGCTGGATTTGATCGATCGCCTCGTGAATCGTAGGGGCAAAAAAGTAAATCCCGACCATTGCCAAATTAGAAGGGGGAACTTTAGGTTTTTCTACTAGCTGCAATACTCGTCCTTTTTCATCAACTGTCGCCACACCGAAGGCACTAGGATTGCTAACTTCCCGCAGCATAATCAAAGCATCAAGTTTGTTGCTCTTAAAAGTATCTAAAAACGGATGTAATTGACTTTCAATTAAGTTATCTCCTAAGTACATGACAAACGGAGAATCGCCCAAAAATGGTTGGGAAATTTTCACCGCATGAGCCAATCCCGCCGGCTTATCTTGCAAGATATAAGTAATTTGTGCACCAAAGCGATCGCCATTTCCGGTTTTCGCCTTCACCTCTTCCCCCGTTTCGGGACTAATCACAATCCCAATATCGGTAATCCCAGCCGCCACAATTAGCTCAATTCCGTACCACAGTATGGGCTTATTTGCCACAGGAACCAACTGCTTCGCACCTGTATAGGTGAGGGGACGCAAACGTGTTCCTTTGCCGCCAGAGAGGATTAATGCTTTCATTTGGTGAACTCTAAGTTATCCTTTAGGGTTTGCGGTGCTGACTGGATTTGCCTGCACTTATTCGCTCTTGTTAATCTTAAGGCACCATTCCTCTACTGGCAAGAGCTTAGGTCTATTCTGATACAATTGATTGTTGACTGTTGACTGTTCGCTGTTGACTTCATTCTTCCCGGTTCCTGAGCGAAGTCGAAGAGCCTTCTTCCTTCTTCCTTCTTCCTTCTTCCTTCTTTCAATAACGGCCATATCGAGCTACAAATTGATTGTCGCCTGGGTGTTGACTCATCGACCAAGCCCACATCTGATCGCCCAAGGAAAAATGCCACCACTCGTTAGGATGCTGTCGAAAACCAGCACCAACCATCGCATCTTTTAATATTTGTCTGCGACACTGAAATTCTTGTTCTGCTGGCTCATTACTGTTAGCAAAATAATCGGGATAAGAACGTTCTGAGATTTCATCTATCGGAGAACCCATATCAATTTTACCATTTTGGCGATCGACTAAAGTCACATCTAACGCTCCACCTGTGCTGTGAGGAGGTGGTGTAGCGCGATCGAGACTCGGTACCGCCCAGAATTGATATACTTGCTCTATAATTAATTGCCTTTTCTCTTCGGAAACTGGCAATTCACAACCTTGAGCCTTGGCAATTTCAGCAAAAGTGAAATCTACCATAAACTGCTGCACTTCCACTGGTCTATAAGCATCAAATATCAGAATTTGCCAATCTGGATAATATTGCTGCAACTGCTTCTGAGCCACAATTAAACTATCTATAACTCCTTGACGTAGATAGTAAGGAGAATCAGCTTTGCTGTCCTGATAAGGAGCACCCAATTTTTGATAAGGATGCGGCCGTTCCAAAGCAAATATTTCAGCAGGAATCTGAACCAAAGGTTCACCACATTCATCGATAGCTATTTGTTGATAGGCTTTCATGAGCTGAACGGAGTTTACTCTTTTTTGGGAGCTAACTTAGGCATACTAGACGGCACTGGCGAAAAATTTAAATATTCATTTTTATCTTCCACTACAGGTGCTTTTGATGGCTGATATTTTTTGTTTTTACCCAGATGATTTGCAACTGTTCCCAAGCACGGAATGCCAAAATTTTCTAATTGAGCGAAAACTTTCTTGACTACAGAATGCTTAACCTTAAGAATTGATACCACCATCAGTATTCCATCTGTGCGTGCTGCCAAAAAATTAGCATCTTTATTATCAACCAGTGGCGGTGTATCGTAGATTACCAAGTCAAATATGGCATTAAATTCTGCCATTAAATATTGCATCTGAGATGAAGCCAGCCGTCTAGAAGTACCAGCTAGAGGAATCCCAGCAGTTAGTACAAACAGATTATCTGCTATAGGCGATCTTTGGATAGCTTCCTTGAATTCAATTTTATTTTCAAGCAAGTCGCTCAACCCGGTTGAATTCGGCAATTCCAACAGCAAATCAAGACTTGGCGAATGTAAATTCGCGTCTACTAACAGCACTCGCTGACCGGCCAGCGCTGCAACGTGTGCTAAGTTTAAAGCTATCATAGATTTGCCTTCCCCCGCTGTCGCCGAACCGATGACCAAAGAAGCGATCGGTCGATGGGAAGAAAGAAAACGGATGTTAGTATAAAGAGAGTCAAAAGCTTCTATAAATTGCGAGACATTTTTTTTGTACTTATTTTCATTGCTTTCAAGTACCTCATAGGCATTCGCAATAGAAGGATAGAGTTTTTGAGCCTTCTTGTTGATAGGAATTGCACCCAATAAAGGTGGATCGACTGCATCTTTAACATCATCAGCGCAGTAAAAGGTATTCCGTAACTTTTCGATGATTATAGACAATCCCAGACCCGCAACTAGCCCCCCCATCACCCCCATAATTAATTTGTTTGTGTTTTTAGATGCAATAGGAATCTCCTTACCATCAGGGTCTTTTGGTATTTGAGGCTCAGAAATTATTTCCCAAGGAATTTGACTTTGAGCAGCTTGTACCCGCAGCGTTTCTCGCTGAGTCAAAAGTTGATCCCGCGTGCGGGCTGCTATATCTAGTTGCTGTTGCAATTCGTTGTACCGTCGCGCTACCGTAGGAAATTCTCTTGCTTGTCGATTCAAATTATTCTTAGTCTTCGTGATTGCTTCATTGCGAGCCTCCAAAACTTGAACTTGGTTAGCAGTATCAACCAACTGTTTAATCAAGCCGATCCGAATCGAGTTTTGAAAATTCTTAACTTTAGAATTCGATTCTGCGCCTACTAAGTTTTGACCCAAAATGCGATCGGTTTGCTTATTTAGTAACCCGATTAAATTCGCCCGCTTCCGTTCTAAAGCTTCCACTATGGGATTAGCAGATTTAAACCGAGCGGTTTCTACGGCAATCTGACCTTCTACTTCCTTAACCTTAGTCAGCAATTCTTTGTATTGAGGTTCTTCACTTAAAGCCGATGCAGCAATAGCTTCATTCGGTGTAAAATCTAATTGTTTTTGCAAGTTAGCATAAAGCGTTTTCTGTTCCTCTAAAAGCCTTTGAGTATCAGATTCTAAAGTTTCCATAGTGCGAGCTTGCAGGATCAATTGCGTGCCTTGTTCTTTAGGATCGGCAATCCTTTGCTGCTGTTGTATGACCTGCAACTCTGACTTCAAGTCATTGACGCGCTTGTTGAGTCCGGGAAGCTGGTCTTCAATAAAATTAACACCTTCACCGATGCGACTTTTGCGTTCATCAAGGCTATACTTCAAATATTTCTTTTTAATTTCTTGTAAAACAAACTTAACCATTTCAGGGTCTTGACCCATAAATTTAACTTCCAAAATCTTAGTTCTACTTGCGTCAGTTTCTCCAAGCCGCAACACGAGCAATTCTTTTTTGAGAATTTCTTGAGTAAATTTTGGATATCGCTTTTGGACTTGTTTTGTAATTGCTAACAGCATCTGAGGACTCTGGAGAATTTCCAGTTGAGTTGCATAATCTAGACTAAAAAAATCTCGACTAGGCACTCCGCCTTCGCGATTAGTGAGAGAAGAGGGATCGGCAATCCTGGCTTCAGTTGTCACCGGTTCCACTAACATCCGAAAATCACCTTGATAGGTTTTCTTGCTACCTTTGATCTGATACACTATCCCACCGCTTGCCATGCTTACAATCGCAATAATAATTAGGGCTTGTCGCTGAAAAGTCCTAATTAGCGGGGCCATATTCAATGCTTTTTGAGGTTTTTCACCTGACTCTTCTCCTTCTTCGGCGGAGAATTGCTGCACCTGTCTGCTTTGGCTGCTAACTGCTACGAGATTAGGGTCTTGTTCTGTTTCCATGTTGACCTCTGTATAATTTTCTGCTAAAGTTTAATTTCTTCTATGTCTCTTCTGATTGACGCTTTTACCCTTGACCTAACGATATCACAGGAAATTATTGATTTGCCAATGTAGCTTAGGCATTTTAGGGAGACTGATTGGGATAATGTCAAGTTATATTGCTTTTTTTGGAGCAGGTATTTTGCCTGCCCCATTCACAGTTTAGTTTGATCGCGAGAGTGCAAAAACTCAAGCTTAAGGACTTAACTTTGGCGGTAAGCAACTACAGCATAAAACGGATCGCCACTTCCGATTCCCAGCATTTGCATAAAACTCGGCAAGCTGGATTGCTTAGAAATTATTTCTGGCTTGCTAAATCCGGGTATATTTGCTCCTTTGACAGAATCAAAGTAACGTGTTACCAATTCTACCCGATCGCCCTCCGAGCCTTCTCGCCAAGCAGCTATTGCTTTTTGAGCAAACATCCGGTTGGAAAAGCTGATAATTGCTACGCCACCGGGTTTCAAAATTCGGTGTATTTCGGAAAAAATTCCATCCGGATGTTGCAAATACTGTACCGAAACGCAGTTAATCACCGCATCAAACTGGGCATCTGGTAGCGGCAATTTGGGATTTGCGTTCAAATTCTGCAAAAAATAATGGTTCAGTCTCGAATTTTTTGCTAACTCTTCTTGATTCATGCCGTGCCCCTCGACATGGGCAAACTGCATTTCATCAGGCAAGTGAGAAACCCAACTACTCATCATATCGAAGATTCGAGTATCCGGTTTCAGTCGTTCCCGATACAAATCGGTTAATTGCTGAATGAATCCCTCGTCTACATGAGTTACAAACCGGGGATAAGCATAGAATAAGTTGTCGTCGGTGTCGTCTAGCTTGGTGCGTCGATCGGCTGGAAGTAACATAAATTCAGATAGCAGAGTAGATTTACACTTCTAGTTTAAGAAAAATTAAGAAATGTGAACAAATTATTTCACCCAAGCCCGATGAGCCATCAAAGCCGAAAATGGCTGCACGCCCCGCAACTGATTTGACAAGGGCAAATGCCCCCTAGGTGCGCTCAAATCCCAAATAAATTCTTGGGGATACCGCGTCCAATTATTCCCCTTCTTCCAGCCAATTAGCGGCCACAACTTATCCCAATTTTTCCCCGAACTCAGCCAAATTTCCCGCTGCACCGAAAAGCCAAATTTGCCTTCGGAATGAACCTTCCACAGCGTATTAATTGTTTGCAAATCTGCCACTGGCAAACTCTCAACCTGTGTAAAATACAGCCACTTTCTGATGGAAGCTGTTTCGCCCGCCAATTCACAAAGTTTATCTAAAGTCAAGCGATCGGCTTCTTGAAATTCCTGTAGGGCTAATAATTGTTGCAGTGGAGTGTAGTCAATATTCGAGTCCGATCGCAACGGGACAATTCCTGTGGGAAAATGCGCTTGCAAAAACTCCGTCGCTTTCGGAGAATCAGCGTTATACAAAATTTGGTAAGCCTTACCCATTACCGCCGTCGGTTCATCCGACTTGTGTTCTAACAAAAATTCCATCAACACATCCCAACCGGAATCTGCCATTTGTTGCAAAAATTGCAGTTGAGTCTTTTCCGAACCCGACCTCAACTGAGAGCGGAGTTCGGCTGTATCGGCGATCGAGTCTAACGGAGAAGTAGAAATCGAGTCAGTCATCGGAAAATGTGGGTGGAAACCCCGTCCTTGTAGGACGGCTTTATAAAAGAATCAGCTATCAGCTACTAGCTGAAGCCCTGGTTTTCCCCCATTGTACAATGGTACTGACTCCGATTCATATCAATTCCGGTTGCACGGGAATGATCTAGAGGAGACGGCATTGCCGTGTCCTAATTTCTTCACAAGAACTTATATTGAGCCTAATCGTCTACGAGGGAAACCCATGCAGAGAAGGAAGGCGGAAAATAGTTGATGTCATATCCCGAAACTTCCCACTCTTTCACCCACAGAGGCACCACACCTGGACAGGAAGTTACCGAAAATTTCCGTTCCTTAACTTCGATCGAATGAAATAGCTGTTTCAAAGTATCTCCGCGATCCAAAGCTTCACTAAGGATATCATCCAAATCAGGATCGACCCGCTTGACCCGGTTTTTGTCCTCTTCAGGCCACAGAAGCTTCAAAGACTTCAAATCTCTCGGACTGAGGATGCTCTTGTAGTAGACGCGCTTCAGGGTAGCTACAGGCTCCAAACTGCGTTCGATCCGGCGAATTTGCTGAACCCGCAGGTAGTGCCATTCAGCTAAACGCTTCCGTTCAGATGGTGCGATCGCCTGCTTACTGGTAGAGTGCTTATCGTCGTACTTCACCAAACTGCAAGCCATATTCGCCAGCAGGTGAATTAGCTCTTTTTCTTTGGGTGTCGCTTGACGCCGTTCCTGGGTTCTTGTCAATACCCGTTGTCTGCGAGTAGTCGCGAGTGTGTTGTCCATTGGGTTTTTATGAAATGAAATACGATTTTGCCAAACCTGATTGGCCCGAACATCAGAAGCTAAGGAGGTTGAGAAATAGGGAAACTCCACTCGCAGACCCGCCCTCACTTTTTTATTTTCTCATTCACACCCGAAATGTAGGTAGACTTATAGAAGGATGAAGTTTTAACCGCCTTCTGTCGGAGGCATTACAAGCACAACAGCTAGAACTTCATCGGCGGCAATTAATTGCTACCCTTTTCCTGTTTGGACCTCTTCCTGCTCTCCATCCTCATTCGTTCCAGTGTACTGGAAGTCGGGACAACTCTCCAAAGCCCGACCAGTGCTACCAAAGTTGCCTTGCGGAACCAAAGCAGTTGCATTGGCTCTACCTAGATCGAATACGCCTAAAACTAAGATGCTGTATTTCATTTTCGATGACCCTGACTTTAGTAGATTAAAACTTTTTGGCAAACCCAATTTGTCAGAAGTGGACTGATGCAATAGCCCACTTGTCTTCTGAGAAACCTGCCTGCCATAATCAATTTAGACAGGCACACCCTGAGCGATCAAAAGCGCCAGAAGTGACGTGTTAGTAGTATCCACGATCATCCATCAACCCGAATCTTTTGGGTAGTGGAGCAAGGGCCATCAGGGCTTTGATCTATCAGGGAGTTATGCCATCAGGGTGTTCATCCATCGGGTAGTTAATCCATCAGGGCGCATCTTCTACAAGCATGAAATTTCATGCGATCTAAGTCAACTAAAAAAAACGCAGATTTAACGATATCTCCCACTCAAGCAGTCCTCAGCAACAAGCTGGGGTTTTTTATTGCCAGCTATTGCCGAGCCAATCTTTTGTGAAGAAAGGCTGGTGCTGAAGGCAGAAACTGAAAGGTTGTGAGTTCCCCTAAGAATTATGATACCACCGAGTGAATTACCACTTGCTGAGTCAAGTGCCATACTGAACGATGGTAAAGCGTCTCAGACCTAATAGAGATTTTTGACGATCGCTCAAAATGACCTAATTTCGTGAACGTGCATCAGTCCGATCAATTTCAAAGTGTTATTGTAAAAAAATGTAAACATAAATGCCTCAATACCAAGACATTTTGGCATTCTCGATCGCCTGAAAGTAAAAATTTACATACTGATGATGCAAACGAGTATAAATAACAACAATGGTCTGGGTGCGATCGCGCGATCGGAAGATTTCGGATTGCAAAGATAGAGTAAAGATTGAAAATAACACGGATAATTAGTAGAAAATAGAGAAAGAGGAACAAAAGTTTTCAACAACATTAAGTGACCAGCAATTGCAATTTGTAGCCCTTCAATCAGACAACATAGAGGTGAAGCGTCTTGATAAATCAGCAGGTGGTATCGGAAGTACACTCAACTTACCAATATCAAGTCGGAGGATATCTCCCAGTCAATGCCCCCACCTATGTTAAACGGAGGGCAGACGAAGAACTCTACGAAGAACTCCAAGCCCGAAAATTCTGCTATGTGTTGAGTCCGCCACAAACCGGAAAGTCCAGCCTGCTGGTGCAAACGGCAAAGAGACTGCAAGCAGAAGGTACATTCATTGCTGGCGTTAATTTAAAAAGTATCAGCACTCCAAATATCAGCCCCCAAAAGTGGTATGGGAGAATCATGTACCGCATAGCAAGCAGTTTTAACCTCACCAATAGGTTTGATGCTCTAAAATGGTGGAACGATCGCGAAGTGCTATCACCAGTGCAGCGATTGGAGCTGTTTATCGAAAAAGTTCTACTCAAATCAATACAACAAAATATAGTAATTTTTATAGATGATATTGACAGCACAAAAAACTTACATTTCAGTGCTAAAGATTTTTTTGCTTTGATTCGAGATTGTTATTCCAAACGAGTCAATCGACCAGAATATGCTCGCATTACTTTTGCCTTAATCGGCGTAGCAGTACCATTAGAATTAATTGAATATCCAAGTTGTAATCCTTTTAATATAGCAGAACAAATTAATTTAGATCGATTAGAACTGCAAGAAAGTTTGCCGCTAGCCAAAGGATTGGCACTCAAAGCTTTTAGACCTCAAAAAGTGCTTCAAGAAATATTAGCTTGGAGTGGAGGTCAACCATTTTTGACTCAAAAGCTTTGCAGCTTGGTACTTGAATATGGCTCTTTCATTGGCAGAAATCGCGAAGCCCACGAAATTGAAAAATTAACCAAAATTAGAATCATTAAAAATTGGGAAGATTGGGATAAGCCAGAACATTTAAGTACGATTCGTGGCGGCATTTTTCAGACTGGTTGCGATCTCAGCCAGTTGCTAGGACTATACCAGCAAATTTTGCAACCACCCGATTCTGAAAAAGCCGGAGAAACACTAGGAGTAGCTGCGGATTTATCTCCAGAACAAATCGAATTACAAAAGTTAGGATTAGTTGTCAAGAATTCGCAGAACAAGTTAGTATTGGCAAGCCGAATTTATGAATCTGTTTTCAATATTTTTTGGGTTGAAAAAGAGTTGGGAAATCTGGCTCCTTATAAGGCAGCACTAACAGCATGGCTGGCTTCCGAACGTCAAGATAAGTCGCAGTTATTGACTGGGGAAAATTTGGAAATAGCCTTAGATTGGGCAGCGAATAAAAAACTCAGTCTAGAACACTATTGCTTCTTGAATCCCGATCGCGATTTGCCGAAAAAAGCAGAAGTAGTTTTCGCACCGGTTGCAGAAATCATTACAGACAGCAGTATTGTCAACCCAGCACTGTTAGAGATGATGCCAGCTACCAGCGAGGAACAGAAATTGTACAACCACATTGTCTCCTGTGTACAAACAGAATCGCCAGTAAAGGTAATTGAGCGTTTCCGGCAGCTATTTATCGATGGCATGGGTTATCCCGATCGCGAAATTGAAGCAACCTTATACAGTATAGTCTCTCTCAAGCGATCGGAACAGGAATTTAAATATATCCTCCACCGCTGCTGCTACATCCCAATCAACCGCTGGCAATTGAACTCACAACACAAATTTGCGATCGGCAAATTAGTAGCTTTATTTAAGCAGACTGCTCCCCGATTTGGGATGGATTTCTACATAGTTAAGCGCTTACAGAATCAAATAAATTTATTTATTAAAAGTCCAGAATTTGTGACTTTAGAACGCTTGGTAAAAGCTGTAGAGCAAGGCTCTCAACCTGAGCAACAAGAGTCTAATTGTGCCTTGGGCGAATTAATTTTTCGATATCCTTATTTATACCGCTATTCTTTGCTTAACAAGGATAGCATTGAGGAAGATCAACGAACAATTCAACGCCTACAATCTCAAAGACAAAAGCAATTTGAAAGTAATTTATCTCAATATTTAAATTATTTAGTAGAGCCGAGAAATACAGAGATCGGAATTGTGCAACCTGCGGCAAATCCCACACTTTTGAACGATGCGGAACTACACTTGGCTGTCATGGAATTTGCTGGAAAAGTCAAGGGTGATCGAACTTACAAGGAGTCGGCTCAGTTTTTTCTGAGAGATGCCAAACCTACTCCGTCTTACCAATCGTTTAAAGTTGATTTGTATGAATATTTAATCTCTGCGGTGGAACCAGAATACGGTGGGAGGCAATTTAACGCTCGCTTGTTTAAATACATCAAAAATACATTGCCAGAAAATGATTCTGCAAAGTTAAATAATGTGTTGTTGGCTCGAACTTGTCATCAATTGTTCAATTTTTTAGTGGTTGAAAATGCTCAACATCCTAGCCACTATATTTTTTATGACTTAGTTTATAACCTTGGCCCCAGTCGCACAATGGGTTTACTGCTCAAAATAGTATTGCTTTCTGGCAAAGTCAAGCCGGATCTGGAAAAGCGATTTGCTATTTTGTTTAATCATTATGAAGGTAAAACTGCTGGTGAAATTATGTGGTTTATCAAGTCTTTGGAAAATTTAAATGTGGCTTTTGTGGTGAATTTTGGGAATGCGGATTTGTCTTTGGTTAAACGGAATCTGATTTTGACTTGAAAATAACTCAATTAAACTACCAGTAGTAGGTTGGGTTGAGGCACGAAACCCAACACTCATTAATTGGATGTTGGGTTTCGCTATCGCTTAACCCAACCTACGGAATAACAAGTAGCAGGGTTATAGAATAGTATTGAGTCAGTCTGAAAAATTTAAAGAACAACATATGAAAGCCTTGGAAGTCACAGGAACGATCGACGAAAAAGGTCAGTTATTACTCGATCGACCTTTAACCGCAGAAACTCCCGGCCCCGTGCGAATCATTCTCCTTCTTCCCGAATCTATGGATGAAGCTGAAGAAGATCCAGACGATACGACCATTGCAGAGATAAAAGCCAGTCTTAAAAGAGCATTGCAGCAAGCCAAAGCCGGACAAACTAGACCAATTTCTGAAATGTGGGAGGGAATTGATGTCGAATGAATCTGATGCAGTTCAAATCGATTTAACGCCTGAATATAAGTGGCCCAAATTAGGACACGACAGTGTCGTGTCCCTACAGTATTATTTGCAGTAGGGACACGGCACTGCCGTCTCCTCTATATCATAAGGAGTGCAACCGGAATTGATATGATTTATCAAGTAGAATCGCCATCAATGGTACTTTTGTTAACCATTTATTCAAAATCGGATCGCGCAGATATCAGCCCCAATGAAATCCGCGACATCATCGTCGAGTTGAATCAAGGTGAATAGCGGTGTATTATTATTTTTATGATTAGTTATCTCAAAGGCACTGTCGCCAATATCGCCAAAGGCAGCAACCGCGTCATCCTGACTCTCGAAGTCAATCAAATTGGTTATGAAATCCAAATTTTGCCCCGCGTCACTGGTCAATTACCGCCGTCTGGCGAAATCGCCCAAATCTTTACCCATCAACAAGTTAAGGAAGACCAAATCGTATTGTACGGTTTTGGTAGCGCCACCGAACGGGATTTATTTCGACTGTTAACCAGTGTTAGCGGTGTTGGGGCTCAATTGGCGATCGCACTTTTAGATACCCTAGGATTACAAGATTTAGTCCAAGCCATCGTCGGCGGTAATACCCGCATCCTCGCCAAAACCCCTGGTGTCGGCGCTAAAACCGCAGAACGTTTAGCCCTCGAACTCAAAAGTAAACTTTCAGAATGGCGACAACACGAAGGTTTGACCACCTCAGTCGCCGCCGGAGTCCCCGCAGCTATTCAAGAAGAAGTCGAGATGGTTTTGCTGGCGATGGGTTACACCGGGGCCGAAGTCTTGCAAGCGCTGCAAACCCTGAGTCAAGACAGCACTTTGGCCAGTAAAAGCAATGCAGATGATTGGATCAAAGAGGCGATTACTTATTTGAGTCGATAATTTTCAATCATCTTTTTAAGGGCGGGCAGGATGCCCACCCCACAACAGAACTAATTCTTTGTGGAACAGGCATCTTGCCTGTTGACTCTTTGTGGAACAGGCATCTTGCCTGTTCACAAGTGCGATCGCAAAATTGATCCTTGACAGTTCCCCTGTGATATACTCATAAAAATAATACGGAATGCGGGAAACTCAGAGTCTTTAGACCTGAGAGGGGAGCGACTCGTGCGGTTTTAACCGCCGTGGTATTGAAAATGTGCTATAATTCAGTTGTGAGTAAGAACAAAAACATCTACGTGTTGAAACATCCTAGTATCGGAGAAATCCCAGCAACTTAGTACACCTATTGAGAGGTAACACAAAAAGAGCTAATAATGGCAGGATGTTGAGCGTACCGTGTCTTGGCTTAGTGATGGATTCTGAAAGCATTGGAGACAAAAGTAGCTAGTAACTATCGCTTGACGATTGGTGACTAAGTAGACGGCGTTTGACGGCCGTAGCGAGAGTTTTACTCTGTCAGCAGAATCTCAGTGTCTTTAGACCTGAGAGTGTCAAGGATTGTGAGATAGTACAAAAAAACCTAAAATCAATTCATGGCTCTTACACAAGAACGCAAACAAGAAATCATGGGCGACTACCAAACCCATGAAACCGATACAGGATCGCCTGATGTCCAAGTTGCAATGTTGACCGATCGCATTAGCAAACTTAGCGCCCACCTGAAAATCAACCAAAAAGACTTCGCTTCCAGACGCGGTTTGATGATGATGATCAGTCGCCGCAAACGCTTACTGGCCTACCTGCAAAAGGAAAATGTCGATCGCTACAAAGCACTAATTGCCCGCCTAGGCATCCGCGGCTAAACACCAAAGCCAAAATTTGCGACAATATTCATTAGTCATCTCGACAAAAGTCAGTCAAGGGCAGGCAAGATGCCTGCCCCACAAGGGTTTTGGGAGATGTCTATTGAATAAATGTCCGAGATTTCAGATTTAAACATAAAATTATGTCCTCCGAACCACCCCGTCAGCGCCTGCCTTTTGAACCGGTAGCAAATCGCAAAAAAGCAGCTAAAAAATCCACAGAACCCGAAACAGGAAACGTTGCAGTAGAACCCAAGTCTACCGACAAGCAGCCCAAAGCCAATAAAATCGGGAAAACAGCAAAGCCAGTATTAGAAGCCAAGTCTGCCGACAAGCAGTCGAAAAGCAGCAAAACCGAAAAACAGGCGCAATCCATCCCAGAAGTTGTCAGCAAACGCATGATATCCCGGATAGCGGTGTTCTGTGGTCTACCGACAATCTTGGGAATTTCGACATTTTTTGTCAGCTATTTGATTGTCAGCAAAGGCTTGTTTGATTTACCCAACACGGCTGTATTGTTAGTGAGTATGGGCTGTTTTGGTTTAGGTGTATTGGGATTGAGTTATGGAGTTCTGTCCGCTTCCTGGGATGAAGAAATTGCTGGGAGTATTCTGGGGTGGGAAGAATTTAATATTAATTTTGGACGGATGCGAGAAGGATGGCGATCGGCTAAACCAAAAAGTTAGTTATTAGTTATTAGTCATTAGTTATTGGTCATTGGTCAGTTGTCAACAATCAACAGTTAAGAGTTAGTAGTCAGCAGTCAACAGTCAATCCGTGTGATAATGCGTGTTTAGCCCAAGAGAGAAGGGACAAGAAATATGATTATTGTAATGAAAGCCGGCACTCCAGAAGCCGAGATCGATCGCCTAGACCAAGAACTCCGCACTAACTGGGGTTTGGAACCAGAAAAAATAGTTGGACGTTACAAAACCGTCATGGGTTTAGTTGGCGACACCGTTGAGCTCGAACCCATGCAGCTTCGAGAAATGAGCACCTGGATTGAGGAAGTATTACGAGTGGAAAAACCCTACAAACGCGCCTCCTTGGAGTACCGTCAAGGAGAACCAAGCGCTGTAGAAGTGGAGACTCCTCTGGGAATTGTGACGATCGGCTTGAATCACCCGATCGCGATCGTAGCAGGCCCTTGCTCGGTCGAAAACGAAGAAATGATTATTGAAACGGCAATGCGCGTCAAAGCTGCTGGAGCTCATTTTCTGCGCGGTGGAGCCTTCAAACCGAGAACTTCCCCCTACGCTTTCCAAGGACACGGCGAGAGTGCTTTGGCATTGCTAGCAGCGGCGCGGAAAGCTAGCGGTTTGGGAATTATTACGGAAGTTATGGATGCGGAGGACTTAAGTGCGATCGTGGAAGTAGCCGACGTAGTTCAAGTCGGGGCCAGAAATATGCAGAATTTCTCGCTGTTGAAGAAAGTCGGAGCTCAAGACAAACCAGTTTTGTTGAAGCGTGGTATTTCCGCAACCATTGAAGAATGGTTGATGGCTGCTGAGTATATCATGGCTGCTGGTAATCCGAACGTGATTTTGTGCGAGCGCGGCATTCGTGGCTATGACAGACAGTATACGCGGAATACACTAGATTTGTCGGCGATTCCTGTGTTGCGAACTCTGACTCACTTACCAATTATGGTTGACCCCAGTCACGGCACCGGTTGGTCCCAGTTTGTACCTTCAATGGCCTTTGCTTCGATCGCATCTGGTACTGATTCCCTGATGATTGAAGTGCACCCGAATCCGAAAAAAGCTTTGTCTGATGGGCCGCAATCTTTGACACCGGATCAGTTCGACAAGTTGATGGGAGAATTGGCGGTGATTGGTAAAGTCATGAATCGCTGGCCGCAAGTACCTGCTTTAGTTTAGGTTATTTGGGTTAATAAGGGCGATCGGGCTTAAATCCCCGACTTCTTAAAGAAGTCGGGGATTTTGTTATATCAAATCTGTTTGCATAGGATTGATATAAACGGAGAAGAAGGAGGAGACGGCAGTGCCGTGTCCCTACCCAAAATAACATT
>JAYSVM010000207.1:0-31878 GCA_043718495.1 Oscillatoriales bacterium | reverse complement strand
ACGCCATATTTGTAGGGATACGGCACTGCGGTCTCCTAATTTTGGCTAATAATTCCGATGCTAACTCTGAGGAATCAATTACCAAAACCAGCGCCGTTTGGCTGACCAAGTTAATTCGCACACCGTTCCCCTCGGTACATTTGGATAGCGCCGAAATGTTCCGCCTAATTGTTTGGCTAAATTGTTTGCCAACTGCGTTCCCAATCCTGAAGCGTGGATGTTAGCGTTTAAATCTTGGATTGTCGGTTCTGTTTCAGACAGTTTCCCCCTACCATTATCGACCACCCGAATCACTTGCCGATCGCCCTCCTGAGTGCAAATTACAGTTAAACGAGTGGCTTCGATCGCGTGTTTTCCCACATTACAGAGCGCTTCTTCGAGAAAGCGGCAGAGTCCTCGCTTATGTTCTAGCCGTAGATGCGATGTGTTCAAGGGATCGAACTGCACTATTTTGAATCTAATCGTTTGGAAGTAGGGCAATTCTTGTTCCAGCGTGTTGGAATAGACTTTGTAGAGCAATTCATGCAACGGGGCTTGCAGAGCTAATTCGATCGCACTTCCCATTCGCAAATGCGGTTCATCGGCGATCGCATCTCGTTGCACCGATCCGTAAACTTCCCGTAATTCTTGACTCAGGCGTTGCAAATCCGGCAGAAATGGCGGCGGTGGATCTTGCTCCTGAGCAGTTCTCAAAATCCCCACCAATGTTTGTAAAGGCCCGCTATGAATCGCATTAAAAGTTTGTTCGATCGCAAATTGACGTTCCTCCAACCGCAGTCGCAATTCCTGCTGGTGACGATAGAAGAGTGCCGCCGTTGATCCAGCCCCATTTAGCACCAGAATTAGGAGTACAGGCACGATCGGTACCCACCACCCCATCAGAATTAATCCGTAACAGATCGCGATCGAGCTAATACTGGCGATTAAGAGCCCCAACAAAATTTTCCACGGCGATCGCAGAAATCGTCCCAAACTCATCCCCAAGAGTCCCCAGACCCCAATCCAGAGCGTTTCCCAGCCATCTCCCCAAACCTGAATCAACGGTCTGCGATCGAGCACCGCGCTAATAATCTGGCTGGTTTCGTGGGCTTGCATTTCCACTCCGTAAATCCGTCCGGGATTGATACCTGCGATCGCACCTGAACTTGCCAAATCCTTCGCGCTAAAAGACATCATCCCAATCAGCACAATCTTGCCTCGAATCCAATCCGGCTTGACTTGTCCCGATTTGATTTGCTCCAGGGAAAGCACCCGAAACGGCTTTGGCCCGCTGCGAACATTCAGCAAAATCTGGTTCCCGCCTGCATCCGCCCCCACATATCCGCCAGAGTTGGGCTGCACTCTGGTCAATTCAATGCTGCCAAATCGCATCGCCTCCCGATCGCGAATTCCATTACTTTGCTTAATTCCTCGGTTTGCTAAATAGCTTTCTGCTAAACGGATTGCGAAGGAAAAACGGTATTCTTGCCGATCGTTGTAAGTGCCCAATAAACTGCGGCGCTGGTAGCCATCCCCATCAAGTACGAAATCTGCAAAGCCAATTTGTTCTGATCGCAGTGCGGGCGGAGGTGCGACGGTAAAGCCACTGCGATCGGGCAAAGCAATCTCCACTCCGATCGCATTCTTGCTGTTGCGAAACACCGATGTTAGTTCGGCGTGGCCCGGTTCAACCGGAATATCGCGGACAATATCCAGCCCGATCGCGATCGGTTGATAAGTCTGCAATCGTTTGAGTAAATCGGCAATATCGCGATCGGGAATCGGATAAGTTTTGGCGCGTTTAATATCTTCTTCCGTAATGCCGACGATCGCAATCCGTTCATCCATTGGCTCAGGGGGACGAAGTAGCAAAAATCGATCGAACGCCACCAACTCCAAAAACTGAAGCGCACCCGTAAATCTAGCCATCATCACAGCGACAATCACCATCAACCCTGGAAGCGATCCGCGCCACCAAGTCGAGATATCTGCTTTCACTGCTTGCGATCGATCGGGCTTCATCTCATTGACCGTTGAATAGTTATCATACTTTTGTCCAACTGTTTGGCCGATGCCCGATGCCCGATGCCCGTACAGGATTTATAAGTAATTAACCGGACTTGATATCATTAATCAATTAGTCCTGCTTCCCTAGCCCGCACTTCCGTTTGAATCCGCAGATTTTTATCATCTTCGGGATACACTTCTAGCACATCTCGAATCTTAGTCCAGTAGTATTGCACAGTGCGTTCACAAACATTCATCCGTTTGGCGATCGCAGTGTCCTGTAAGCTTTCTTGAAAAGCGAATTGCAACACATCCATCCAAGCCGGCTTGAGTTGCAGCCCATTGCGAATTTCTCTGGGTGTATAAATCCGCTCGTGCAGCGCCCAATCAACCATTGCCAGCAAGTCTTTCATCGGTTGACTTTTATCAACAACCGTGAATCCGCCCTCATGATTGTCGATCGACGGTTTCAGCCAAACTAATGTGCGAACATGAGCACTCTGCACCACAATATTTAGACTCGGATAATGCTCCATCAACGTTTTGAGTAACTGTAGTCCTGAATTCGCCTGGGGGGTTTCGCCGATCGCCTCTGGCATCACCAAATCCACAATTACGAGATCGGGAGTCATCTGCGCTACTTGCTGAAGGGCTTCCTGAGCCGTTGAAGCCGTCAGAATATCTGCCTGTGGATACTCCTGCGTCAGAATGCTAAGCGTGCCGCCTAACACCATCGCATGGTCATCTACGATCAAAAAGGTTTGTTTTTCCGGTTGAGGTAAAGTCTGGGGCATGGTTGATTCGTTGCCGCACAACATCGTTAGTTTATTAATCCATCATCTTCTTACTACAATAAAGCCATTGCTGGGATTCCGTCCTGCATCTGTCCACAAAATAGGGTTGTGGATGTCCGCAACCAGAATTGCGCTAAAGTGCAATTCAGATTGAATTCAAGCTTTACAAGAATGAAGAAAGAGGACTTTATGACAGCAGAAGGTTCCTATCAAGCAAACACCTACAATCTAGAATTTGAGGCAGAAATCCAGCGGTTAAAAGCTCAAGTTCTCCTGAGTTGGGAAAAGGAAGCGCGCACTTTAAACTGGTTCGGTTTAGCCGACAAGATGAATGTTTTAGAAGCGGGTAGCGGGCCGGGTTTTTTCACTGAAAAATTGTTAGAATTACTGCCAAATAGTTCAATAACAGCCCTAGAAATTGACCCGTTGCTGCACGAAAAAGCTGTAGGATATTTAGAGCACAAAGGGGGCGATCGCGTAAATTGCATTCAAGCATCGGTTATGGATACTGCTTTGGATGATCACACATTCGATTTTGCGATCGCCCGTTTGCTATTCGTCCACCTCCCAGATCCCGTTGCCTCCGCTAGAGAAATCTTCCGCATCTTGAAACCTGGTGGCAAATTGGTGATAATCGATAGCGATGCAGACCTATTTTGGTTGACAAATCCACCTTTGTCTGTTCAGATTGTCCGGGAAAAATTCAAACAGGTGATGGCGTCGCGGAATGGCAATTTGTTGATCGGGCGAAACCTGTGCCACATTCTCAAAGAAGCTGGATTTAGTAACGTCGATTTAGAAGCTGTTGTCAGCCACAGCGATATTATCGGCATAGAAGCATTTGAACCTTTGCTAGACTCCGGCCCGATTTTACAAATGGTTAAACAAGGGTTGATTTCCGAGTCAGAAATAGCTAGCTATCTGGTTTCGCGGGATGAATTTGTCGCTGCGGGCGATCGATCCATGATGAGTTTTTGGTTGATGGCGTGCGGAGAAAAAAATCAATAAATTTAAGCCAAAAATGATAGAGGAAACGGCATTGCCGTGTCCCTACAATATTATTTTATGTAGGGAAACGGCACTGCCGTCTCCTCATTTGCGCTAATATTAATTACGATGCTATCAGATTTGATATTACTTGGATTTGAGCTTAGAACAAGTGGTGGTACCTTTCCCCATACCATAGGTGAGAGCATAGCTAGTAGCCAACAACCACAGCCAAACACCCGGATATCGCGGTTCCAGCCAAGGCTGTACCTTGCGTGCGAAGTTAGGAAGCCATCCAAACAGCCAACTCGCTAAAGCCAGCAAAGTAAAGCTGAAATAACTTCCCAGCCAACGCCAAACATCCCCCAAACTGACAAAATCCAAAATCCATATTAGGAGTAAAGGGTTTTTTCTGGCCGCTTTCAGGGCTAGCCGATTGAAGGTTAACCAATCTGTCCGGTCTTTAATAAAAGTTTCGGCTACAGTGAGTTCTTCTTCTGTTAGAATACCGAAAAAGGTATTCAGAATTGAATTAATCCTTTGTGGTGGTAAACTGCGACCAGTAGGAACCATCATCCCTTTAGAAAATAGCCAAGTCACTGAAACATTGCTTTGGTAAGCACGAATTTGGTTTAAGTGATTTGCACTTAATAAATTATGCTTTAAGGCAGTATCCAAAAGGTCTGTTAAGCGAAACAGGTTGCGAACCAGAGAACCGAAACCTGTGAATACCAAAGGAGATTGGAGGGAAGCTGCATCGCCGATCGCAATTAGTCGATCGAATGCCACCGCGCGATCGGCACTTCCCGTGCTAAAATGTCCTGGGATATAACCAAAAGTCGGTTTCTTCCACACCAATTTATCCAAGTCGCAGCGCCGATACTCAGGCAAAATTGTAAAAAAGTCCTCGTACAATTCCAGTAAAGAACCGGGATTCTGTGGATTTACTTGATGGTAGTGAAACAGATAAACTGTCAACTCTCCTCCAGCGCCAGGAAACAACTCCCAAATGAGCTGGCGGCCACGGGAAATGTCACCATGAGTGTAGAGCACATCCCCATACTCAGAATCCCAAACTTCCGGGTCAAATCCCCCATCAATGGCTGCACCCACTGTCGGACACACACTGTCAAAAGCCCGCCCTTCATTCAATTGCCAAGCAATGGGAGAAGCGGAACCCATCGCATCCACCAGTAGCCGTCCCGATACAGTGCGATCGCATTTTGTCGGCAAATGACGGCCTTGAACAACTACTTTTTCTGCTTCAACATCGGCTCTAATAAACTCAGTTTCGTCCCAAATTTCTCCACCAGCTTCAGTCAGTTTAACTCCCGCTAAATACAACAATTTCTCACCATCCAATGCTACATTTAACACCTTGGGCGTGTGTAGAACTGGTGCTTTAGCAAAGGTTGGATTATTAGAATCGAAAAATTTATTATAACCATCTTTGTATTCTCTAGCAATCAAAGTTTCCACTTCCGCCGCCGTAAATAAATCCAAATCAATCAAGCTTTGAATTTCATCCCGCGAAATATTCCACTCCCGATTCATCCGTCCAAAAGGCATTCGTTCTACCAATAGCACTCGATATCCCAATCTCGCCATCACAGCAGCATGAATTACCCCCAAAGCCCCACCAATATAAATTAAGTCATAATCTGTACCCTGAGCGAAGTCGAAGGGCTCTTTTCCCTCTTCATTCCCCCCTTGAGGGGTTCCTCTTCCTTCTTCATTCCCCCCTTGGGGGGGGTAGGGGGGGGTTATCTTCAAAAACACTACTTGTTTCGGCTGTTGAGGATTGCGAGTACCTTCACGCCAACGCTGCTCCCACCAGTAGACGCGCTGGAGGTCATATTCGCCCTTTGGCATTTTTTGGAAGTATTTGACGGTGAGCGGGTAATGGGGGGCAAGAGCATCAAAAATTGACTGTTTGGAGAGGTCTATAACCGGGGGTTCTGGGTATAACTCAGGGAACTTATTTCTAAGGGCTAAATTTAGGGATTCCAGGAACTTTCTTTCCCCTGGAGGTGGATTTTCCAGACGAAAGACTTTTAAATAAGTGGTACGTTGGACGGACCATACAAATGTCGAAAGTTCTGTGGATTGATGATTTTGGCTGACTGAATTGGCGGATTTTGGATTGGCAATTTGGGGGTTCGAGGCGATCGCGCTAACTCCTGTTGTGCTTGAAACCAAACGAAATCCATCGGGAGTAATCACTTTTTGCCCGATCGCAGGCTCAAATTCCTGCTGTAACCAAGCACATACGGCCGCTGTATCCGGTGTCGGCACTTCTAGATAAAGAATTTCTTGCATTTTAGGTTCTCAATTTTAAATAAATTAATCAAGATGGGGGAGTTGACAAGGGAGAAAAGTACGCTATACTCCCCGAATACTTATTGAGTTTTCAATAAGTTTACCAAGAAATTGGGTTTAAAGCCCCGTCCTTCTATGACGGCTTCCGATCGCCTACTTCTTTGGCCATAAACTCTGATGAATTATCCCATTCCTACGAATATTCAAGAAATGATTGCTTTGCAACAGCACCCACTGAATGAAGAATTGGTGGCCACTGCGATCGCAGGCGTGGTTCAAATAGCCCGATCGCAGTCTCAGTCTCTTGATGAATTAAAGGCTGAGGTGCTCGCTGATGACAATCTCCTCGATTTGCCTCAAAGGATCTGGCTGAGCGATATTGTGACTCAAGCATGGGAAAATTTGCCTTAGACTATAATAGTAGCAAAAGATAGACTAATTATAGGCGAAATTTAAATGGTAAAAACAACATTAAAATCTTTAACTTTAGAAGAGTTTCTCCAACTACCAGAAACCAAACCTGCCGGTGAAATCCGATCTTTGCCCGATGCCCGATGTCCTTATCGAGATGCGGCTCGTGCTAGCAAGACTCCGCCGATGACAAAGCCAAATGCGATCGGCAACCAAGCTGATAGAATAGGACTCAAGACAGCTTTCACGCCCATAGAACTGGTGACGAAAGAAAATACATAGTAAGTAAAAATTACCACTACGCTAATCCCAAAACTTGTACCTTTTCCAGAGCGACGCGGTTGTGTACCCAAAGCCGCTCCCACAATCGCAAATACCATAGACACAAAGGGAAAAGCATATTTCTCTTGAATTCTCACCATCAGTTTGCGAATTTGTTGCTCGTCGCCGCTGCTTTTAATTAACTCCAATCGCTCTAAAGCTTGTGCAATATTCATTTCCTTAAAATCTCGCGCTCTAGCTGCTAAATCTAAGGGTGTGCGGGGAAGTTTTAATTGTTGGTGTTCAAATCTAACGATATTGCGGTAAGAGCCATCAGGAGCTACTATATAAGCAGTTCCATTGAAAAAATCCCAGGTATTTTCTGAAGGATTCCAAGTAGCTGATTCTGAAGAAACTATTTGATTTAGACCGGGAGTGGAGCGATCGATTATTGTTAAACCTTTCATCCGTTTTCCGTCAAATTCTTCTGCATAAAAAAAGCGGGCTAGGGTTTCATTGGCGCTTTTGTCAGCTTTCCGAAATTCTGTGTAAATAATATTGCCTTTTTGAAATAGCGGTGTTTCTCGCTTCAGCGCTTTGTCTAAAGTTAATGTAGCCCGGTAATTGGCTGCGGGTACAACTAATTCTTGTAATGGGAAAGTAAGGGCTGTGACAACTAAGCCTAAAATCACTGCTGGGATTACCAGTCGGTAGACGCTAACTCCACAACTGCGGAGGGCTACGAGTTCGCTATCACTAGACATTCGGCTGTAGGCCATTAGGGTTGCTAGCAGCATTGACATCGGGAAAGCTAATACTACGAAATAGGGAATTTGTAGCATGAAGATTTCTAGGGCTGCGCTGTAGGGAAGCCCTGATTCTGCAACTCTGCGTACTAATTCAAATAAGGCTCCAACTGTGATAGCGACGGAGGTAAAGAGTCCGACACCAAACAGAAATGGGCCCATTAATTCTTTGACAATGTACCAGTCCATTACCGAAATTCTCGGCAACCAGTTGAGGGGATTGAAAGATTTGGACATTGCTATTTTCATTTTAACACATTCTCGCAGATTCTTCCTTTGTTGCCAATCAAAATTATTAAATTCTGCCTTCTATCTAATTTATTCAAGAGATTATCTCACGAAGTTGTCGCCTAGGTAATATTGCCTTACTAAAGGGTTGCTGTAGAGTTCTTCTTCTGCCCCGGATGCTAAAATTTGACCGTCTCGCATGATGTAGGCTCGATCGGTAATTTCGAGAGTTTCTCGGACGTTATGATCGGTGATTAGGATGCCGATTTTGCGATCGCGCAATTTAGCAATAATCGCTTGAATTTCGTTAACTGCGATCGGATCAACCCCTGCAAAGGGTTCATCTAAAAATAGGAACATCGGCCCATCTCGCCCAGCAGCCAAAGCTCTCGCTAGTTCAGTTCGCCTTCTTTCGCCGCCGGAAATTTGAATTCCCAGACTGGATGCAACTTTTTCTAAGCGAAATTCTTGCAATAGAAAATCGACTCGATCGCGCCATTCCCACCGTGGCACTTGAGTTTGTTCTAACACTAACAAAATATTATCGCGGACTGTCATGTTCCGAAAGATACTGGCTTCTTGGGCGAGATAGCCTATTCCCAAATGCGCTCGTTTGTGCATCGGCAATTTAGTGATGTCTAAATCGTTGAGCCAAACAGTGCCTAGGTTGGGTTTTTCTAATCCGGTGGCGATGTAAAATGTTGTGGTTTTGCCAGCCCCATTGGGGCCTAGCAATCCTACGATTTCTCCTTGTGCTACCGAAAGATTGACGCGACTGACTATATTGCGTTTGCCGTAGGATTTGTGAATATTTTCGAGTACAATTTTCATTCTCTTCGAGGCAATATCTACCAATTAAATTCCCGAATGCGGGCTTTTGCGATCGAGTTTCAAGTTTATATTTTATCAACAGGCAAGATGCCTGTTCCACAAAGGGTAAATTTATTGATGGGGTGGGCATCCTGCCCGCCCGTGAAATTTCGCTGCTGCAAGTTGTTTTTACCGAGCTGTGGCTGGGCGTGGGGAGCCGATCGTATTTTGGGCTGCTGCATCTTGCTCTGGGGCAACCAGATAAACTGATTCTACTTGCCCTGGTTTGTCAGGTAGGGCAATGAAGCGCCCTTCATCGATCAGGTATGTGATGGTTTCCCCACGCAGGCTGTTGCCTTGCTGTAAGACGTAAACGTCTCCGCTGAGAATGATTCGGCGCTCACGGCTAAAGTATTGAGCTTGAGCTGCGGTGGCTTGCATTTGGCGGGCTGGGTAGTTGATTTGGACATTGCCACGGGCTGTCACGATGCCAGTTTTGGAGTCGGCTTCTTGAATGTCCGATCGCACGCTCAGAGTACGGGGTACAGTTGCTTGCGGATAGGTGGGAGAGGCTAGAGTGCCTGCCAGAGTGAAGGGCAACAGCAGCAATAATCCTTTGAATACGCGCGATTTAAGTAACTTAGCGGAGGATATCATAAGTTGTCAGCCTCAAAAATCGAATTATCAGCCAGCCAATTTTAGCATACGTGATGAAAGCTCGGTATCATCAAGACTGGCATGAATTTAGATTATTATGCCCAAATTCGTCAAGAATTAGTCCTATTGAATTAGCTCCACTTACTTATAATATTTTTTCTCTACAAACATGGGATTTGACTTTTCTCCATTATGGATTTCTTTAAAATCATCTGCCATCGCCACTTTATTGACATTTTTCCTCGGAATAGCTGCCGCTAAATGGATGCTCTCAACTCAGATCAAAGGTAAAGCTTTGATTGAAGGATTTTTCATTGCCCCCTTAGTTTTACCGCCAACGGTAGTGGGATTTTTACTGTTGTTACTATTTGGCAGAAATGGGGCGATCGGTCAAGTTTTGCGACAATTCGGCGTAACCATACTTTTCACTTGGCAAGCCGCCGTAATTACCGCGACAGTTGTCTCATTTCCGCTGATGTACAAAACTGCTTTGGGAGCTTTCGAGCAAATTGATCCTAATCTTCTGAATGCAGCCCGGACTCTGGGAGCATCGGAATGGCAAGTTTTTTGGCGGATTATGTTGCCACTAGCATGGCCAGGAATTTTAGCAGGAACTATTCTCACTTTTGCCCGCGCTTTGGGAGAATTTGGCGCGACTTTGATGTTGGCTGGCAATATTCCTGGACAAACTCAAACTATTCCTATGGCAATTTATTTTGCTGTGGAATCTGGCGATATGAGGCTAGCTGCTATTTGGGTTTTAATTATTCTCATTCTTGCTCTAAGTTTGCTAACTGCTGTTAATTATTGGACGAAATATTCCAGGTTTATGAAATGTAGGGACACGGCAATATCGTATCCCTACGGGGATGGGGACAGGGACACGGCAATGCCGTATCCCTACGAGGATGGGGACAGGAGTGGACTATCTTTAAATATTTCCAAAACTGTTTCCGGCTTCGGATTAAATGTAGGCTTCCAGATTGAGCGGGAAGTGCTTGGAATTTTGGGCGCGTCGGGTTCTGGTAAAAGTATGACTCTCCGCTGTATCGCTGGTTTGGAAACGCCAAATCGTGGTCAAATTGTAGTCAAAGGCAGGGTTTTGTTTGACTCCACCAAGGGCATTAATCTGCCTTCTAAAGACCGTAAAATTGGTTTTTTGTTTCAAAACTATGCTTTGTTTCCTCACCTGACTGTTGCTCAAAATATTGCCTTTGGCTTGCAGCATTTATCGGAGAGCGAACAAACACGGAGGGTGACGGAACAACTCATTTCGGTGCAAATGTCCGGGTTGGAAAGTCGTTACCCACAGGAACTTTCTGGTGGCCAACAACAGCGGGTGGCTTTGGCAAGGGCGATCGCAACTTCTCCAGAATTGCTATTGTTAGATGAACCGTTTTCTGCTTTGGATACCCATTTGCGGAGTCAACTGGAACGGGAGTTGATGCAAACTCTGGCTAATTATGGCGGCATTACTTTGTTTGTCAGCCACAATTTAGAGGAGGTTTACCGGGTGTGCAAAAATCTTCTGGTTTTGGATGAGGGAAGGGCGATCGCGTTTGATGCTAAAGAACACATTTTCGATCGCCCTCGCAATTTCACCGTGGCTCAACTTACGGGCTGCAAGAACTTTTCAGCCGCTAAACGGATTTGTGAAACTGTGGTAGATGCGATCGATTGGGGTTGTTCCCTGGCTGTGGTTGAACCGATTCCCGAATCTTTAGCTTTTGTGGGAATTCGGGCTCATCAAATTAGTTTTGTTCGGGAGTGCGATCGGGCAAATACTTTTGCTTGTTGGATCGCCTCGACTGTGGAAACTCCGCATCGGGTGACATTATATCTCAAGTTGCACTCGCCTCCCCATAATTCGCAAGATTATCAGTTGCAAGCTGAAGTTTTCAAGGAAAAGTGGAGAACGATTAAAGACAATCCTTTTCCCTGGTATGTTCATTTTGAGCCAATTAGGTTAATATTAATGGAGGCATGAGTTAACCAGCTATATAGTGTTTCTCAGTAAAATGAGGTGCTATCGGGCATAGGGCATAGGGCATAGGGCATAGGGTATAGGGCATATCTCACCACGCTTGAGAATCGCTATATAGTCAACAGCTAACAGTCAACGGTTAACAGTTAACAGTCAACAACTATCAACACTAAACCATGACTAACAAAGTTCAAAAAACCGAATCTGAGTGGAAAGAGCAACTCACGCCAGAACAGTATAAAGTTACCAGAAAGAAGGGAACTGAAAGAGCATTTAGCGGTGAGTATCACGACAACAAAAAATCAGGAGATTATAATTGCATTTGTTGCGGTACGCCACTATTTAAATCAGAAACTAAGTACGAATCCGGCACTGGTTGGCCGAGTTTCTACGCTCCCGTTAACGAAGAAAATGTTAAGTGTGAGTCGGATAACACCTTATTTATGCGCCGCACAGAGGTGTTGTGTGCAGTGTGTGACGCCCATCTTGGCCACGTATTTAACGACGGCCCAAAGCCAACTGGTCAGCGTTACTGCATGAATTCTGCTTCTCTTAATTTCGTTCCCAAGGATTGAGATCGATCAATCCCCGTAGGGACACGGCATTGCCGTGTCATTAGGAGGACACGGCATTGCCGTGTCCTCCTAGGAACTTGATAAAACTGTTCCAGCCGATTTATGTTCAAAATGCCCCTGTGCTGCTATCTTATTGTGGAGACAAAAAGATTAAAAATAGTGGCGGAATGGGGATGGTTTATCAGCGAGTTTTGCTGAAGCTCAGCGGTGAAGCGCTGATGGGTGATTTGGGCTACGGGATCGATCCGGTAGTTGTTAGTTCGATCGCCCAGGAAGTTGCTCAAGTAGTGGCTGAAGGCATTCAACTGGCGATCGTTGTCGGCGGCGGTAACATTTTTCGTGGGGTGAAGGCTGCTTCGGCAGGTATGGATCGGGCAACGGCAGACTATGTGGGTATGATTGCTACAGTGATGAATGCCATCACATTGCAGGATGCCCTAGAACAAGCAGGAGTGCCAACGAGGGTACAAACGGCGATCGCCATGCAAGAAGTAGCTGAAACCTACATTCGGCGGCGCGCCATTCGTCACTTGGAAAAAAACCGGGTAGTGATTTTTGGTGCCGGTTCTGGTAATCCTTTTTTTACTACTGACACTACAGCCGCTTTACGGGCGGCGGAAATTGATGCAGAGGTGATTTTTAAAGCTACTAAGGTAGATGGGGTGTACGATTCTGACCCCCATATCAACCCTAATGCTCGTAGATACCAAACTCTTACCTACGCACACGTCTTGAACCAAGACTTGCGGGTAATGGACAGTACGGCGATCGCGCTTTGCAAAGAAAACAACATTCCTATTATGGTATTTGACCTGACGGTATCGGGCAACATCTACCGAGCAGTAATGGGAGAATCTATTGGAACCCTTGTCGGAGGTTTGTGTGAAGTTAGCTGAAGTAGAAGACCATATGCAAAAGGCAGTTGAGGCTACTCAACGGTCTTTTAATACTATTAGGACGGGACGGGCAAACGCATCTCTCCTCGATCGAATCAGTGTAGATTATTACGGTGCTCCAACTCCGATCAAATCCCTTGCCAACATCGGCACGCCGGATGCGTCTACAATCAGTATTCAACCTTTCGATCGCCAAGCACTCAACTTGATTGAAAAAGCGATTTCGCTGTCGGATGTGGGACTCGTACCCAACAACGACGGTTCAATTATTCGCTTGAACATTCCACCGCTGACGAGCGAAAGACGCCAAGAATTTGTCAAAATGGCTGGAAAGTTTGCTGAAGAAGGGAAAGTTGCAATTCGCAATGTCCGCCGCGATGCCGTAGACTCAGTTCGTAAGCAGGAAAAAAGCAGCGATCTTTCTAAGGATGAATCGCGCGACTTGCAAGATAAAATTCAAAAGCTGACTGACAAGTACATTGCCAAAATTGAAGAAGTTTTGGCAATGAAAGAGAAAGATATCGTGAAGGTATAAAAGTTAGTTGTTAGCTGTTGACTGTTGACTGTTATTGGTTATTCGTTAGTTGTTACTTACTAATTTATAGTAACCAATAACCAATAACCAATAACCAATAACTAATAACTAATGACTAATAACTAATGACTAATGACTAATGACTAATGACTAATGACTAAAATTGAATGACAATTTATTTTTATAAAGTAGATGAGCCTTACGGCTGCTTTTCTAACTTTTCACTGCACAACATTTGCATCAACGGTCAAAACTGGTTGACTGTGGAACACTACTATCAAGCTCAAAAATTTGTGGATAGTGCCGATCAAAGCTTGGTTGCTGCGATTCGAGACGTACCTACTCCCCAAGAAGCCGCTAACTTGGGTCGAAATCCAAAGCACTGCGTTCGCGCTGATTGGGAAGTTGTGAAAATTTCAGTTATGTCGGAAGCGGTTAAAACTAAGTTTATCACTCATGTAGACATTCAACTTATTCTGCTCGACACAGCCGATCGCCTAATTGTAGAAAATTCACCCACAGATTACTATTGGGGCTGTGGTTGCGATCGAACTGGACACAATCATTTGGGTCGAATTTTGATGAACGTGCGCCACGAAATCTCTGAAAGCCTTGCTAACCAAGGAAAATTCTGATTTTTAAGTTAATTATCGATATATAAAGTTATATAACAATAACAATAAGAAATTATAAGTTTAGATAATTAATGTAACACAATTTTAAGATTGCGAGAAATTGATAAGACCATTAAAATAATAATCATCAGGAGTTCGAGGGATCAGTGAGTTTGAGCTGCGATCAAACCCAAAATCTACAAAATATTAAGTTCGAGTCAGATTTTTGATATCCGAACCTTCCCATCTACAGTAAAAAATTCTGATAATTATTTAGATGACATTGTCTAAAAAGGAGATTTATGAAACTGATTGAAGAACCCGAAAAACTCAATCACAAACTAGACAGAGAAGTCTTGGTACGCCGCATAACTGAACGTATTCGGCAATCTTTAGAATCAGAAGATATTTTAAGTTGCACCGTAGAAGAAGTGCGCTCCTTTCTGAAAACTGATCGAATCATGATTTATAAGTTTAGTTCAGATGGTAGTGGAGAAGTTGTTGCCGAATCAATCGATCGCAACCGTCTCCCTTCCTTGAAAGGATTAAACTTCCCAGCAGACGACATTCCCCCCCAAGCCCGCGAGATGTATGTCAGCCTACGCCAGCGAACAATAGTAGATGTGAAGTCGGACATGATGGCCCTAAGTCCCCTGGATGCTGCCGATACAGGCGAACCTTTAGGCACCGATGATATGTATTACCGATCGCTCGATCCTTGTCACAAAGCTTATCTGATGGCAATGGGAGTGCAATCTTCCTTAGTCGTGCCAATTTTGCATCGCCGAAGCGCGCCAGCGAATAGCAAAACAGACACCTGCGAGTCGCCGGAGTGCCTGACGAGATACGACGCAGAAAACGCTAGCCAAACTCACATCGAACTGTGGGGACTTTTAGTATCTCATCACTCCACCTCCCGCAACATTTACCAAACTGATTTAGAAGTAATTCAGCTAGTAGTGGATCAATTGTCGATCGCGATCGCTCATTCCGTCCTCCTCCAGCAAACCCGCTCTCAAACAGCCTTGGAAGCAACAGTGAGCCGCATCGCCACCCTACTGTACGGTCAAAGCAATATTCAATTGCAGCAGGCTTTAGAAGCAACTGTCACCGCGATGCAGGGCAGTGGTGGCAGGCTCTACATCAGTGCCCCGAAAACCAGCCCTGACAAATTATCGACTCCCAAAATCGATGAGGAATTTGAAATTCCCACAAATCATCAGATTTCGACAGTCGCTTCGACTAATTCAGCCGATTCAGCCTTTGAACTGTTCGCCACGGGGGAACAACCCATACTTCCAGAGTGGGAAAATGCAAATGCGATCGAAGCCCATCCCCTCTGGCAACAATGGCTAACCAAAGGATTAAATAATAACCAAGAGATTTTCAAAGTCCCCATTTGGATAATTACAGACTTATATAAAGAACCTGGATTGAGAGTTTTAGCTCCGGCTTTTGAAGCCACTAAAATCCGAGGTTTATTGGTAATTCCTCTCCATTGTCAGCAGCAGTTAATCGGCTGTTTAACAATTTTTCGTAATGAAACGGATAGTGAAAAATCATGGGCAGGACGTTTTGACACCAGTGTCAAACAAATGCTTCCTAGACAATCCTTTGGAATCTGGCGAGAAATCAAAAAAGGTCAGTCACCTAAGTGGAAATGGCAGGAAATCGAGCAAGCTTTAGCGATCGGTAGTCAATTTAGTTCAGCTATTCAGCAGTACCTTCTGCATCAAGAAGTGCAGGCGATGAATGCCACCTTGGAGCGCCAAGTTCAAAAACGGACAGCTCAATTGCAAAAATCCTTGGACTTTGCAAAAGTATTGACGCGAGTCAGAGATCAAATCCGTAGCACCTTGGACTTGAAAACTATACTGCAAACTATTGTGCGAGAAGTAAGAATTTTGCTCGATACAGATCGCACAGTAATTTACCAATTTGCCACAGGTTCTCAAGGCGAGGTAGTTGTTGAAGATGTTCGCGGTGAGTGGCGGTCAATTTTAGGTATCAAATCTCCAGAAGAATGCTTTCCCGAAGGCTCATCATGTTTTTATAAGGAAGGAAAAGTACGGGCTATTCATGACATTTACGCTGCGAATTTAACACCATGTCACACCGAATTTTTGGAGAGTTTGCAGGTAAAGGCAAATTTAATAGTCCCGATCGGTCAAAATTCCCAAATTTGGGGATTGCTGATTGTTCATGAGTGTTCCCGGCCCAGAGTTTGGCACACAGCAGAGCAGGAATTGCTGCAACATTTGACAGATCAAGCTGCGATCGCCATTCACCAAGCAGAGCTCTATCAAGACAGCCTGAATGCAGCCGCAGCCGATCAAGCAAAAGCTGAACAACTAGCGAAAGCTCTCGCCCAACTCCAAAATACCCAAGCTCAACTGATTCAAACCGAGAAAATGTCCAGCCTCGGACAACTGGTAGCTGGCGTCGCCCACGAAATCAATAACCCCGTTAACTTTATCTACGGTAATCTCTCCCACGCCAACGAATACAGCAAAGATTTACTCTGCTTGGTAGAACTTTACCGCCAGCACACTCCAAATCCTCACCCAGAAATTACAGAGTGTGAAGAAGCCATCGAGGTCGATTTTCTTACCGAAGATTTGCCCAAAATTTTGGACTCTATGAAAGTGGGAGTCGAGCGCATCCGTCAGTTAGTTGTATCTTTACGGAATTTCTCTAGACTCGATCGGGCTGAGAAAGATTGCGTTGACATTCACGAGGGCATCGAGAGTACGCTGTTGATTTTGCAGCACCGCATCAAAGCAACCTCCAATCGAGCCACCATCGAAATTATTAAAGAGTATGGGGATTTGCCACAGGTGGATTGCTATGCTAGCTCCCTGAATCAAGTGTTTATGAATCTCATCGGCAATGGGGTTGATGCCATAGAAATGCAAAAGATAGAACGAGGTACAAATTTAGTCAGACTGGAAAAGCGTGCAGCAGCTATCAATTTCAGTTCGCAAGAAGTCGCTGTAAATTCGGAAAACCTCAATGTAACTAATGAGCATTTAATTCCCGATGTTCCATATCATTGCATCCGAATTCGTACTCAATTAATAGACGAAAAAACCGTAGGAATTTGCATTGCAGACAACGGTCACGGCATCCCGAAAGAGTTAATCTCTCACATATTCAATCCGTTTTTTACGACTAAACCCGTTGGTCGAGGCACAGGCTTAGGACTTTCGATCAGTTACCAAATTGTGGTTGAGAAGCACAAAGGGGTACTCAAGTGCATTTCTATACCTGGTCAGGGCACAGAGTTCTGGATTGAAATTCCTATCCATTAGTCAGATACTCTAAGATTTCCTGCCCTTGTGAATTTGAGATTTATGAAACCAATAAAACCTTGGCATTGGCGAAAAGTTCCCCTAAATAAACGTAGTGGTTCGGAGATTTTTCAGGCTTTATTTCTCGGTAAAACTGATAAAAATAAAGCCTCAATCTCTGGTTATTCCTATCAAGATATGGCTGTTCTGCTAGAAAGTCCAGTTTCATCTGCTACTAACTTGACACGATATTCTATTTGTGCGGGTTCTCCTCGTATAATTGATGGTAAATCTCAACTATGGACACCGCCTGTAGGTGAAATCTTACCTTTTTTACGCGATCTTCTTCACCATCAAAAGCAAAATTTAGAATTGAATGTGCCACCGTCTATTCCTTTTACTGGGGGTTGGTTGGGATGGTTGGGTTATGATTTAGCATGGGAAATTGAGCAACTACCCCAAATTAATACTGATCCACTGCCTTTCCCGGTTAGTTGTTGGTATGAACCAGCATCTTTTGCTGTGTTAGATCACCAAGAGCAAAGTCTCTGGTTGGCCGCGAGTCAAAGTTATGAGCTTGATGTGATGCAGCATCAATTAGAGCTAATGAAGCGAGAGATTGCACGTAAAGATTTAGCTGAAGATTCTCAGAATGCTGCGAGTTATAATTTACAATTATCTCAAAATGAATATAAAGATATAGTAGAAAAAGCTCAGAAATATATTTATGCTGGAGATATTTTTCAAGCTAATTTATCTGTACGGTTTGAAGCTAGTACGGATTATGATAGTTGGTCAATTTATCGGGCTTTGCAGCAGATCAATCCTTCTCCTTTTGCGAGTTATTGGCAAACTCCTTGGGGTGATATTGTTAGTTGTTCGCCGGAAAGACTGGTGCAATTGTCAGGTAATAAAGTTGATACTCGACCGATCGCAGGAACGCGCCCACGGGGTTTAACTTCTCTTCAAGATGACCAGTTAGCGCAGGATTTAGTGGAGAATGTCAAGGAAATAGCCGAACATATTATGCTGGTTGATTTAGAGCGTAATGATATCGGGAGAGTGTGTGAATGGGGTTCTGTACAAGTTAATGAGTTTCTGACGGTTGAGCGCTACAGTCATGTGATGCACTTGGTTAGTAATGTGATTGGTACATTAAGGGATGATTGTGATGCGATCGACCTAATTCGAGCTGTATTTCCGGGCGGTACGATTACTGGTTGTCCGAAGGTGCGTTGTCTGGAAATCATTGAAGAGTTGGAACCGGTGAAACGTAGTTTGTTTTATGGTTCTTGTGGTTATTTGGACTGGCGGGGTAATTTGGATTTAAATATTTTGATTCGCACTCTTTTATATGCGAAAAAAAGTGATGGTAGTTCGGGCGGAATTGTTTGGGGACAGGTGGGTGCGGGTATTGTGGCTGATAGCGATCCTGAAAGGGAATGGCTGGAGTCGCTTCAGAAGGCGCAAGCTCAACTTAGTGCTTTGCAATTAGCAATTAGCAATTAGAGGGAGAGGGGATTCCGCAGTTCGATATTTTCGTAAAAAACCCGATTTCTGCCGATCGCACTAAGTTGAATAATTTTATCAGTTTTTGCTTTGGGTTTTGTTGATTATATACTCTCTGATTACTGGCTGGATCGTGAAGTGCGATCGCCCATTTTGCTTTACAGTTTCAACTAATGACCTGCGCCCTAAAGATTGCATGACTTTCAAGAGTTCTGGCGGTGATATTTGCAGGTTTTCTGGTATTTGGGAGATGTCTGCTGGTTCCGGGGTACTTGCTAGCCAACCCATAACTTGTTGTTCGGATGCGGTTAGGCGATCGCACTGCTGCTCCAATAGTGATTCTAAGTCACCTAAGAACAAGGTATCATAGGATAGGAATTCGGAAACGCTACCGCCGAATAAGTCTTGAATCATAGTGGCAACTATATTTAACCATAAGGGATTGCCTCGGTAAAGGTCGATTAGTTCTGACCATTTCTCCGGTTCTGCTAAACCTTTTTCTCTGAATATTTCTTGTGCTTCCGGGCCTAAACCGTTGAGTTGCAGCGATTTGCAGGGGCGGTTTTCGCCTTCTAAGGCGGCGATTTCTCTGGGTTTTTCCCAACTCAGGAGGATTAAGCAACTGTTGTGGGATGACTCGGCTATTTGTTTGAAGAATGTGCCGTAATTTTCATAGCCTGGTTGGTAATTGCCTGCGAGTTGTTGGCTGCTGAAGATTGTTTGGATATCATCGAGGATGATCAGACAGCGGTGCGATCGTAAATATTCTAGTAGGGGCAATCCCCCCGCGATCGCCCTTTCTTCGGGATAGGGGGCGGGCACGGGGGCACCGCCCCTACAGAATTGAATTAAGTCGGTTTGGAGTGATGCCAGGGGTGGAGAGTTGCGGAGACTTCGCCAGATAATGCGATCGAATTCGTGTTGAATTTGTGGGATTAGTTGGAGTGTAAGGGCGGTTTTGCCAATACCGGATAAGCCTAAGATGGTGATGAGGCGGGTGCGGCCTAAAATCCAGTTTTGGAGGGTGGAAAGTTCGGAGGTGCGGTTATAGAATAGGTTGGGTTCTGGTGCATCAGCTAAATCTAAATGTATTTTAGGTTCGGAATTGCTTGTTTTTTCGTTAAACTTATCCTTGTTTTGCGGTTCAGATTGTAATTTTTTTGAGAATTGCGAACTATCAGCAGAGATGTTACCAATATGGATACAGCCATTGCCAAAAAGCGAGATATTACCAACTTGTAAATTTTCCAGCTTTGCTCTAAAATTTGCTTTAGATACTTGTTCCTTGCCTAATGCAACTGATAAAAGTTTCCATAATTTAAAGCCAACCTCTTTAACGTATTTCTCAGAACGGTTGTGATGCTGTGCAATTTCTTTATATTTCTGATTGTCCCAAGCGCCACGTAATATAGCTTTTTGCAGACTATCTAAGTGTTTTCCCGTAGTAGTCAAAGCTAGATGGTCTACAAATTCTAAAGCTTCTTCAACGTCCATTGGTTAGGCAGATGCAAGGGGTTGACCTGATTGTAACCCAACTAAATATGACTTTTTCACTAGCAACCAACTAAATGTGACTTTTTATGACCTAGTTCGGATGGAAACAACCTACTAAATATGACTTTATATGCCTTGACAACTTTTGGTATTTAGGAAATAATTTATACTTAAGACAACAAAAGGTTATGCTCAGCGCTAGTTGTATCTACCTGTTATGACACAACCGAATATTTTGGAACTCGCGAAACAGGGAGATGCAAAGGCGATCGCGCTTCTGCTGAACCGCCAGCTACAAGCCAAGGGCATCACCGCCGCAGCTTCCCTTAAGGATGGTTGTTTACAGGTGATGCTGGAAGCCGCAGAAGCGCCTAGTCAGCAAGTCTTGGCCCCGTGGGTGAGTAAGTCGATCGCTGGTTTGGGGGCTGCATCCATTGAGAAAGTCAAGGTTTACGGGCGACAGACGGGCGCGAAGGTGCCGGCGTGGAGTCAAGAGTTTGAAGTGGCGGGACAAAATCTGCCTGTTGCAAATGTCACACAGGCGCGGGCAAGTTATAGTGAAAATACGGAGTCGAATCAGCTTAGTTTGAAGGAACGGGCTAAGCTTGGGGATGTGGAGGCGATCGCATCTCTGTTAAATCTTCCGTTGCAAAACAAGGGAATTACGGCGACAGCGAGTTTGCAAGACGGTTGTTTGCAAGTGATGCTGGAGTCGGATGTGGTTCCTGATGAGGAGGCTTCTATCAGGATTGTCCGCAGGGAGTTGACGAATTTGAAGGCGGGGGCGATCGCTTCTATGAAGGTTTACGGGCAGCAGGCGGGTGAGGATTTTCCCGCTTGGAATCGAGAGTTTGAGCTAAAGGCAGAGGTTAGTTCAGATTCAAAAAAATTATCAACCGATAAATTTGCAGATTTGACTGAGCTATTGACTCCGGTTATTGATTTGCTTAGAGAACGAAAATTTAAAGAATTGTTAGACATCGGCCAAAATTATCTTAATGAAAATCCCGATCGTCAAAAACGTTTGATTGTAGTAGGAGTTATTGTCTTAGCAACTCTAACCTTTAAAGGAATACCTTTTTTCAGTTTTAATCACAATATTAAAGGCTCACTAACACTCAAAGATGACTTCTTCGGTGGAGTGGGTCAGTTTTGTAATGGAAGAAGAGGTTACGGGGATATTAAAAGTGGTAGGCAGGTGCTAGTAAAAGATCATAAAGGAGAAACTCTTGCGACAGGAGAGTTAGGCATAGGTAAAATAATATCTGATAACCACTGCCAATTTACTATCGAAGTGAATGGAGTACGAAAAGCAGAGTTTTACACAATTCAGATCGGTACGCGAGGCGATCTCACATACTCATATCAAGAGATGAAGGATAAAAACTGGGAGCTAAACGTGTCTTTGGGTGATTGATTTACTGTGACCAATCCAAATATTGAAGAAATTAAAATGTCTGACCTAAGCTCAAGAACCACCGAACACCTAGACTACCCATTCCTATTAGTCACACACATGGTCTGTGCGGATCAGCAGATTCATAGTGAAGAGTCGAAAGCACTACGCGAACTAGCAATGCAGATCAGCGCTTCTCAACGCACTCTAGCTGAGATGGAAAAAATTCTGGCTCAAGATGAAAACCACCTTTCTGTAGAAGATTTAGCTCGGAAAGTGTCGCCCGGTGAGCAAAGTGAGGCCATGTCCCAAATGTTGACGATCGCCTATGTTGACGGTTTCTGTTCAGCATTAGAACGCCAAATGGCGGAACAAGTAGCAGGGATTTGGAACTGGCCAACGGGAGAAGTACAGCGACAGTTGGCAGAAGCTGGAGCCTTCACTGATACCCGATTCATAGGCGAACACAACCAACAACAGAAAGTCTCTTTCGGTGCGCGTTTCCTTACAGGGGCTGATTCTCTCCTTTCACGCGCATTAGTGGATAATGTAGCAAAGCTCACTGGGAGTGAGCAAAAAGTTGAGCAAATACGCCGGGAAATCCTGTTAACTGGGCCAGAATACGATAAGGCGATTCGTCAGTGTGCAGTTATCGCTGATGAAGATTACAAATTTGCAGAATTGGCACTTAAAACAGCTTTATCAGCCCTTTCCCACTTGGGAAAAAATATTCAAGTGGCTATCGAAGACATCAAATATAAAACAGGTGGAAAAGGTCAAGCTAGCACTGCTAAAGAAGTCGCCAAGCAACTTGAGGATACTAGGAATGCTCTAAGTGCCGAAATTATCAAAGAAATGGAAATTGTGCGCGAGTCACTTCGCGCCAAGGAACGCGCTCTCAATCATTTCAGCATCACATTTATGGGCAGGACTAAGGCTGGCAAAAGCACTCTCCACGCCATAGTTACAGATGATGGATGGGATGCGATCGGTGTAGGCAAGCAGCGCACCACTCGATTTAATCGGGTGTACGAGTGGAAGAATATTCGCATCATTGATACTCCTGGGATTGGCGCTCCGGGTGGGAAAAGTGATGAAGAAATTGCTAAAAGTATTATCGACGAGTCAGATGTGATTTGTTATGTGGTCACAAATGACAGCATCCAAGAGAGTGAGTTTGCTTTCTTGCGCTTATTAAAAGAAAAAGCAAAGCCATTAATTATTCTACTGAATGTCCATAATAACCTGCGCGACTCTCGCCGGTTGGAGTATTTCTTAAAGAACCCCGATAAAATGTTTGTGATGGATGGTCAAAGTGGTCTAGGCGGACACATTGACCGTATCCGTCGCTACGCTCAAGAGCATTATGCTAATGACTATTTCAATATTGTTCCTGTGATGCTGTTGGCGGCGCAGCTTTCCCGCGAACCAGAACACGCAAAGAAGAAACAGGAGCTTTTTAAGGCAAGTCGGATGCAGGATTTTCTTGATTTAATTCGTGTATCTCTGGTTAATCATGGCGCAATTCGGCGCTCTCAAACTCTTCTGGGTTCTACCGTAGGCGCAATTGATAATCCTTATAAGTGGGTGAATCAACAAGCTTTAGTCTATGAAAAATTGACAGAGACGCTGAAAAATAAGCGTCAGATGATCTCAAAGCAAATCCATATAGCTGGAAGGGACAGCCGTGAATCTTTACAGCAACAAATCGTATCAATTTTTCAAGAGGCTATCAATGCTATTCCATCCTTTGCTGAGGCTTATTGGGAATCCAAGGAAAATCAAATGAAGTCTGGATGGGAACAAAAATTAAAGTCTATCCGATTTGAGGAACGCCTGAAAGCCGCATATCGAGAGAATGGCGAAAATTTTAACAAAGAAGTTCAGGAAGTTATTGAAGAAGTCGGAAATGAATTAAAACTAATTGCTCAACTAGAAAGTAAAAATTTTAGTTTTCCTGAACAGGATTCAAATGTTTTTGCACGAAATTTTGCTCGGATAGGTGGAAGTATTCTAGTGATGGCGGGACCAATTTTAGCTCTTTTCAGTTCAATAGCTCCGCCTGTTGGCATTGTTCTTGGTATTCTTGGTACTCTTTTTAGCTCCATGACCAATATTTTTAAATCAAAAGATCAGAAACGTCGTGAAGCTGTTGCAAAGATTTCCACTTCACTAACTGAGCAATTGAGCAAGCATAAGCAAGCCACACTCAGAGACGCTGAGTCTAACTTCAGCAAGTTTTGTGATTCTGTTGCCGTGAATATTGATGCCTACTTTGCGGAGCTAATTCAAGGGCTTGAGACGATCGCGACTCAGCTTGAAGAAGCAAAAAAGAAGTTATCAGGTACAGAAAATTATCTAAATCGTGCTTATGCCAAGCGAATTATTGACTGGTGTGTTGAAGAAAACGAAACTCTAACAGATAAGCGTATCAATGAAACCATTCATAAAGTCGAGCGAGATTTCGGGCGTAACATGAAGATTGTCACAAAATCCAAAGTTCAGCGACTAAAATCACTAGAGGATATCAAACACATCCTTCAAGAGGATATTTCCTTTAGCAATCTCAAATCTCCCAAAAAGGACTAAACTACCATGACTCAGAACAACCCCAACTTTAAAGCCGCTGATGTCGGTGCATCTTTCAAGAAAACGCTAGTAAAATTTGACAACTTACTGGCTCAGGGAAACACAGCCGAACTAACAGCTATCCGCAAAAAAGTGCGTGATGAATTAAAAGAGTATCGAGAGCAGGGGATTCTCGGAGTAGCTTTTGTTGGTCAGTACAGTGCAGGTAAATCAACCATCATTTCTGGCCTGACAGGACGGCGCGATATCCGCATTGATGCTGATATTGCTACTGATAAAACTACCAATTATGATTGGAACGGCATCAAGCTAATTGATACGCCTGGACTTTTTACAGACCGCCAAGATCACGATGAAACTACTTATGAAGCGATCAACAAATCAGACTTGCTGGTTTTCTGCCTCACCTATATGCTCTTTGACTCACTGACAGTAGAGAATTTCAAGAAGTTAGCCTATGAAAAAGGCTATCGCTGGAAAATGATGCTGGTTATCAATAAAATGTCTGATGAAGCAGGAGAAGAAGAGCAAAAAATTGCCAACTACCGCAAAAGTCTTGCTGATGCACTGAAGCCTTACAGTCTTGATGAATTTCCGATCTGCTTTATCGATGCCAAAGACTACTGTGAAGGCATTGACACCAAGGATGATTTTCTGACGGAAATCAGCCGCTTTCCAACTTTTATCGATGCTCTAAATCAGTTTGTAGAACGTCGAAGCTCTCTTGCTCGTTTTGATACACCAGTCCGAATTGCTCTAAGCTGTGTGGATGATGCTCAGTTGAGCTTTAGTCGCAACTCTAGCGAAGACTCTGCTTTTTTTGAAGTGCTGAACCGTTTATCTCGTACAGTGCGGAAGGAACGTGAACGTTTACGTACCAAAGTTAATAGTATAGCATTGCTCCTATCCTCAGAAGTTGTTAATGAAGGAAGAATCCTAGCCTCAGCAGTTGGTGGCAAAGATAACTTTGAGATGCTTAATAAACAGGCTGAAATTAAGGTACAACACCACTATGAGAGAGCTGGACACGAAATGGAACAAGCTGTGAAGGCAGCAGTTGAGTCAATACAAAATGAAGTTAAAGAGGTACTGCAAAGCAATCTAGTCCAAGCATTTGTAGCACGTTTAGCACTCACTCAAAAAGTATCAGCTCAAAATGTGAGGTCAGGAGTAGATGTTGAACAGCTTAAGAGTCAAGTTGAGCGACTTCTGGAAATTGGTAAGACAGTAGGGCTTAATCCTATCGAATTGGCGACGAGAGCTGGCTGGACAAAAACAGCAGGCGATGGATTTTTACGCTCTATGGATGTGGTAGGGAGCAATCTTCATAAAACTGTTTTGGCTGTCGGAGAAGTTATCGGCTTTAACTTTCGACCTTGGCAAGCAGTCAACATTGCCAAAGACATTGCTAATGTCGCTATGTTTGTCGGCCCTCTTCTAACAGTAGTTTCAGTCGCGGCAGAAATTTATAAAGCCAAACAGGAACAGGAACAAGAGCAGAAAATGGCTCAGGCTCGAAGCGAAATTACAAGTCAGTTTATCGCGATAGCTCAAAACCTCGAAAATCAACTTGAAGGGCAGTTGCGAGAATTTGAGCGACAAGTTTACGGAGAGATTGAGAAGCAAATTTTAGCCGCTCGCCAGAAGGAAGAGGAAGCGATTTCTGCTTCTAATACTTGGGTAAAACAACTGGCAGAAATCCGTAAGGATTTTGACGGGATTATCCAGTACATCACGAAGGCAACAGCTAACCCGAATACTTGAATCTGAAAAAGAGCGATCGCCCTTACATCCCAATTTGTCAAAAAGCGCGATCGCACTTTTCCCCCTATACTTGTAAAAGTTTTCCATCTGAGATAAACTATGAAATAGAAACCAAGCAACCTCCGAAGGAGGATAAAACAATGTCAGAAAGAGAACTATTGATTCGTGAGATTGCCCAAACACCTGATACTTTAGTGACAGAACTTTTAAATTTCTTGCTATTCATTAAATCCAGAACACCTCAAAATGATTTTCACAACCATAATTCAGAAAATTCCGATCTTCCATCTTTCTTGAATTTCATAAATAGAGTTAATTCTGAAACGCCAGCAGAAGAGAATGCACAGCTACCCATAGACTTATCAAAAAATCTAGATAGCTACTTGTATGGCTCACCCAAGGAAGAATATTGTAGCAAACAGTGCGGAATAATGACGTAAAGGCGATCTAAAAAGCGCGATCGCCTTTACTCAGGCAAAGTCAAAATAGTTGTAGCCTCAGCCAAAAGTTTACACTTGACTTTATTGTTTTCCCCCTCAATCAGACAATGAGCTGGACTATCCTCCAAGGGATCGTGGCGGACAATGAAGCCTAGAGAACGGGCATATCCTGCTACCAACACACCCACTTTTGTAGTGTCAGGATTTCTTGCACGAGCTAAAATTTCCTGGGGAGTTGTTAGCCTCGCCAACTCAACTGAGATGCTGTTATCAGGTTTTCCTCTAACCTGAAAAGCAACTGATTTTATAGTGCCATCATCATAAAGATGTACATTAGGAATCCGGCGATAAAGAATATCGTTGTCTGCAATTTCTTCTAGCATGATCTCATCCTGACTTATGGAATCAATAGCTCAGACACCACATTCAGAATTTCAGACAATGATACCTGGTTTTTCTCCTCAAATTTTCTCTCGCCTCCTTCTCCCTTAATTAATAAATAGCTGAAACTCATATCGGATTTAATTTCCACTTCTAGATTGCCGCGTGAACCCCGCCATTCCAGTTGTAGGCTACCATTAGCAATTGGTGCTGCATCATAGGGTAAAATTAGATCGCCAACTAAAGGCGAAAGAGAGTATTTGATATGAATAAGCAACTGACAGGCTTTTACAAAGGCAACGGGCGAAACTGCTAATGCACCATAAGAATCCCAGTCAGGTTCTAGTTTTGCAAGTTGCGTTAAGCGCTCTAATATTGGATCTAAGGAAACATCAGTTAATGTTGCTTGAGACATGATTTTTAGAAGAGTCATATTTTCTATGATATCATAAAGAATTACCTATTGATTAAAGTGGATTTTTTAAAGTTATTCAACATTTCCCGAACCAATGGCTTCAGAAATTGAATTAAATCCTTTCTCTTCTAATTTGTTTAGCAATCCTTGGAGAATGCGGCGCACCATCCAAGGGCCTTCGTAAACCCAACCAGTGTAGACTTGAATGAGAGTTGCACCAGCAGCAATTTTTTCCCAAGCATCGTCGGCGGTGAAAATGCCACCAACCCCGATGATGGGCAATTTTCCTGCTGTTTTCTGCCAGATAAATCGGATTACTTCTGTTGAACGTTGCTGCACGGGAAGGCCACTAATGCCGCCGGCTTCTTCGGTGATTGGTTTGCCGGTTTCTTGTAATATTTGTGTTTTCAATCCGTCGCGGCGAATGGTGGTGTTTGTGGCGATAATTCCTGCTAGTTGGTAGGTTGTTGCTAAGTCGAGGATGGATGCGATCGCCTCCCACTCCAAATCCGGGGCAATCTTGACTAAAATTGGTTTAGTTCCCTGATTTGTTTGTTGCAAAATGTCCAATATTGTGCTGAGCTGAGCTGCATCTTGGAGCGATCGCAATCCTGGAGTATTTGGGGAAGAAACATTCACCACAAAATAGTCGCCCCAATCCTGAAGGAGTTTAAAACTCTCCAAATAGTCGGTTGATGCTTGCTCTAAGGGTGTTACCTTAGATTTACCGAGATTAATCCCCAAGGGAAATGGGGAATTAGGGTTGGGGTATGAGTTGTCTAATTTCCCCCTGTTTTGTGCAGCCTGAAAGCGGGCCGCCATTGCGATCGCTCCTTGATTGTTAAATCCCATGCGATTGAGGGCTGCACTGTCGTCTGTCAACCGAAATAAGCGAGGCTGGGGGTTTCCGGGCTGTGGTTTCCAAGTGACGGTACCTAGTTCAGCAAAACCAAAGCCAAACTTTGTCCAGATGCCAGCAGCTACGCCGTTTTTGTCAAATCCGGCGGCTAAGCCGACAGGGTTTTTGAAGTTTAGTCCCCAAAGAGATTGTTCGAGTCGGGAATCTTGCAGTCCAAAGGATTGCTGGAATTGCTCTAAAATTCGGCTGGTTGCGGGGTTAGACTGGGTGCGATCGGCTAATTCGAGAATTTGCAGGCTGCGGTTGTGTAACCATTCGGCATCGGCTTTCAATACCGAAAACAACAGTGGCCGCAGACCAAATTGATAAATATCCAATGACTTATCCTAAATAAATTCAATTAGAAAAAATAAATTAGACAATTTAGATTATAGTGGATTGTCTTGCATATTTTATTTTAATTCTTAATATTGATTTCTACAAAGTTTTGAGGGCGCTTGGAAATGAACCAGCAGCAAAGACCGAAGGATTTAGACGAACAAATCATGACTTTGGAGAGGGTTCTCCAGACTCTTCGAGAAGATGATAATGTGGATGTGCTGCTGGAGACAACTCTCTCGTACTTGCAAGCAGAATTTGACTGGCGATTAATTTGGATCGGATTGTACGATCGCGCTGGCCATCGACTTTTCGGCAAAGGTGGCATGACCCCAAGTGGCGATCAGTCATTTCTCAAACAGCGGTTTACCCTCAATCCGGGGGATTTGCTAGAACAAGTGGTAATTCAACTTGAGCCTGTGGTAGTTCCAGATTTGCGATCGGAAAATAGAGCGGGAGAATGGCACAAACTGGCTCAAAGTTTAAACGTTCAAGGTGCAATTTTGTTTCCGCTTCGCTATAAAGATCGTTGCTATGGGGTGATTTTGCTTGGTTCTGACGTTGGGGGAAGCTCACTTTCGTCGGGAGAGAAAACGCAACTGGCGATCGTATTTGGAGCGCTGGCAACTGCTCTTTATCAAATAGAAAAAGACTGGCAACGAACTCTGACAAAACGTCCGGATGAGTCGCTGATTGCACTGATTTCGCAATTGCGTGAACTGCGATCGCTCGACCAATATTTGCAAACGGTAGTGGAACGAACCCATGAATTTATCGAGCCGACACGCACGAATGTTTATTGGTTCGAGCGAGAGCGGCGCTATTTTTGGCGACGAGTCAGCAACCGCCAAGTTGCTCCGGGTATGGGCGGGCTGAAGCGACCGGCTTCTGGTATTACTGTCCAAGACTTGGGCGGATTTTATGAGGCATTGACAAAGGAACAAATGGTTTGGATTGGTGAATCTCACAGTTCCCTGAAAAGTGAACTTACCGGGCGGTTGATGCAGCAAATTCGGGCTCGATCGCTGCTGGCGGCACCTATTGTTTTAGAAGGGGAATTGTTGGGATTTCTGGCAGTTGAAGCCAGTGATGCCCGAATTTGGCAGGAACATGAAAAAAATTACCTGCGAGGAGTGGCGCAATTAGTGGCTCTGACGGCTCCCCTGTCGGAGATGGAAGCGCGGATTCAGCAAGCGGAGGTCGATCGCGATTTAACTGCGGGAATCGCCCGTGCTATCTACAGCGATGCGGACTGGGAAACGACTCTGAAAAATACTGCCTCGCAATTGTGCGGGCGACTCAACTGTGAATATTTTCTGCTGCTGCTGTATGAGGAAGAACAGGATCGGTTTGAAATTGTCTGCCAAAATCTGCCCCGCAACCGTAGAGCAGTGCCGTCACCACTTAAGGCTCTTGACTTGCAGGATTTGCGGCTGCTGGAGGATGGCGGGGAAGCTCTGGCAATTGAAAATTGGGAGGAAGATGGGCGATTGGGGGCTTGGCGAGATGTGCTGACGGAAGCTGGTGTGCGATCGCTTTTAGCCGTGAGTACGCGGGGGAAAAAGAACCCTGCAAGGGGGGAAGGAAGAGGAACCCCCCCCAACCCCCTCCAAGGAAGAGGAACCCCCCCCAACCCCCCCCAAGGGGGGAAGTCAGAAGGAGAATACTCGAATCGAAAATCGAAAATCGAAAATCCTAAGTCTATTGAGGGTTTGCTGGTTGTCGGGCACAGTGCTACTCGTAATTGGAGTCGATCGGAGCGAGAATTAGTTCAAGTAGTCAGTCAACAATTAGGGCTGATTCTGCACCAGTGGCAGCAGAGTTCGGAACTTGACAAGTATCAACTATTCTACCGAGGGATCAAATCAGGCTTGGCTGTTTTGCAAGCTCCCCAGGAACTATCTCCCAAACAGATATCTGCCTCCTCACGGCAGATTGTTCCAGACTTGTCACTGCCAAGGCTAGAACACACTTTTGCTCAACACGTTGCTCAGACTCTTTCGTGTCCTTTAGTGGCGGTAATTACTTGGAATCGGCATCAAGAGGAAGCTTCTATTACTACGGTGGCTGCCAATCCTGTATTTGCGCTCAATCCAGAAGCAGCGATTCCAGTCCAAACTGATTTTTTGATTCAACAAATTCTGGCTGCTGGGGCTGTGGTGCAATACAGCATGAGTGAAATGTCGCTGGACACTAAACGGTGGCTTCGTAGTCCGGGAATTGGGGAGATTATGGCGGTAGCACTGCGGACTGCGCCGGAACATGAACCGATGGGAGTATTATTGGTGGCGGATGCTGGAGGACGCAGGTGGTCGGAGTTGTCGGTGAATTTACTCGATCAGATGGGTTGTCATTTGGCTTGGTGGCGTCGGTATTTGGCAGTGCAATCTTTGTTGGAGTTGCAGCGATCGGATTTGGAGTTGCTTAATTGGTATAAGCAGCGCCGCTTCGAGGAGTTTTACCGGATTGTGGGAGCGGGGGTGAAGGAGTTGGGGGAGTTGAGTCAATCTATTTTGCAGTCTGTTAAGGAACAAAAGGATGCTCTGAAAACTTTGCGCTACCAGCAGGTTTTGCGTCAAATTGGTAATGCTTTGGGGTCTGCTCATTTGGTGTTGAAACAGGAGCAGTGGCGGCTGCAATTTGGACTGGATTCGATGTCTGTTGGTGCTTGGTTGAAGCGATCGCTCGATCGGGCGGCTCCTTTGGTCAAACAGTTAGAAATTTTGCTGGAAGTCAACCGGGAAACATCGGTTTCACTGCCACCTGGTCAGATTTTGAGTGTTCGGGGGGACACTCTTAAGTTGGATTTGGTGCTGTGGGAATTGCTGGCGGCTGCTTGTCGTCGCTCTGAGGTTGGGGGGAAAGTTGAGGTTCGCTATCAAATTTTAGGGACAGATTTGCTGGAGTTGTCTGTGACTGATGGTGGTTTGTTCGATCGACAGTTAATTGCGATTTTCAATGGTAGTTCTGGGCCGAATATATTAGTTGCTTCTAATTTTTATCAGCCGATGTTTCAAGTTTTATTGAGTTGTCAGCGAGCGGTGCGCTTGATGGGGGGAAATCTTTCTATGGAAATTTTGGATAATAATTTGGTTGTGGCTCGGTTGGTATTGCCATTGGCTAGTGGTTGAATTTGAGAAATTAGGACACGGCAGTAGAAATTAGGACACGGCAGTGCCGTTTCCCTACCGAAAATAATACTGTAGGGACACGGCACTGCCGTGTCCTCTATATCATCCGATACAACCGGAATTGATATCACTACTTTTTGCGCCTTGTCCAACCCCAGACGATCGCACCGGCGAAGATGCCGATCGCGCAACTGAGCAAAAAGGAAAATACAAACGGATGCAATAGCTGGTAAAAGTATAGTCGTTTATGACATGACATGGGAGGCATTGAGTCCCTCCCCTTTCTTTTTTACTTCGAGCGGATTGACCCGCCTCGGCTGAACTACGCAGCTCTCTATCCCATCGCTAAAAGCATTTGGGATTGCTTTT